>JBFJPL010000008.1:0-70945 GCA_041617155.1 Kiloniellales bacterium
GATCGGGCGGCCCGGGCAGCAGCCGCAGGGCGTTCCGCCGAAAAAAATGCCCCAGCCCTCTCAATCGGGGGAGTTCGAGGACCAGGGCTCGAGTTCAGGAAGCCATGAACAAAGCCCCTTAGGCTTTGGCGATCGGAATCCGCTTCGACTATTGCTTGGTCTCTAGGGCCTTTGGCAGAATGATCTGAAGTACGCCCCTGTCGAATTTTGCTTTCACCTTGCCCTCTTCCACGCTATCCGGCAGGCGGAAACTGCGGCTGAAGGCGCCGTAGCGACGCTCCATGACATAGCGATCCATTTTCATCTGCTCGGACTCCGCCCGCTTCTCGCCCTGCACCGTAAGCAAGCCGTTGGCCAAGGTCACCTCGACGTCCTTCTCATCGATCCCGGGCAGTTCGGCCGAGACCTCGATGGCATCTTCGCTCTCGCTGACATCGAAGTGGACGGAAATCGAGCTGCCTTGCGGTGCCCGAGCCGCGAAGGGCGCGCCGATGGACGGAACGCGCCATCCGCCGCCCAAAGAGTCGAACAGATGATTCATCTGCTCGCGTAGATCCACCAGGGGTCGATAGAACCAATCGCTGTCGTTCGCTGCCGGCATTCGATTGCCGGCCGCGCTCGATTTGACCGCGGATTTCTTGCCCATTCCGATCTCTCCTCGTCGCTCGCGAGCCAAGGGTATCGGCCCGCGTCCCTTCATGGCCGCAATCTAGTTGGTCGGCGCCCGGACCACCTTGATTCAAGTCAACGCTCGCGCTTGGTGTGGGTGCACGGCTTGATCTTTGGTGCCCGCGCTTTCACCATGGCGGCCAAGAAGAGTCGCCCCAAGGGAGGAGTGCCGGCATGCCCGCGCCCAGTTATGTTCTTGCCATCGACCAAGGCACCACCAGCAGCAGAGCGATGGTGTTCGACCGGGCGGGCCGGCCCGCCGGCCAGGCTCAGCGAGAACTGCCGCAGCATTTCCCACAATCGGGCTGGGTCGAGCACGATCCGGAGGATATCTGGCGCGACACGGTTGCCGTCGCCAAAGGGGCGCTAGCCGACGCCGGTTGCACCGTCGAACAGGTCGCCGCGATCGGTATCACCAACCAGCGCGAGACGACGGTGCTGTGGGACCGTTCGAGCGGCGAAGCCATTCACAAGGCGATCGTCTGGCAGGATCGGCGCGGTGCCCCCCAGTGCGACCGCTTGCGGCGGCAAGGTCACGAGGCCCTGGTTCAAGGCCGTACCGGACTGCTGCTTGATCCCTATTTTTCCGCCAGCAAGATCGCCTGGCTGCTGGAAAACGTGCCCGGCACCCGCGACAGGGCGGAGCGCGGCGAACTTGCGTTCGGCACCATCGACTGCTTCCTGCTGTGGCGTCTGACCGAAGGCAAGGTTCACGCCACCGACGCGACCAACGCAGCGCGGACCATGCTCTACGATATCCGCCGGCAAGCCTGGGACGAGGAACTGCTGCGGCTGTTCCAGGTCCCGGCCGAGATACTGCCGGAGGTCCGTGACAACGACGCCGCGTTCGGCACGACACCTGCCGGCCTGTTCGGCCGGCCTTTGCCGATCGCCGGCATGGCGGGCGACCAGCAGGCCGCGACAATCGGCCAAGCCTGCTTTCAGCCCGGGATGATGAAATCGACTTACGGCACCGGCTGCTTCGCCTTGATGAACACCGGCAGCGAGGCAGTGACCTCGAGGAATCGGCTGCTGACCACCATCGCCTACCGCATCGGCGGTCAGACGGCCTATGCCTTGGAAGGTTCGATTTTCGTCGCGGGCGCGGCGGTCCAATGGCTGCGCGACGGCCTGAAGATCATCGGCTCCGCGGCCGAGACCCTGGAGTTGGCTAAGGCCGCCGACCCGGAACAGGCTGTCTATCTGGTGCCCGCCTTTACCGGCCTTGGCGCGCCTTACTGGGATGCTCATGCCCGGGGCGCAATGTTCGGCCTGACCCGCGCAACCGGCCCGGCCGAAATCGCCCGCGCCGCCTTGGAGGCCGTCTGCTTTCAAACCCGCGATTTACTGGAGGCCATGGCCGCCGACGGGGCCCAACCGCCCCAGACCCTGCGTGTTGACGGCGGAATGGTGGCCAACGACTGGGTTCTGCAATGCCTGGCCGATACACTGAACTGCGCGGTCGAGCGGCCGGTCGTTAACGAGACCACGGCGCTCGGCGCCGCCTCGCTTGCCGGACTTGGCAGCGGGTTTTTCAACAGTCTGGAAGATGTCGCGGCCACCTGGCAGTCGTCGGGCCGATTCGAACCCGCCATGGGCAGCGATGAACGTGAAAAACGCTATGCCGGGTGGCTGGATGCAGTCAGGCGTGTGCGCAGCAACAGCTGACCCAGCGGGCGATCCAGGCGGCGGCGCGTGTCATGCGACTTTTCTTAGCCGGCGCTGGTGCCCAGAATGGCCGGAGTGACGTGAATGCAACTGGCGGGAGAGGCAAAGGTGAGAAACAGTCATTTGTCACTGATCGCGGCGGCGTTTCTGTTGACCTGGAGCGCGCCGGCATCCGCCGAGGGAGTCTACCTTGGCGTTCACGGCGGCTCGAACTTGACCTTCGGCAGCGATATCGACGATTCAAGTAACGGGCTCCAGGAGATTTGGTACGATCCCGGATTCGGGGTCGGCGGGACCCTGGGCTATAAATGGTCCTTCAGGCTGCGCACCGAGGGCGAATTCACCTACCGCCGCAACAAGGTCGACGAGATCGAGATCTCCGGCTCCGATGTCGAGGCCGCCGGCAACGTCTCCTCGATGTCGATCATGGCCAATGCCTTCTACGACTTCGAGAATTCCTCGCGCTGGACGCCCTACGTCGGCGGCGGCTTGGGGGCCGCCAAAGTATCCTGGAACGACGTCGATGCCGGCGTCAGGGAGATTGATGACGATCAGTGGCTGTTCGCCGCGCAGTTCGGCGCTGGCGTCAGCTTCGCGATTACCGAGGCCTTCCTGCTGTCCTTCGATTACCGCCTGCTCGCCACTGAGGAGGTCGAGCTTGACGACGATACCGGGGACGACATCGAACTCGGCTATATCAACAGCACAATCTGGTTCGGCCTGCGCTACCAGTTCTGAACGTCGCGGCGCCCGGCGCGCCGGTCTATTGCAGCAGCGATGCGAGAGCCCACAGGCCAAAGGCGAGGAGGACCGCAGCCGAGAGCCGGTTGATCAAGACGAGCGTGGCCGGCGTTAGCCGGGTGCGCAGGATCCCGATGGCACCGCTTAGAACGACCCACCACAGGGTCGATCCCAAGAACACGCCGAGCACCAGGCTGCCGGCAACGCCGTAGTCTTGAGTTTGCTCGACCAGGCCGAGCCCCGCAAAAATCGCAAGAAACGACAAGATCGTGGTCGGGTTGGCCAAGGTCAGCAGAAAACAGGACAAAAAAGCCATCGGCAAGGCGCCCCGGTTTGGGTTCTTTTCCGCCGAGGGCACGGCGGCAAGAAAAATCCGAAGCGCGATTCCGATCAACGCCAGACCACCGACAGCCCGCAAGGCAAACTGATAATCGAGCAGTAACAGGGACACGGAAGCCAAGCCGAACCCGGCCGCCGCCGCATAGGCCGCATCCGCTGCCGCAATGCCGAGCCCCGAAAGCAAACCAGCCAAAGCACCGTCGCTCATGCAGCGTCGCATGCACAAGACGCTCATTGGGCCGACCGGCGCGGCAACCGCAAGACCGACCATGAGGCCTTTGAAAAGGAAGCTGACCTGTTCCATGGCAGAACCAGTATTCGTCAATTCCGGTCGAGAGTCCCGATCATGAAATGCCACTCCTGCGGTCGGCTGGGCAGCTAGCCGAAATTCAGTCGTTCAAAAACTTTACCCCTGCATAGGCCTATTCGGTCCAGGTGAGATCGCGCGACACCGCAGGCCCGCAACGCCTTATCACCAAACCACCAAGACCATCACGAGGTGTCTCGGCAGGCCTAGAAGCATCATCGTCATCGCCCTTTCGACCGAATCGGAATCCGCCGCCGTGGCAATCGATCCGCCGACCTCGTTGACCTGCAAGCATGGCGGAGGACGCGGCCAATCGAACCGCCTGTCGAACCGTGGCATAGGAGGCAGTTCGAACGGTTCGGACCGTCAGATACGCTCGCTAATCCGGATTGAAGCGAGTTTTCGACAAAACAACCTATTGTCATTCCTCCAATCTAAGTCTAGGTTGTCATACTGGAATGGACGGTGAGTATTGACACTTATCCACTTTTGTCTGTGGATAAGTATGGGGATAAAGTTGTGGACAAAAAAAGATACAATATTTCTGAAGAATACGTTAGCCCTTATCTTAGACGCCCACTGCGCTCGCTCGCCGATGCGCTCGCCGAACGAAAATCCCCCAAGACTGTGGCGTCGCGCGGTTCCGAGGCGAAGATAGGAGCGACAAAACGGCCGGCGTTGAGCGTGGCGGACGAGAACCACCCGTAAACCCGGTCACCACCTGTTAGCGATTTGTCGAAATCTTGCGCACACCGGACCTGGCGGGTGCGATCGCTATCGCTTGCGGCTGGTTTCGAATTCCGTGTAGGCAGCCCGGAATCCCGATAGGTCCATACCTTGGTTCAGAACTGTGCCGAACGCCGGCGCCGAGACCTCGAACTCGACATAGCGGCCTCGTCTGAACTGCCGGGCGAGTTGTTTGGCCAGAGTGCCTTCAAACAGGCAGTAACCCTCACCGCAAAGCTGCGTGAAGTATACAACTTTGGAATCTATAGTAATTTCAGCCTGGGTGAAAATATCGTCGGCAAGTATCAGAAAGCTCAAATCCTTGTCGATATAGGAGAATGCCGCCACTACGATGCCCGACTCCTTCTTCGAGTAGTAGGCAACTCGACATTTGTTCGAATCCAAAGGCCGACTTGTCTCGCACTCCACATTCCAGAGATTGAGCTCCTGCGCACGTGTCATTGAGGCCAACTGGAACAGACCAAGGATCGCGACCATCAACAACCATCGCATAACCACTCTCCTCGAACACACGCACCCCGGTCCGCAACGGACCGGTGCTCCCAATCTCGGTCAGTGTATGGACAACTTCTTAACCGTCAGTGACAACACAGATTTGCCACACCAACCCAGATCGGTCATTGCGGGGGGCAAAAGGAAAACGACCCGGCGCTCGCCCGGGATCGGGCGTCGAGAGAGACAACCGTATAGGTACCCAGCGGACTTCTAGTCGTCGGCCACGTCCGACTCGTCTTCGCCAACCAACTCTTCGAGCAGCTTCAAATCCTCTATGACGATGTGGCCTTCGATATAACTGATGGCGCCGATTTCCTGAAGCGAGCGAACGCCCTTGTTTACGCTTTCGCGGGTCGCGCCCAACATATGGCCAAGATCTTCCTGCGACAGCTTGATCTGCAGTCTTATGCGGCCGTCCACCGATTCGCCATAGCGCTCGACAAGGGTCAGAAGACGCTTGGCAAGTCGGCGCGGAATGTCGAGAAATATCGTGTCCTCGATAATCGCACTGGTCCAGCGCAGCCGCTGGCAGAGAACCGCCATCAGGCGGATGCACAGTCGAGGATGGCGTTCCAAGAACGGCAGGAACTCGGTCCGCCCGATTCTCAGCAATTCAGTCGCCTGCATCGCAACCGCGCCTGCCGTGCGCGCCTTGCCATCAAGCACAGCGATTTCGCCAAACACCTCACCCTGATTGAGAATATTCAGGAAAATCTCCTTGCCGTCCTGGGACACGGTGTTGATACCGACCTGTCCTTCCAGGATGGCATAGAAGCGATCGCCGGGATCGCCTTTGTTGAAGATGACAGCATTTGCGGCGTAGTGCTCGACAACTGCCAGGGACAATATTTCCCGCACCTCGGCCGGCTCCAACTGGCTGAGCAGCTCGCTCTTAGACAGAATTTGCAGGTCCAATGTTTCAGTATCCGACGACATCGACCTTGTTCGAACCGCGGCCCGTTCGGAATGTCTAAGGCCGGGTTCCCCTCACGCTGATTCACGCAAAGCGACACAAAGCCGGCGTTACGGTGCATCACCTAGCTGCACCCCAGCAAATCACACCTCGGCCATAGGCGTCAAATCGTGGCTTTCGATTGCCAGGCGAGTTGCCTGTTCCCAGAGCGTGGTGTGCTCGAAATGGTAGGTCACGGCATTGGCTTCCGGCGCGTGCCGCAAGCGCTCGCCCATGAGCTGCAGCATGCGGACCGCATCTTCGCGCTTTTGATCGACCCGGCCGGTCGGGAGCCAAGCCTTGAACCGAGCCAATTCATCCGCCGGCAAGCCGGCGTCCTCTGCGCCTTGGAAAACTGCGTGATAGGTCCTGGCACGATAGGGCAGGTCCTTGGCGAGCCGTTCGAGAACTGCGCGTGTGGGAGGCATGATAACACCCTCCGCATAGGCATCGGACAAGGTTCGCCGGATGTTGACCATAGCCTCCGAAAGCATGGGATATCCAAGTTCGGCGGGGCCATGGATCACCGCGACCTCGTCGTCGTCCTCCAAAACGCCGTCACGATAAGCCTCGAACACGGCGCCGACCCCCTCCATGCCGAACTGGGCAAGTTCCGCCGCCCGGAGCGCGCCCATGCTGGCACTGCCGAAGACGGGGATGCCCCTCGACATGGCGTACAGGATTTCCTTGTGCCAGACCGACGGCACGTTCTCGAAGTAGCCGTCGATGATCCCTATCGCCCGCGGCCCGCCGAGCGCCGCGCGATAGACGTCGCCTTCCGAAACCGGGGGCAGATAGTTGGCCTCGAACAGCTGTTCCGCCTCGTGCGGCGGCAGGGTGGGCCCGGTAAAAACGATGATCGTCATGCCAACTCCCGCAAACGCGACTTGGCCCGGGATCCGGGGACGAACTTCGGCGAGCCGTCGAGCCCCTCAAGGCCGGGAATGACGACCCGCACGACCGGTATGCCAAAGGCCGGCTTGGTCAAATCGACCACCGCGACCTGTTCGATGCCGACTGAGCGCAAACGGTCCAGCTGCCAGGCGATATCCTCCTCGAAGCTATTGCCCTGAAAGGAAGGAACCTGCTGGAACCGGCGGCTCGGCCGACCCTGTTCCATCGTGGCCCGCCAGGCGTCGTAGGTCTCGCGATCCAGGAACCTCTTGTATTCGTCCCGCCCCATATCGTCGCGCGCGCCGGAGATAAAGGTCAGACGGCTTTGCGCGGCTTCGGTCAGGGCGCGCAGAAGCGCCACGTTGCGGGCCGCATGGCAGCCCATGCCGGAAGCCGGGCGCAGGGTGTTGGAAGGCGGCCCTTCCTGCTGCAGTATCCGGCACAGGAAGGCCGGAATACCGACGTCGCTGGTGGTCTCCCAGACCGCCACCAAGACCCCGGCCTCGGCGAATTTGGCCAGCAGGGCGCGGCAAGCGGGATCATCCACCGTTTCCAGGTCGATCTGGGTCGCCTGCTGGGCTTCGCTGTCCAGCAGGTGCCAAAGTGTCGTGGCGTCACGCTCCACCACCTCGGTAATGCCGTGGCTGATCGCCTCCAGGCGATGGTTGCCCGAAGCCAAGCCGTTCGAACTGGCAACGAAGCAGCCATGTCCGGTCGGCAGCGGCAAGGTGTAGTCGAGGTGCACCATCTCGTAGGGCAGCCAAACCGGCCCGCCGCCCAGAATGTCCTGACCTTCGATCCAGAGCAGCTGCGTGTAGGGGGTGAAGCGGCTGTCGCTGAGGCGCGGCAGCCGGCCGACGTCGATCATCGGATTCTGGTAGCGCAGATCCTCCAGGCCGCCGAGCTTGAGCGGCAGATCGATGCGCTCGGCGTGGTAGGACTCGATCGATTCCATCACGCCCGAAGCCTTGGCCGCTGCCAGGCTGCAGCCCTTGCCCTGGGCCACGGAGACCGAGCGCGAGTTGGGCCGACAGACCATGACGACCGGTATGCCGACGGTGTCCAGACCCGTGACGTTGGCGATCCGGGTAATGCCCATCACCGGCAGGAAACGGCTCACCCAGGCGAGTGTCTCTGCCGGAGGGATCAGACGGTGCGTGCCGTCGCAAAAGGCCTTCGGTGACGCGCCGCTGGCGGCCATACCGGAAAGGACGTCCGGGACGCCGTTGAATGATGCCGCGGACTGCGCCACGCGTCGTCTCCCGGAAGGGGCCGTGACCTAGCCTTCAACGAGGTAAGCAACTGCCTCGTTCGGCGAGCGGGACACGGCATTTGGACCTGAGGCCCAACTTCTAGATATCTCTGTCAGGCCGTGACTCGATCGCCCGGCTCGATCACCTGACGCGCCGAGGCGTGATCGCCCGGCTCGATCACCTGACGCGCCGAGGCATGGTCGCCCGGCTCGATCACCTGACGCGCCGAGGCATGGTCACCCGGCTCAATCACCTGGCGCGCCGAGGCATGGTCGCCCGGCTCGATCACCTGACGCGCCGAGGCGTGGTCAAGGTGGAAGCTGACAAGGGCTAGCGCCCCGCGCAGGTCCGAAATTTCTGCGCGATCGGTTTGTAAGCTTTCACGGGTATCTGCGGACACCGTATAAAGAGCGCCATCCGCTCCTCGGATCAGAGTGGCTTCCCGACCCTCAATCGTCTTTGCCGCCTTGTTCATAATTCTCTCCTGCTAAAATTCGAGAGGAAAACGATATCGCCAAGCACCTTTGACACCTCTCCGCAATGGGAAGGTGCAAAGCTCAACCTTTATGCATACTTGGTTTAGATTAAATAATTACTAAAGGTTCTAGTATTTATTAATTTCCATTTAAACTAAAATCAAATAAACAAATATGGTTAACTATTGCTATCGGAGTTTTTGCCGAAATGCGACAGCTTCGTGCACCGTTCCCACCCTGCGCAGGGCACGCCGGCAACTAGATGACATCCAGCATCTCAAAGTCGCATTATCCGTGTGCCCCTTATCTCAGGACTTCGCTAGCACTGCATCAATCGTATTTTTGGGAGTACCGCAATGTCCCCAATCATCTTGAAGAGTGACCCAGACAATTGGCGATTTGGCTCGTCAGCCAAGAAAAATGGCCTCGTCTTTGCCGAGTATGCAGCCATACGGAAACAGAACAAAAATGCGACTAATTCGGGGTTTCGTCTTTAGAAGTGAACTACTTCACTGCGGTCAAACGGCCGTGTGCACTAACGTTCTGTTGGAGGCTGTGTCCCCAGCGGAAACCAAGGAGAACCGTGATTATGGCGACGAGACATGACGGTGCGCCAACCGACCCGCTCGTCGATATCCGGGCGATGCAGGTATGTTTGGACGAGCTAGGAGATCACGCTGCAGCCAATGGTATGAAGCTTGCGGCCACACTCATAGGAGCGGCATCACGGGCAATCGCCGACGAGATCGTTGAACGACGAGCGCGAGACCAAGTCTGCGCAACGGTGGGCGAACGGATTTTCAATGCCTAGTCCGATCAACTCCGTTCACAGCTTTCTCAACTGACCGCTAGGTGAGCTGAGGCCTGTCGAGAAACATCTGCCAGAGCCGCTTTTGCGATCTTCAGCCAATAAGTCATGTCTAGACTGCGGTAGGCCGATACAGCGGATTCTATTCTGAGCTTAGCTTCGACCCAGGCCTCCCGCTCGCCATGTATCCTGCCGAGTCCGAGATCCGTATGCGCGATCAAAGGCCGCATATGGCGCGCAAAGGCCATTTCTTGGGCCTTGAAAAAATATGCTTCGGCTTGGTCATCCGCGGCCAAGGCTTGCTCGCGGTGGATTTCTCCGAGCAACCACAGGGCCCAAGCCTCGTCACCCTTGGCGCTATGCCGCTTGGCATGTTCCAATGCGATCTGTGCATGAACGCGTGCTTGTTCGTTGTTTCCCGCAAGCAGGTAGGCCTCGCCTAGCCAGTTCAGTTCATGCGCATATTGGAACTTTATGCCTCGTCTTTCGGCAATTTCGATCGCGCTCAGCAGAAGCTTGAACCCACCTGACAGATTGCCCATCCTAACGTGGGCATACCCCAAGGAGGCCGCGCTCAGCGGAAGTAGTAGGTTGATCCGAGTCGTTTCACAGAGCTCATGGCTGTGCAAGAGCGGCGGTAGACCTCGTGCGAAGTCGCCTTTTCTGAGGAACGCATTTCCGAGAAACACGTTCGCATGTATCTGACTGAAGGCGTGCCCCGACTCCTCGGCAATCCGAATGCCTTCTTCGCCAATCTTGATAGCCTCCTCAAAGCGCCCCAACTCGCCGAGTGCGCGCGCCAAACACCCCCGCCACGCCTCTGAAGCGATGCTCAACAAACCAAACCGCTGATACGTGGATCCGGGAGGAATGCACTTAGATACGGCGAGAAACTGCCCGCGCGCCGATTCATAATCCCCGTGCTCCAGATAATTGCTGCCAAGGCGTGTCCTGACCTCTATCTCGCATTCTGAATAGTTGAGCCTTTTCGCCATCTTGAGGGCCTCCCTGCCCGTGCCAATGGCGGATTCCAACTCACCTCTCACCCCGTGATACAAGATCAGACTGGACGTAATGTTTGCGAGGCGCCTTTCGTCACGGATGTCGGAGGCCAGTTCCCGCGCAGAGATAAGTTGGCGACGAACCTGATCATGACGTCCCAACGGAAAGAGCGACTGAACAAGCTCCAGCCTTACGTCAATCTCCCGCCTCTGATAGCGAGACATGGGCAGGTTTTTGGCCGCAGCCTGCAGAGCCTGCTCGAAAAAGCCGACCGCTTCCAGATTAGCCGATTTGGCCTGCGCACGCAGGCCAGCCCGGCGACAATAGACCAGAGCCTTCGGCCAGTTTTCGGCATGAAACGCGTGATGCGCCAAAAGTTCAATCTTGTTGGGTAGCTGAGCTGCACGCCGCCGTAAGATAGCTGCTATTGCTAGTTCATGGAGTTCCCGGCGCCTACGCTTCAGTAGCGTACCATAGGCGACGTCATGGATCAGGGCATGGCGGAAGCTGTACTCGAGATTCGGCATGATCCGGGTACGTTCGAGGAAGCCGGCGTTCTGCAACCGGCTCAGATGGACTAGCAGTTCTTCGCGCACCATGTGACACAGGCCCCGGAGCAATCCGACATCGAACCTGGGGCCAATGACCGAGGCGCAAAGTAGTATCGTCTTTTCTACTTTAGAGAGTGAATCTATTCGTTCTGCAATTACAGCGTGTACGCTGCCCGGGACCTCGAGATTGGCAATCGGAACCGCCGGACGGTAACCGCCAGTCTTGCCGATCAAGCGACCAGACTCCGCCAAGGAACGCACGCACTCTTCGAGGAAGAAGGGGTTGCCTTGGGTTTTGCCGACGAGAAGATGCTTGAGTTCCTCGAGCGCCGGCTCCGATCCCAGCAGTTCGTCCAGAAGCTGCGAAGTCTGAGCGCGGGTAAAGGGCTGTAGATTACGTTCGAACTTGCGTGGCCAGGCCGCCCAGGTTTTGTCGTAATGAGAGCGACAGGTAACGACCATGAGGACACGAGCCGAGCGGACCCGGGCCGCCAGTTCCTCGGCCAGCAGGCGGGTCTCGAAGTCCGCCCAATGGAAGTCCTCGAAAACAAGAACCACCAAATCGCGCCGGCTGACGGCGGAAATCACTTCGCTGACCGTTTCGACCACCATCTGCAAACGCTGTGGCGGGTCCAGGCCCGTCCATGTCGGATCTTCTGAATGCAGCCCAAGCACTTCGAGAATCGCGGCATGGGCTTGCTGGCCGGTGATTCCGAGCGACGTCAGGAAACCGGCCGCGGCTTTCTCGACCTCGCGGCTACCACCCCCCGCCGGCAGCGGAATCAGGCTCCTGACAATGCGTGCCGAGGGCTCCAGCGGACGCAGCGGTCCCGTGGGCAATGAATCGCTCAGCACGACTTGGTGGCGCCGGTGCGGCACACGGTCGAAAAACTCGTACAACAGGCGGGATTTGCCAATTCCGGCGTCGCCGGTGATCACCACGGCGCAACCCTGTCCGGCGTCAACCTCGTCGAGAAAGCCCTGCAGGGCCTCGAGGTCGCTGGTTCGACCCGTGAAACAGCTCAAAGTCACTTGCGAGAACTGGTCAAGGTTCTTCCGGTCCAGGCAAATCTCCTTCAGTTCGAAAACATCAACCGGGCTCGAGCCCCGTCCCAGGCTGACCGTGCCATGGGGAGCCGCCCGGATCTGGTCGGCCGCCAAACCCGCGGTCGCTCGGCTGAGCAGGGTTGAACCGGGCGCCGCCGCCTCCTCCATGCGCTGGGCAAGATAGACGGCTTCGCCGGTCGCCCGGTACTTGCGGTCGGTCTCGTTTTCCGCCGTCTTGACAACCACTTCGCCTGAACTCAGGCCGATCCTGATGCGAACTGCAAAGTCGCCGCTCAACTCGGCATCGCCCTGGATCTGCCGACACATCGTGTGGATGGTTTCGGCCACAAGACAGGCTCTGAGCGCATGGTCCTCCTGGGCGCGGGGGACGCCGAACAAGGCCATGACACCGTCGCCCAGAACCTGGTTCACCGTGCCCCCGAATCGGTGAACCGCGTCTATCATGACTTGTAGTACGGTGATCAGACGATCGTCCGCATCCTCCGGATCACTCCCCGCGATCAACTGTGAGGACTGCACGATATCGGCAAACATGACGGTGACGACCTTACGCTCTCCGTCAAGCCCTCTGATTTTCGTCTGATTCGAGGACATCATGCTTCCCGTCGGTTAAGCGGTGGGGCCGAAGCGGCGACCAAACCGTTTCCCTATGGCCGTGGCGGACTGGATACCAATAACACTTGTTCCTTGATGGCGCGAGTTCCCATGCTCGCTAGTTCTCTAGTTCTAGTGATGCCTTCCCATGGGTTGACCAAGAGCGGGACAAAGGATTCCATGATAACAAGGCCCTGACAATCGAGATTTGGTCAATTCGCGCCAGAGTCGAATAAGTAAGTTGAAGTTTCTGATAGACTTTAGCGTTGAAGTAGGTATGCTTTTAAGCCCTCCGGCGGGGTACGCGATGTCTACTACAAGTAGTAGCGCTTGCCGGTATTTTGGGTAACTTTGGCATCTGATCAGATTATAATACAATCCTAGGTGGAGCGTTTGATTCTCATGGGTAGTCGACGAGATTCAAGGACGGCGTATGTCGATGCGCATGTTGGCAATCGGCTGCGCGAAAGACGGATCCTCCTTGGCCTGAGCCAGACGCGGCTCGGCGAGTCCCTGGGCCTCAGCTTTCAACAGATCCAGAAGTATGAGCGCGGCATCGACCGTATCAGTGTCGGCCGTTTGGTTCATTTGGCCCACGTCCTCGATGTACCGATAACTTACTTCTTTGAGGAACTCTCGGCACCGGAAGGCGTTGACGGTGGGGAACTCGAGGACTCGGTATCGAGATCATCGGCTGCCGAAGCGCTGTCGGAAGATCCGATGTCGAAGCGGGAAACCTTGGAACTGGTGCGGGCCT
Source organism: Kiloniellales bacterium (assembly GCA_041617155.1). GTDB lineage: Bacteria > Pseudomonadota > Alphaproteobacteria > Kiloniellales > JAKSDN01 > CAMYKD01. The sequence continues at coordinate 13,322 of JBFJPL010000008.1, forward strand.
ACTACCAGATCGAACAGCCAGAGTTGCGCAAGCACATTTTTGCCTTGATCCGCTCGATCGCCTCCAGAGAGCATTGATCCCGTAACAAAACCATGGCTGCCGGATGCCGTTCGGCAAGACCTTGGATCCGGGAGCGCGTGGCGCCACTTGGATCAACGGCCGAGCCCAAACCGGCATAGTTTGCCGAGCGCCGGGAATTCAAGCCGCGGACAGTGTCGTCACCCAATATTCAATGGCGTTGCCGGTCCGGACCTCGAAGGACCGTCGCCTCGGATCATATTTTCCTCGCTTACGGCAAGGATAAATTCACCAATAACCCCGAGAATCGGTGGCGATTAATCGGAATCGTCAACTCGTGGGGCCTTGCCGCGTTTGAACCGCGTGGCGCTAAGAGCTTACATCGGAGAACTCAGGTTTGGCTAAGGACATGAGCGAGAAAGCCGTTCTCGCAGGCACCGCAGGTGGCGAGGACCTCGACGCTACCTCGGCCGGCCCGACGTCCGAGCCCAAACCGGCAAGGCTCGACATCCTGAGCCGGCTCGATGGCGTCGATTTGATGTCGAATCCATCCATCATCATCGAGAATGTGCCGGAAGGCGCCCAGCTTTCGGCCGGCAAGAACAACTGGGACAAGACCTGGTCCCTGACACCCATTCAGCTCACCAAGCTCGAGTTTACGCCACCTGACGCTCAGGAGGTCGACTACGTTCTGACGGTCCGCGTGCTCTCCATCGACGCGGACGGCTATGGCAGCGCCACTACCCAGGCGCTTTTCGATATTACCGTCGCCGCCAACCAGACCACGACGACCAAAGCCCCGCCGCAAATGCCTGGGGATGGGCCGGCAGACCAAGATCTGGCTGAATTGGAGGCCAAGTGGAAGGCAGCCGAAGAGGAGCGCCTGTCCGAAGCCGAAGCCCGGTGGAAAGCCGAAACCGAGGCCAAGTGGCGCACCATCATCCAGCAACGACTGGCCGAAATCGAGACCAAACGCACAGCCTCCATAGACGAGGGCGAAACCGAAGCGGCGGCCAAGAAACACGCCGCGGAAGAAAAGCGCCGGGCTCTCGAACAAGCAAAGCGCGAGGCCGAGGAGGAAAAGCAAAGAGCCGTCGAAGCTGCCAGACTCGAAGCCGAAGAGGAGAAACGCCGGGCGATCGAGGAGGTCAAGCGCCAGGCCATGTCCGGCCAGCCTATCACCGACGATGCCGAACAGCGCCTTGCCGAGGAACGGGCGAAATGGAAGGCCCAAGAAGAGCAGCGGCTGGCCGAAATGGAAGCCAAGATGCAGGCCGAGCTCGAAGCGCGCATGGCCGAGGTCGAGTCCCGGCAAATGCTCGAGCTGGAACGACGCCTTGCGGAGGCCGAAGCTCAACGTCTGGCCGAGGAAGAAAAACGGCTGGCCGCCGAAGAGGCCAAGCGTCTAGCCGAAGAAGAAAAACGCATCGCCAAGCAGGAGGCCGAGCGCCTTGCCGAAGCCGAGTCGCGTCTGACCCAGGAGGAGAAACGCCGTCTCGCCGAGGCCCAGAGGCAACTGGCGGAACAGGAGGCCAAACGCCAGGCGGACGAGGAAATGCGTCTGGCCGAAGCCGAGGCCGTGCGCAAAGCCGAAGAACAGCGCCGGCTCGCCGAAGCCGAGGCCAAGTGGAAGGCCGAAGAAGAGCGGCGCCGAGCCGAACTGGAAGCCAAACTTCACGTCGAGGGCGAACAACGCCGCGCCGCCGAGGAAGCCAAGAAAAAGGCCGAGGAAGAGCTTCGAAAGGCCGCCGAGGAAGCGAAGCGCCAACTCGAAGAGGAGCTCAAACGTGCCGCCGAAGAGGCCCGGCTTCAAGCCGACGCGGAACGGCGGACGGCCGCCGAGGAGGCCAAACGCCGGGCCAATGAAGAGTTGCGCCGCGCAACGGAGGATGTCAGACGGCAGACCGAGGAGCAGCTGCAACGTGCCGCCGAAGAGGCCCGGATACAGGCCGAGGAGGACAAGCGCCGGGCCGCCCAGGAAGCCAAACGCCGGACCCAGGACGAAAAGCGCCGGGCCGCCGAGGAAGCCAGGCGGAAAGCCGAACAGGAAAGACTGCGGGCTGCCGAGCGTGCCAAACACAAGGCCGAAGCCGAACGACGCCAGGCCAAGGAAAAAGCCAAGGAAAAAGTCGAGGCCAAGCGTCGCCAACTTTTGACCGAAAAGGATCGCAAGGCCGACGACGGCAAGAAGCGGGCCGCCGAACGTGCCAAACAGCGGGTCCAACAGGCCAACCAGACGGCCAAGGCGGGCGGCAAGCCCACGGTCTCTCAAAGCAGCCTGCGCACCAAGAACAGCTCAAGTACGAAAGCCGTTCTTGGTGCGCAGCCTGCGGCTGAAACACCGAATATAGGGGAGACCCCCGAACGCCCTTTAGCCGAAGCGACAACGGCGCCTCAGCTGGAGGAGCGCCCCAAACGCCCTTTAGCCATAACGACAGCGGCAAGGAGAAGGCAAGCCGCGCCGCTGTCGCTGCCAAAGGCGAGAAGGCGAAGAAGCCGCCCGGTAAACTCAGCCGCTGGCTGTTCGGTCGGACCGACGTGTAGATTGCCGGCGCTTGCCTATCGGGCAACGCCAAACTTACTGTCTTGCTCACGGCGACCAGAGATGGTCTCTAGTCCCAGTAAGAGGCCGTGAGATCACCCAAGACAGAGTGGCAAATCACATGCTCATGAAGGACAAGATCGCCGTTGTGACCGGCGCGGCGAGCGGCATCGGTAGGGAAATTGCAATTCACTTCGCCCGCGAAGGTGCCGAGGTCTGTATCGCCGACATCGATCGGGACAGCGCGTCGGCCGTGGCGGCTGAAATCGAACAGCTGGGCCAACGGGCCATGGCAACGGCCATGGACGTTTCCGACGAGGCCGCAGTCGAGGCCGGCATTCAGGCAACGATCGACCGATTTGGCGGTGTCGACGTGCTGGTAAGCAACGCCGGCATTCAGCACATCGAGGCGATCGTCGACCTCAAGCTGAGCGATTGGCGGAAGATGATGGCGATCCATTTGGACGGTGCCTTTCTGACCACCCGCGCCTGCCTCAGGCAGATGTACCGGCAAGGCCGCGGCGGCAGCGTGATTTATACGGGGTCGGTTCACTCCAAGGAGGCTTCGGTGCTTAAGGCACCCTACATAACCGCCAAGCACGGCTTGATCGGGCTCTGCAAGCTGGTCGCCAAGGAGGGTGCCGAACACGGGGTCCGCGCCAATGTCATCTGCCCCGGCTTCGTCCGCACACCGCTGGTCGAGCGGCAGATTCCCGAGCAGGCCGAGGAACTGGGTATCAGTGAAGACCAAGTGATCAAGAACGTCATGCTGAAGCAGACCGTCGACGGCGAGTTCACGACGCTGGATGATGTCGCAAGGACAGCGGTGTTCCTGGCGTCCTTTCCGACCAACGCCCTGACCGGCCAGTCGATCGTCGTAAGCCACGGCTGGTTCATGCAATGAGCGCGGCCGACTTGGCTGGTGCCAGTCGGCCGACGCAAACCCGCCGGTAAGCATATGTACTAACAATTTTTGTAGTATTCATAAAGCGTTAGCCATGAAAGCAGGACAATCTCCAAAGCGCTCACTAGCTTTGAATCTACCGAATTGCCCGGATCGAGGAAGCAGGCTCCCGCGCCGAGTCGCCGGCCCAAGGGCCTAGTCGGTCATTCACCCTTTTTAAAGATAGAGGCCTTCAATCTGTCCCTGGTAAGCACAAGCGGCTTCGAAGGAGGAGGCCATGGCATTGTCGGAAAAGACCTATGAAACGATTCTCGATCTCATCGAGAACAAGATGAGTTGTATGGAGGGTTGGGATCAAGCCACGTCCCGCGAACGGGCAAAGCTCGAGGCGTGCCGGCGCGAGTTGATCGAACTGAATGAGACCAAAGGCCGGCGGAGCGAGACCGAGCTTCACAGTAGCGCTGGCCAACCCGCCTAGAACTGCCCGGCCCGCGAGCCGCTTCGTCGAACTCAAGCCAACCGGATTTCGTCGAGGCCTTGAGTTGATGCGACCGGCTTTCCAAACGCGGCGCACCCGGCAAGCCGCCACACGTCACCTGAACGCTGGACAGGCACCGGCGGATTGGTTACCCAGGATCGGGGCAGCAGCAACGAACCGGGGCAATCGGGATGCAGAAATGCTTAGCGACGATGGGCGCTTCACTTGCGCTCGTCTGCTGGTTTTCCTTGGCCGAGGCGCGGGCAGCGGACGGCTTCTACGTTAGCCTGACCGCTATCGGCGGATTTTCCGAACTGAACGATACCGAGAACCAGGGTTCGCTGGGCGGTGACACGACCAATTCCAGCGAATCGGATCTGGTGGGCGGCATCGGCGGCGCCCTTGGCTATCAGTGGTCCGCGCACTGGGGCCAATTGCGCGCGGAGCTCGATTTCCACTACCGCTTTCGCTTCGATTTCGACGAGAACCGGCCGGTTATCGACAACGCCCTGCCGAACGCCGGTTTGGACAGCGACCTCGCCACGGCCACCTGGCTCGCCAATCTCAACTATGTCGTCGACGTGGGCTACGACATTTCGCCTTACCTGGGCGGCGGCCTCGGCGCGACCTACTACGACGCGCAGAACGAGTTCAACGACATCGGCGGACTCGGCCTTTCGCGGGCCGACACGAACGGCACCAATTTCACCTGGGCGGTCAACGCTGGGTTGCTGTGGGACATCACCGAGAACTTCCACTTCATCCTGGGGTACCGCTATATCGACATGGGCGAGATCGACTTCGGCACATTCGCCGGTGGCGGCATCAATGTCGAAGGCGACTATGTGTCGCACGATCTGCTGCTGACCGTCGGCTACCGCTTCTAGCACCAAGGCCGCGCGTTGACCGCCGCGTGGCCCTGCCACGCGGCATTTCCCGCATGCCTGATACTTGACCGTGCACGCCCATAACCGGCGTTCGTCGCCTTCGGCTCTTTACCGTTCAGTGGCCGCCTGAGCCGTCTCGGAATATTCTGCGTGATTTGTGACCTTTGTCACTTCGGCGTTGGGCAAAGCAGCCTATTTAAAACTCAGAACCTCTCTTGTTTCGACGCGTTGCCCTCGTGATCCCTCCCCGCACGGGGCGGCGCCACTGGACCCGCCGGCCTGCTAAGGTCGGCGGGGTTTTCTTGTGTCGGAAAGCCGAAGCCGATGGCAAATTTACGCCTTTCAATTCACAAAGATGACACACCAGGCAATGGCCGCGAACGGCCATAGTATAGACGTAAGGCGAGTCACGCGGTTCTCGCTTTACGGGCATCGTGCGACGTCCACGGACGATGGCACCGTAAAGATGCCGTGGCGACACGTCGGCTGTGCCTCCTGATCCGAGAGGAGTGTTTTTCTTGGTTCTTTGGGAGAAATTGCGGATGTCTTGGGCCAACCGCAACGAGACCATGTCTTTAGAGCGCATCGACGATCTGAGATTGGCCGCAAGTTTCGTAAAATCCATCGAGACGGAAGATCACGACGTCAACCTTGAAATTCAGAAGGTCGCCCGTCGAATAGAACGTCTCGCGAGCGAACTCGGCAGTTACTAGACGAATCGGACGACCCAAGCCCAGAGCCCAGTTCACGGATTTCGAGCCAAATCCGGTGGTTGGTGCCGAAGACGTGCCTAAGCCGACCGGACAAATTCGATCCGGCTCTTCTGGTCCGATTGAAGCGACAGCACGCGTTCAGCAGGGAAATGGACCGTGGCCGTCGTACCAACCCCGGGCTCGCTCTCGATCTCCAGGCTGCCACCGTGCAACTTCATCACCTGATCGACCAACGGCAGGCCCAGGCCGGTCCCTTCGTGCTCACGGCTGAATGCGCTCGCCACCTGCACGAAGGGTTCGCGAACCTTGGGCAGGTCCTGCCTGGCAATACCGATGCCGTTGTCCTCGACCTGTAGACGGTAGCCGCCGCTGGCGTCGCTCGCCAGGGAAACCACGACTGCGCCGCCCTGTCGGGTGAACTTGATGGCATTGGACAGGAGATTGATCACGACCTGGCTCACCAAGCGGGAATCGGCCAGCAGGTGCGGCGTGTGGGCCGGGATATGGGAGACGATTCGCACCCCCTGCTCCGCCGCCTTCTCGCGCAGCATCCGCAGACAGCGGCTGACGACGACCGGCAGATTCACTTTGGCCTCGTCCAGGGTCAGTTTACCGGCCTCCGCCTTCGACAGATCGAGGATGTCGTTGATGATTCCCAGGAGGTGATTGCCGCTGTTGTGTATATCGGCGACATAGGAGCTGTAGCGGTCCGAACCGAGCGGTCCGAACACCTGCCTCGAGAGGATTTCGGAGAAGCCGATGATGGCGTTGAGCGGCGTTCTCAACTCGTGGCTCATGTTGGCCAAGAATTCGCTCTTGGCACGGCTGGCGATCTCGGCCTGTTCCCTGGCCGCTTCGGCCTGTTCCTTGGCGACCCGGAGTTCCCGCTCGGCGGCCTTGCGGTCGGTGATGTCACGGGCAAAGTCGCAGCTGTAGGCTTCGCCGTCGAATTCGACGTAGTTGGCGGTCACGTCCATTGGAATGACCCGGCCGTCCTTGGTCCGGTAACGCGATTCGAAGGTCAGGGAGCCGGCGTCCTTAAGCGCCTGCCAATGCCTCGGCCAGGTCTGGCGCGGCAAATTTGGGTCGATGTCGAAGATCGTCTTGGTCTGTATTTCCTCGCGCGTAAAGCCGAGCGCCTGACAAGCCTGTTCGTTGACGAACAGCAGCTTGCCGTCGAGACCGATCCAGAACGCGCAGATCGCCGCGCGCTCGATGGAAAACTGAGGCAGCTTCAGGGCCTTCTCGCTCTGCTTCCGTTCGCGGATGATGCGCTCCATGAAGACCACCGCCAGCATGGCCAGAGCGCTCATCACGACCCCGAGGAACTCCTCGCTGCTGCTGCCGAAGATCGCTTCGTTTTCGAAGGAGTAGTAAACCCGGGCGGCGTAGTAGATCGCAATCGTCGCCGACATGAAGGCGGTCAAAGCGGCCAGGAAACCGAAACGCCAGTCCTCGAAACGCCTCAGCAGCGCCAAAGCAGCGCCGAAAGCGAAGACGCTGATTAGTATCGATGCGACTAGACTGATGCTCATCCCGGCCCCGTTCGACCCTGCCGTGCACACCGGTTTGTAGAACCCGGTGTACGTCCGATAGGCCAACAGACCACCGGCCGGGCCCATCCGGAATGGAAATTAGCCGGGTAAACCTAAAAATTGAGTTACACCCCACGCAATGAATTACACCCGCACCGCGCTGGGAGGACTCTAAAATAGCGTTGATCGTAATTTTTCGCCCTAAAGGTGTAGTCTTGAGCCATATGGACCGCGCGCCAGCGCACAGCCTGAGCCAAGACTCGATCCGGGAATTTAGCCCGCCCCGGAGCGGCCGAAAAATAAACGATAGGCCATAAGTTGCCGGCGATCGGCAATCCGACAAAGTCGGAAACTGTCGGCTAAACCATTGAAAAAAAATGGTGCCCAGGGGAGGAATTGAACCACCGACACCGTGATTTTCAGTCACGTGCTCTACCAACTGAGCTACCTGGGCAGGAGACCGTCTGGCCGCGAGCGCTTATAAGAGAAGACGCAAGCCGTGTCCAGTCCTCAGCCATCGTCGGCGCGGGGCACTTGCCGCACTTGACCCCGCCTGGGCCGCCACCGATCCTGAAATCATGAGAGCCGCCATCTCAACCCTACTGCTGGTCCTCTTTTGGGCGTCGGCGATCGGCCGTGCGGCAACCCAGGCGGAGCCCTGGTCGGACCCGCTGGATTTCCTGCGCGCGACGCTCGCCGCCACTTGCAGCGCGGACGAGCTGTCCGCGGAGGCACTCGGCCAGCGTCTGGAGAACGGCAAATTGATGGAGGAGACCGTCTTTCAGGCCGACGGCCAGTCGTTCGGCTGGCGGCGGCGCTATCGGCTGGCGTCCGGTGAGGAACTGGTGCTGATCCGGCAAAGCAGGGACGGCCTCTTGGTGCGCTATTCGGTTGAACACTTCGCAACGGGGCTTGGCGCCGGCCGGACGCCCATCGCCATGGCCATGGCAGGCAGCGATTGCCGGATTTTCCATGGCCGCAGGGTGCGCCACGGTCCGGAGGGCCAGGCCCTCAGCCTGGAACTGCTGGGCCCGGACCTGCAACCCAGCGGTGCCAGCGAGCCACTCAACCCGCCGGTACCGGCGGGGCGGGATCCCGGCGGTGTCGCCATCGCGCTGTTCGACAGCGGGCTCAACTACACGCTGCCGACTTTTTCGGGTCGCCTGGCGCGCGATTCCGACGGCCAGCTTCTCGGCTATGACTTCTGGGACATGGACGAGCGGCCGTTCGACAGCCATCCGGTCGGTTCGCCATTCTTTCCGGCACGCCACGGCACGGCGGTGGCAAGCGTGCTGCTGAACGAGGCACCGGCGGCACGCTTTCTGCCGTACCGCTATCCACGGCCCGACATGGCGCGCATGGCCGGCATGGTCGAGGCAGCCGCAAAGGCAGGTGCCCGGATCGTGGCCATGCCCATGGGCAGCGCCAAGGCCGAGGACTGGACTGCCTTCGCCGCCGCTGCCGCCGCCCGCCCGGAGGTTCTTTTTGTGATTTCAGCCGGCAACAACGGCCGCAATATCGATGAACAGGCGCTTTATCCCGCCGTCCTGTCGCTCGACAACTTTCTCGTCGTGACTTCGGCCAGCGGCGCCGGTCGCCTGGCGTCGGGTTCCAACTGGGGCCCCGAAAGCGTCGACCTCATGGTACCGGCGGAGAACCTGGAGGTGGTCGGTTTCAATGGCGGACCGACAGAGGGTTCGGGCTCGAGTTTCGCCGTCCCGCGCATAGCCGCCCTGGCGGCGCGCCTGCTGGCAGAGCATCCGGACTGGCGAGCCGCCGAACTGAAGGCCGAGATTCTCCGGCGTGCCGCGCCCTGGACCGGCTCCGGTCCCAGCCCGGTCCGCCACGGCTGGATTGCCAACCCGACCGGCGATTGAATCCGCTGTCCCGATCGCGCCGCTAGAGCGGGATGCGGTAAAGTTAGTACACTCATCGGAGTCGTGCCCGGGCTTGACCCGGGCATCCAGGGCTCCAGCGATGAGCGGCCACACTTATGGCCCCGGACCACCGGGTCAAGCCCGGTGGTGACTGTCAGAGTTTGAGTGATTCCGCGTAAATTCATCCCGCTCTAGGAGCCTGTCCGAGTATCGGTCACGGGGCTCCTAGGGCCACCCACGATAGCGCAGCGACATGGCCGCGCCGTCGCGCATCAGCCGCACCTCAAGTGTCTCGTCGGGCCGGTGCAGGTGCAGTGCGCTCATAACGTCGCTGGCCCTGCGCACGACCCGACCGGCCAGCGTGGTAATCACGTCGCCGACCCGCAAGCCGGCCCGTTCCGCGGCCCCGCCGGGGGCGAGACCGGCGATCCGTACGCCGGTCAGGGCTTGACGTTCGGCGTCGCTCAATTCGGCTAGGGCGAAGCCCGGGGGCGCCCGCTCAACCCGGCCCAGGTCGATCAGATCGCCGGTCACCCGGCGAATCAGTGCCATGGAGACCGCAAAGTTGACGCCGATATGTGCGTCCGACCCCTTGGTGAAGATAGCCGAGAGGATGCCAACGAGCCGACCCTGTCCGTCCAGCAACGCGCCGCCCGAGGCCCCGGGATTGACGACCGCGTCGGTCTGGATGAAGTCCTCGATCGGGTTGAAGCCGACACCGCTGCGGCGCACCGCCGAAACCACGCCGCAGGTGACCGAGAGGTCGAGACCGAACTGATTGCCGACCGCGCAAACCGGCTCGCCCAGACTCGGTTCGGGCCCGATTTCGGGGACCGGCAAGTCTCGCTCGATCTTGAGCACCGCCAGGTCCGTCGGCGGATCGCGGCCGATCAGCCGTGCCGGCTCGAGACGGCCATTGTGAAGGCGTACGGTAATTTCCAAGGCACGGTCGACTATGTGAAGCGCGGTCACCAGGTAGCCGCCGTCCCGAATCGCCACCGCAGTGCCCTCCGGCTCCTGCCCCGGTGCCTGTCCGGACCTTCCGCCGCGTTCATGGCCGGGCCAAAGCGGCAGGACGCTGACGACCGACTCCAGCACCCGGGCCTCAAAGCCGGCGGCTGCTCCGGGGTGCAGACCGAGGACGAGAATCACCAGCGCAAGGCGCCCGCGGGTCGGAACCGACACCGGAATTCAGGCCTCGTCGTCCGGCGAGACCTCGCCTTCGCCCGGTGCTTCTTCGGTCGGTATCCGATAGCTGCCCTTGAGCCAGCGGCCGAGATCGACCTCGACGCAGCGAGCCGAGCAGAAGGGTTGGTGGCCAGGTCTTGGCATCGCGCCACAGACCGGGCACCTCTTGCGGGCCGCGCGCCTGCGCGGCATGGGCACAACGCGTTCGTCTTCGCTCATGTCCGGCAGTCTAGTTTCCATACCAGGGCGACCACAAGATGCGGCCGCTTCATTGGACGATCTGGGCCCGCCACCGTGTGCTCCAGACCGGGCCGCAACGTTCAGATGGCCCCGCTCTCACGCAACAGCCTGGCGACGGCCTCCGCCACCTTGAGGTAACCCTTGCCATTGGGATGGATCGCGTCGCTCTTCAGGCCGCCTCGGATCAGGACGTCGGCCAACACCTCACCTTCGTAAGGGATGCCGAACGCCTCGGCAATGCGAGCGTAGAACTCGGCGCCTTCGGTGATCAAGATGCCCGGCTCCGGAACGCCGATCAGCAGCACGTCTATACCTTGCGATTTCGCCAACTTCACCATGTCCCGGATATTGGCTTCGAGGGCCTTCCGATCCTTCCGGCGCAGGAAGTCGTTGCCGCCATGGCAAAGGATCAAAAGGTCCGGACGATGACGTTCCAACACCGCCGCCAAACGGCGCAGGCCGTTGGCCGACAGCTCACCGGGAACGCCCGAGCGAATCACCTTGCGGCCGATCAGCCGCTCGAGCACGGCGGGATAGCTGTCTTCCGGCCTGGCCCCGGTCCCAAACGTCAAGCTGTCGCCGAACGCCACCACGAGGCCGCCTTCGGGCAGGGGTGCAACCTGCGGCACGCTGGGGCCACAAGCGCCAGGCAACAGCGCCAGCAAGACGATCGTGAGGCGTAGCGCCGTCGATATCTTGGCGGCCGCGAGGTTTGTCCGGGCTGTCTCGACCGGGCTTTTTGCGAACAGCATGAACGCGCCCGCCCTCACGAAACCGACAGAACTTCCGCCGGGTCGCCCGCCCTGCTCCGGGCTTCGACCAGTTCGAGCGTCCGTCCAAGCCGTTCCTCCAGGGCGAGGCGCGCCGTGGCCACCGGCCCCTGCAACGCAGCGATGACCGCCGGCGCGGCCTTGATGGCGAGCCCGGCCCCGGGCCGCGCCGCCGCCTCCCGGCGCGCCGCCCGCAGGGCGTCGAACGCGAGCGTTACCGGGTCCTTCAGGCGGCCACTGCCATCGATCCCGCAGGCTTCGGTCAAAAGCTCGTGCAGCGCCGGGCGGCCGCGCCGCCGTGTCATCTCGACCAAACCCGATTCGGCCATGGGGAAAACCCGGGTCGGCTCCGGATCGCGCTTCAGACCGCCGAGCAGGGCGGTCACGACCCTTTTGCGAAAGCCCGACTCTTCCAAGGTCAGGAAGTCGATCACGATCAGACCGGAAAGGGCGCGCAGCCGGAGTTGATGTGGGATCTCCGCGGCCGCCTCGAGGTTGACCGCCAAAGCCTGCTGGGACATCGGGCCATGACCGCCGCTATTGACGTCGATCGCGGTCAGTGTGGTGACCGGCTCGATCAGCAGAAATCCGCCGGAGGGCAGGGCCACCCGCGGCCGCAGCAAGGTCTCGATCTCGGCTTCCACACCCTCGCGTTCGAACAGCGGTGCCGGCTCCAGATCGAGCTTCACGCGGCAGGTCCGTTCCTCCACCCGTCCGGTCAGGCGCCGTTTGGTCTCGGCAAAGGCCACGGGGTCGTCGATCACGATCTCATCGGGCGCCCGGCGAGCGGCCAGCACGCGCTCGATCGGGTCGTCGCCTCGGACCAAGAGCGCCGGCGGCTTAGCGTCGCGGGCCGCTTGCTCCAGCCCCGGCGGTGGATTGTGGATACGGGCGGTCACACGGACGCCCTTGGGCTCAGCGGCCTCGCGCAGAACGCGCACGACCACCGCGTCGCCCTCGCTGAGCCGACGCTTCGGCGCTTCGGCAAGCGGCAAAAACCCTGCCCGAGACAGGCCGAGTTCGACGAATGCCGCATCGAGCGACTTGTCGACCTTGGCGACGCGGCCATGATAGATGTCGCCGAGCCGCGACGGCCGGTCGTCGCGCTGCACCACCAGATCGGCCAGCCGGCCATCCTCCATCCAGGCGGCACGGGTCTCGCCGGGGGCCGCCGAGATGAGCAGACGGCGGCTCACGCCCGGTAGCCGAGGCCGCTCAGCAGGGCCGCGGTTTCGGCCAGCGGCAGGCCGACCACGTTGCTGTAGGACCCGTTGATGGCGGGAATGAAGGCGGCGGCACGGCCTTGAATAGCGTAGCCGCCTGCCTTGCCGTGCCATTCGCCGCTGGCCAGATAGACCTTAATTTCCGATCCCGTGAGTGGCTTTACCTTGACCACGGTGGTCACCAGCCGCCGCGCAACACGGCCGCCGGGGGCATGGACCGCGACCGCGCCAAGGACTCGGTGACGCCGGCCGGAAAGCAGTTCGAGACAGCGCCGGGCGGTGGCTTCGTCCTCGGCCTTGGGCAGAATCCGCCGGCCCAGCGCGACCACCGTGTCGGCCGCCAGAACGAAGGCGCCCGCGTGCCGGACCGCTACCGCCTCGGCCTTGGCTTGGGCCAGGCGTTCGGCGTGATCGCGCGGCAGCTCGCCCGCAAGCGGCGTCTCGTCGATCTCCGCCGGATCGATCGCGGCAGGTTCAATGCCGATCTGGCGCAACAGATCGCGCCGACGCGGCGAGGCCGAGGCCAGGACCAGCATACCAACGGTCAGCGGCGCCCCAGTGGGAGAGGTTCGCGACGGCGCGCTGGATCCGGCGCCCATCGCCGATCGTCCGACTACTTAAAACGAAAGGTGATGCGACCCTTGGTGAGATCGTAGGGTGTCATCTCGACGTTCACGCGGTCGCCTGCGAGAACGCGGATGCGATTCTTGCGCATCTTGCCGGAAGTGTGAGCCAGAACTTCGTGGTCGTTATCGAGCTTCACGCGGAACATCGCGTTCGGCAAAAGCTCGACCACGGTACCTTGAAACTCAAGCAAGTCTTCTTTCGCCATGCCCTCTGCTTTGCTAGGTCAGCCCAAATTGGCGCGTAAAACCCCGTTTCGGTGCCGGTCCGGCACCGAGCGCGGCGGATAATACATAAAACCACAAGGGGAAACAAACCTTACGCCGACAAGCGGTTGCCCAAACCGGTCTACAAGTTGGGTTTGAGGTCGAGCGCGAAACGCCGCTCGATGCGCTTTTTCAGCTGGTCGCGCACCTGACGGTAGGACTCGACGCGCATGGCCCGATTGCCTTCGACCAGGGAGGGATCGAGCGTGTTCCAAAACTCGACCTCGCACGCCATGGTCCGGGTCAGTTCGACGGCTTTGTGTTGCGCTTCGGGCGATAGCGAAATAATCAGATCGTAGGAGGTGTCTTCCAGGTCGTCGAAAGACTTGGGGCGGTGTTTCGACATGTCGATGCCGATCTCGTCCATCACCTCGACCACGAAAGGGTCGACCTCGAGCGGCCGTACGCCGGCCGAATCAACGTAGACCTTGTGTCCCAACAAGTGCTTCAGGAGGCCTTCGGCCATCGGCGAACGAACCGAGTTTCGAGTGCAACTGAACAGAACGGCTCCGGGCAGCTCCGCCATTCAGCCTAGCCCCGTATATGCAAAACGCAGATCAGCGTGAACAGGCGCCGCGCCGTATCGAAATCGATCTCGATCTTACCGTCGAGGCGCTCGCGCAGCAGTTCCGAACCTTCGTTGTGCAGACCGCGCCGTCCCATGTCGATCGCCTCGATGCGCGACGGGCTGGCGGTCTTGATCGCCTGAAAATAGCTTTCGCAGACGGTGAAATAGTCCTTGATCAGGCGGCGAAAGGGCGACAAAGGCAGGCCAACCTTGGTGAGGGGCCGCTCCGCCTGGTCGCGAATGTCGAATTGAAGGCGGTTTTCCTCGATCGCCAAATGGAGGTTAAAAGGCCCCTGGTCGATGCCGGCCGGCGCGAAGTAGTTGCCCTCGAGCAGGTCGTAGATCGCCACCGCCCGCTCGTGTTCGACCTCCGAGCTGCGCCGAACGACGCTCTGTTCGTCCAACGCTATGTTGACCAGACGTCGCTTCTCGTCGGTGGTTTGATCGTCCATTGCCGCTCGGCCGCTCCACGCTCGGGCGTTCAGCCGTTGTCGAATCGGTTCAGGCGAATTTGAACCGAGAGCGCGTGGGCGTCGAGTCCTTCGGCCTGCGCGAGGGTGATCGCCGCCGGACCGATCGCGGCGAGGCCATCGGCTTCACAGGCGATCAACGACGAACGTTTCATGAAGTCGATGACCGACAGGCCCGATGCGAAGCGAGCGCTGCGCGCCGTCGGCAGGACGTGGTTCGGGCCGGCAACATAGTCGCCGATGACCTCGGGCGTATAGCGGCCGAGGAAAATGGCGCCGGCGTTGCGAATGCCGGCGACCATGGCATCCGGGTCATCGACCGCGAGTTCGAGATGCTCCGGCGCCACACGGTCGACCAGCGCCGCGGCGGCGGCCAGATCGGGCACCAGGATGATCGCACCATGGGTCTCCCAGCTGGCCCTGGCGATCTCGGCGCGCGGCAGCCTGGCCAAGTGGCTTTCGACCGCCGCCGTCACGGCATCGGCGAAGCCGGCGTCATCGGTAATCAGGATCGACTGGGCGGCGGTGTCGTGTTCGGCCTGGGCCAGCAGGTCGGCGGCGATCCAGGCCGGGTCGTTGGCCCGGTCCGCCACCACCAAGATCTCCGACGGTCCGGCGATCATATCGATGCCCACCGTGCCGAAGACCTGACGCTTGGCGGCCGCGACATAGGCGTTGCCCGGGCCGGCCACGATATCGACCGGGGCTATGGTCGCCGTGCCATAGGCCAGCGCGGCGATCGCCTGGGCTCCTCCAACCCGATAGATCTCGTGCACCCCGGCACGTTTGGCCGCCGCCAGTACCAGCGGGTTGAGCGCCCCCTCGGGCGCCGGCACCACCATGACGACGCGAGGCACGCCCGCCACGCGCGCCGGCAGCGCGTTCATCAGCACCGAGGAGGGGTAGGCCGCGGTGCCGCCGGGCACGTAAAGCCCGGCCGAGGCCACAGCGGTCCAGCGGTGGCCCAAACGAATCCCCAGTGGGTCGCGGTAGTCCAGATCCTCAGGCTTCTGCCGACGGTGGAACGCTTCGATCCGCTCCGCCGCCAGCTCGAGGGCGGCCAGCGCGTCGTCGGAGCAGGCCGCCTCCGCGGCCGCCAGATCGTCGTCGCTCACCTTGAGGGTCGCCGGTGTCAGGCGCAGCCGGTCGAAACGCTCGGTAAGCTCAATCAGCGCCGCATCGCCGCGGGCCTTAACTTCCGCCAGGATCGCCGCAACCGCACGGCCCACGTCCTCGCCGGTTTCACGCTTGGCCGCCAAAAGGCGCACGAACTCGGCCTCGAACCCAGGTTGGCCGGCATCAAGTCTCAGCGGCATCGGCGGCCTCCCGAAAACGTTCGATCCAATGGCTGATCCGGTCCGGCCGGGTCTTGAGCGCGGCCCGGTTGACGATCAGGCGCGAACTCACCTCGGCGATCTGCTCGATCTCGACCAGGTCGTTGGCCGCCAGGGTGGCGCCACTCGAAACCAGATCGACGATACGCCCACACAGCCCCAGACCCGGCGCCAGTTCCATCGCGCCGCTCAACTTGATGCACTCGGCCTGGACGCCGCGCCGCGCGAAGTGGCGACGGGTGATTTCCGGATATTTGGTGGCAATTCGGATATGGCTCCAACGGCTCGGGTCGTCGCGCGCCACCATGGCTTCGGGCTCCGCGACCGAAAGACGGCAACGGCCGATCTTGAGATCAACCGGCGCGTAGAGCTCCGGATAATCGAACTCCATCAGGATATCGTTGCCGGCGACACCAAGCTGCGCGGCTCCGAAGGCAACAAAAGTCGCGACATCGAAGCTTCGAACCCGGATGATCGAGAGCTCCGGATGGTTGGTCGCAAAACGCAGTTGGCGCGCCTCGTCATCGCCGAATGCGGCCTCGGGCCGGATACCCGCCTGCTCGAGCAACGGCATCAGCTCGGTCAGGATCCGACCTTTCGGCACGGCCAGCACCAGAGGATCGCGGGCAGGAGATGAATTGGCGGCCAAGGGAACGACTCTCCGATTTCGGCGGGCGGGACGTGGCTAGCCACGGTGGCCAGCCGTATCCTTTCGACCCTGCTCGGGCTCGTCGTGCGACGGGTGCCAGCGTGTCGGCCAGGGCTCGCCCAGATCCTCCAGGTGACAGGCAATGGCATCGACCTCGAGACGGATCGCCGCGCCGCCCGAGAACAGCAAAGTAATCGCGCCGCTCTCGGCATGAAGCGTCAGCAGATTCAGTATCTGGTCCTTGTTGGCGAACTCCGGCCCACGGAATCGAACGGCGCGGACGCGATCAAAACAGACACCACAATTCACCCTTTCGAAGGCCGGCGCCAGTGAATCGTCCTCGAAGCGGGCATCGCCCTCGGGCTTGTCCTCGGCGCTTGCCGGCGCCTGGCCGCGGTCGATGCTCTCCCACCGGAACCGATTGGCGACCATGACGAAGCGCTTCTCGCGTTGCAGGTAGGCCACGTCGAGCAGGGGCACCAGGGCGTCCTGAAGCCAAGCGGCAATCACCTCGAGATCCTCGGAATCACGAGCCCTCAGCTTGACCGGTGTTGAAGACGCCATGATCGCGATCTACTCCTTGATTCGCTCGATGTCGGCGCCGCAGGCTGCGAGCTTTCTGACCAGGCGCTCGTAGCCGCGATCCAGGTGGTACACCCGGTTGATCAGCGTCTCGCCTTCCGCCGCCAAACCGACCAGTACCAAACAGACACTGGCGCGCAAGTCGGTTGCCATGACCGGGGCGCCGGTCAGCTTCTTTTGCCCGCGCACCAAGGCCGAAGCGCCATGGACATTGACGTTGGCGCCCATGCGGGCCAGCTCGGGCACGTGCATGAAACGGTTCTCGAAAATCGTTTCGGTGACCATGGCCGCACCTTCGGCAACGGTCATGAGCGCCATCATCTGGGCCTGCAGATCCGTTGGAAAGCCCGGATAGGGCTCGGTCATGGCGTCGACCCCGATCAGCCGCCCATCGGCACGCATTACCGACACGCCGCGTCCGGTTTTCGTGAGCGACACTCCGGCCGCGTTCAGGACTTCGATGACGCTGGGCAGATGCTCGGTCTGAGCACCGACAAGCTCAAGCTCACCGCCGGTGATCGCAGCCGCCATAGCATAGGTTCCGGTCTCGATCCGGTCGGCGACAACACTGTAGTCGGCGCCATGCAAGGCCTCTACGCCATTGACCAACAGCGTGTCGCTGCCCAGGCCTTCGATCCGGGCGCCCATGGCGATCAGGCACTTGGCCAAGTCAATGACTTCGGGCTCGCGTGCGGCGTTGACCAAGCGGGACTCACCGCGTGCCAGCGCGGCTGCCATGAGCAGGTTCTCCGTGGCGCCGACGGACACCTTGGGAAACACGATCTCGGTCCCTCTCAGGCCCTTCGGCGCCCGCGCCAGAATATAGCCGTCCTTCAGTTCGACCTCGGCGCCCAGCAGCTCGAAGCCCTTCAGATGCATATCGACCGGCCGGGTGCCGATGGCACAGCCGCCCGGCAGCGACACCTCGGCCCGGCCCTCGCGGGCCAGCAGAGGGCCCAACACCAGCACTGAGGCGCGCATCTTGCGCACGAGATCATAGGGTGCGCGGACGCTGGAGACCCGCCTCGCGGTCAGTTCGGCAACCCGGCCGCCAGTGCCGTCCTCGCCGCCCTGATCGGTCACCACGATCTCGACACCATGCTGTTCCAGCAGGTTGCCCATGGTCGTGATATCCGCCAGACGCGGCAGATTGGCGAGCGTGAGCGTCTCATCGGTCAGCAGGCTCGCGGCTAGAAGCGGCAGGGCGGCGTTCTTTGCACCGCTAATCGTGATCTCGCCGGTAAGCGGCCGACCGCCGCGGATTCTCATACGATCCATCTATGCTTTCCCAATGTCCGCACGGCGCAAAACCCACGTGGTGTCGATGCGGGCGGGCGCGAGGCGGTTCTACTGTATCGGGCCCCAGGTCTCAAGACTTGGGGTCGCAAGTGCTTGAGGTTCAAGCCTTGCCGCCCTCGGGTTCCTCCGGCCCACGCCCGCGAGCCGCCCGCTCACGGGTCTGGGTTTTGCGCTTGCGCAAGTTGTCGCGCAGCGCCCGGGCCAGGCGCGCATCCCGCTCTTTGCGGGACTGTCTGCCGCGGTCGGAAAGGCCCGGCGATTTTGGCGGCTGCTTGGTCATCGACCGCAGACTGCGGTCCGATTGGGGCAAGGTCAAGGCGCCCGCGGTTCATTGTCAATGGGCGAGCAGGACAAGGCGCTTGCCTTCGGCCGGGGCCAATGGCATCTTGCCGCCCGATTCCATGACCCTGGCGCCGCCGTAGCTCAGGGGTAGAGCACACCCTTGGTAAGGGTGGGGTCGTGTGTTCAATTCACACCGGCGGCACCACTTTTTCGCGCTTCAATGACCGGACCGCAGCTTGGGCCACGGCTCAACGGCCGACCGGGCCATGGGAGCGGATCTGATACTGCCAAGCCCGAAAATCTTCGTCTTCGTTGCGCTGGCGTTGAACACAGCTGTCGAAATCGACGGTTCCCCGCTCGAATCCGCTGGACTCGCAAAACCCTTCGGCCGATCGGGGCCAGAAGCCCTGACAACCGAGCAACAGGCAAAACAGCAAGCTGGCGCAAAAGGCCTTTATCGGCATGGCTAGAAAAATTCCTTGGTACGGCGTGGTAGAGACCGAGCGTCAAGATAGCCCGGGATTCGCGCTCGGCAAGTGGTGAGACAACTCAACCATCCCAGATTGATGACCACTGAGCCGGATCGACCGCGGCGTAGCATTCAAGCCGCGAAATGTGGTGCCCGTGGAGGGCTTCAGCGTAACTCTTTCTTAATTTGGCGAACACAAGGATGGGCCGGTGGCCGGAAATCCAGGCGCTAGTGCACGAACCCGCATGTCCGCCGACAGGCCGGTCACCGGAGGGACAGCCTCACCCTAGTCTTATTGCACGGGAAATTGAAATGCCACGATTGTCAAGTTGCCTAGCGGCTGCCTTTGCAGCGGCCGCGCTCGCCGCCGGGCCGGCGGTTGCCGGCAATACGCCCGCCCCGGAAAACGCTCAGGTCTATATCATCTGGCCGAAGGACGGCCGGGTTGTACCGGGTGGCAAGTTCTGGCTGCGCATGGGTGCGAAAAACATCGGCATCGCACCGGCCGGTGTGAAGAAAAAGAATACCGGTCACCACCACGTGATCGTCGATGCCGAGTTGCCGCCGTTCGACGAAGAGATCCCGTCGAACAAGAATTACCGGCACTTCGGCGGCGGCCAAACGGAAGCCCGAATCGAGCTGCCGCCCGGACGCCACACCATCCAGGTTCTGATGGGCGATCACGAGCACATCCCACACAACCCACCGCTCTATTCGGAGAAGATCACGGTCATCGTGCCACCGCAGACGTCCGAGGCCGGTAGCACCGGCACGGCACAGTAATCGGAGCCGTCCAGATGAACAGACTGTTTACCGGGGCCCTTGTTGCCCTTTGCTTCATCGCCCAGTCGGCCGCCGCCGGCGAAACCCCCCGTCCTCGGAACGCCTATCTCTATATCGGCTGGCCACAGGACGGCACGGTGATAACGGAGGATGAGTTCCGTGTCTGGTTCGGGTTACGGAACATGGGCATCGCGCCGGCCGGCGTACGCAAGCCCAACACCGGCCATCACCACCTGCTGATCGACACGGATATTCCCCCGCTCGACGATGAAATCCCGAACGACAAGAACCACCGCCACTTTGGGGCCGGTCAGAGCGAAATGATGCTGAATCTGCCGCCGGGGCGCCATACGCTTCAGCTGATCATGGCCGACCACGAGCATATTCCACACAACCCGCCGCTGGTGTCGCAAAAAGTCACCGTCACGGTTAAATAGCCTGCGGTCATAGGACGCGATTGGCGGCGCGCCCCAAGAGGCGCGCCGCCTTTTTTCGGCTGGCCGATTGCCGGTCGTCTCCGGTCCGACCAGCGCCAGCAGTGTTACTTCAGGGTAAGGGCGACGCGAAATCCATTGACGATGTAGGGCACGCTGGCATCGTAGTAGAGGCGCGAAGCCGATCGCAGGTAAATGCCGTCATCGCGCCACGAACCGCCCCTCAGAACCCGTTTCTGGCAGTCTCTTTTGGTCCGGCTCGAGCCATCCGCCGGCGCGCCGACATGGTCATTGTGCCAGCAGTCGTTCGTCCATTCGGCAACCCCGCCGTTGAGATCATATATGCCGAAGGGATTGGCCGGGTAAGACGCGATGGTGGCCGGCCTGCGCTTGTTCCACGGGCCGCCGCAGTCCTTGCAGTTGGCCCGGCCGATCCCGAGACTGTCACCCCACCAATAGGCGCTCGCCGTGCCGGCACGCGCGGCATACTCCCATTCCGCCTCGCTCGGCAGCCGGTAGGGCTTGCCCGTCACCTTGCCGAGCCAGGCCACGAACTCCTGCGCGTCGTCCCAACTGACGTTGCGAACCGGCGTCAGGTTGGGCGCACTGCCCGCCTCCGGCTCGTAGCTGCAGGCACCGGCCGCAGTGCAAGCCAACCACTGGCCCACCGTCACTTCGAAGCGACCGATCGCGAAGCCATAGGCGATGGTCACTTTGTGGACCGGTCGTTCGGTCTTGTCGCTATTGACTGAGCCCATATCAAAGCTGCCGGCCGGCAGCCGAATCATCTTTGGACAACGGTCGCAGTCCTGGAATAGGCCCTCCGACAGATTGAATTGTCCAACCGCCGGCTCCACGGGCGAGTCCACGGCCGGTGCCGGCGGCGCGGTAACGGCGGCGCGTTGACCCTGGTCCGGAGTCGATGGCGCCGCTTCTTCCGATTCCGGGCGAAGGTAGGCACCGTCTATATAGCCGACATAGCGTGTACCGACGGTGACCCGGAACCAGTTCAGTTCGCGTACGCGGCCGGTGACCCAGACCTTTTGGCCGGCTTCGACGCTGAGCAGGCTCTCCGATCCCGCCACCGGTTGCTGCAGCACAGCGGTGTCCTGCGTCACCACGAAATCGGCGTCCATCTGCTCGATAGGCGAAATCGGCTTAACAGCGGTTTGAACCCTCCGCTGGTCGGATCCCGTGCCGTCCGCGTGAACCGTCGGCGCGGCGAACAATGCCAGAACAACCGCCAAGAGCAACAGCGGTCCCCCAACAAGCTTGCCGTTGGGCATCTTGTTCTCCTTGATTGGCCACTAGCGCGAGATATCGACTGAATTCATCCGCCGAAATCGGTTCGGTTCAACACCAAGGGCGAGTGTTCCAAAAAAAGTTAAAATTTCAGATAAGAAATTTGACCTGCGTCAAAGCCGTCCACCACCGCAAGCAACGCGAATTGGCAGGCAGCAAACTAACCGATCGCTGTGCATTTGGTGCCAGGCACAACACTATCTCCAGCAATTTTCAGCTAGTAATGAAACGCCAATTCCAGCGTCGATAGTCGGGTTCAATTTTCATAGATTCAATATGTATAAGAAATCCCTGGAACTGCTTAAATATCATGCATGCTCTCACTTGATTTTGCTTTTGATTTGGTTCAGACTAGCTCGTGCTATGCAACACCTCAAAATATACGGCGCCATTCCAGTGCTGGTGCTCGTTTCATGCGCGGGTCCGACCAC
Source organism: Kiloniellales bacterium (assembly GCA_041617155.1). Classification (GTDB taxonomy): domain Bacteria; phylum Pseudomonadota; class Alphaproteobacteria; order Kiloniellales; family JAKSDN01; genus CAMYKD01. The sequence continues at coordinate 35,190 of JBFJPL010000008.1, forward strand.
CGGAGCCCAGGCGGCGGAACGGGTCTGCTACGAGTGCGCCGCAAAGCTTTGCTATGACGAGTTCACGATGGCCGCGAGTGCTATCGATAAACGATTCGAGCAGGAACGCACCGACGTGGAGCGGCATATTTCGGAGCTGCAACTCGCGGCCTCAAAGAAAGCGGAGGTTCTCGGCGCCACGGAAGACGTCCTCCGCGACAACGCCGGCCAAAGAAAGCAGCTTGCTTTCGACGGTCTGCGGAAATGTCTCGGCGCCAACTGATACCGAAAGTCATTGATGATAGCTCATGGCGTGACCGAGAGCCGTAGGCCAATCGGAACGTTGCGTATGTTTCACGGCGCCGGTTGCTGCTGGGTGATGCAATGCATGCCGCCGCCGCCAGCCACGATGTCGAGCGCCGGTAGCTGGACCACCTCGCGTTCGGGGAAGCATTTGACCACGGATTCGTAAGCCTTCTGGTCGGCCGGATCCTCGAAAGACGGCATTACGATCCCCCCGTTCGCAATATAGAAATTAATGTAGGAGAGCGCCAAACGCCGGCCCGCCTTGTCGGTCCGCGCCTTGGGCTGCTCGACCTCGATCACCTCTAGCTCGCGCCCCTTCGCGTCGGTCGCGTTGCGCAGGCGCTCGATGTTGTCGGCGAGCGCCTTGTGGTTTGCATCCTTGGGATCGCTGGACCTGAGCGCCAGGACGACGCCGGGCTTGACGAAGCAGGCCAGGTTGTCGACATGGCCGTCTGTCTCGTCGTCGACCAGCCCCTCTCCCAACCAGATTACCGTCTTGACGCCCAAATGCTGGCCCAGAATGCGCTCGATTTCCTCTCGCCAAAGGTTTGGATTACGGTTCGGATTGAGCAGGCACTGCTCGGTCGCCAGCACTGTCCCTTCACCGTCCACATGGATAGCGCCGCCCTCCAAAACCATTGGCGCGGGGAAGCCCTCGACCTTCAGGTGCTCGAGTACGTTGGCAGCCACGGCGGCGTCTTTATCGTAGACTTCGTACTTCTCGCCCCAGGCGTTGAAGCGCCAGTCGACGCCGGCCAAACCGCCCTTGCCGTCGATCAAGAAGCTGGGGCCGGTATCGCGCATCCAGGAATCATCGTGCGCCATGGGCAAGCAGGAAACGCCGCTGGTAAAACGCAACGAGACCTCGGCCACATCCTCCGGGTTGGCGATCATGGTGACCGGCTCGAACTCGGCAATCGCCTTGGCGACCTCGGCATAGGCGTCGCGCGCCGGCTCCAGTCCCTCGCCCCATAGCGCTTTGCGGCACGGCCAAGCCATCCAGCAACGACTGTGCGGTGCCCATTCGGCAGGCATGAAGAAACCCCTATCGGCGGGTAGCGGCATGTCAGGAAAAGCCCCCGGTCAACGGCTGAATCGAGCCTCAGAGTCTAGGCGAGGTTGAGACGATTGGCAAACCACGCCCTGGAAAGGCACAATCCACCACGCTCATTATGGCGAGTCGATCACCAGCGCGTCTATGCGACACTTCACTCCCCCCAACAGGGACGGCTGACTGACCGGCGATGACGTGCCAGGCTTCCATCATGTTGTCTGCGGTCCTTCGACTCGCGCGGACATGGTTGACCGCCGCCCTGCTGCTGGTCGCCATCGCCCATCAGGCAGCAGCTGCGGACGTCACCGGCTGGCGCGCCGCCCGCTGGGGTATGACCGATGCGGAACTGGTGGCGGCCTTTGGCCCCGCCCTGAAGCGGCTGCCCGGACGCTGGCAATACGGCGGCGCCTTTGCCGAGCGCGCGCTGTTCGGGGTTGAGTTGGGCGGTCTGGAATTCATGGCCCTGTTCCAAATGAACCAAGCGACCGGGCGGCTGCAGCAGGTCCTTCTGGAGCGGCGCGGCGCCCAGGCCACCCCGGCAGCCTACGACCGCATGATGGCTGCCCTGGAGGCAACCTACGGCCCGGCAGAAGACCTCTGCCTTACGCCGCACCCCGACGGCGCCCTGCGCCGACTCAGCCTGCGCTGGCGCTTCGCCACCACGACGATCCAGGCCACCTGGCTGCATTTCCTGACCACCGCCCTGCTGTTCGAGGAGCCCGACACCGAGAGGCGCTTCGACCCCCTGATCCCTTTCTCCGAAACGCGCCGCATTGTTCGCCGCTTTCTGCCGCGCCGCGCCCTCGTGCGCTTCCACCCGAGCGAGCGGGAGGATCTGCAGGGGTGGCAAAGCTGTAGCGAGACGATGTCACTGCGACCAAAGGATGACAAATCGCGATAGCCGGGAGCTAAAATCCGGCATCCGCCAGATTGTTTCGGCCGTGGTTGGACGGCCTTACTCGCTCTTCTTGGGCGGTAGATCCAGCTTCAGCGAGAGTTCCTTGAGACGGGCCGGCTCGACCTCGGCCGGCGCCTGCATCATCAGGTCCTCGGCGCGCTGGTTCATGGGGAAGGCAATGACCTCACGGATGTTGGGCTCGTCGGCCAGCAGCATGACGATGCGGTCGAGACCCGGCGCCGAGCCACCGTGCGGGGGAGCGCCGAACTTGAGCGCCTGGAACAGGCCGGCAAAGCGCTCCTCGACCTCACCGGCGCTGTAGCCGGCGATCTCGAACGCCTTGACCATGACCTCGGGCAGGTGGTTCCGGATCGCACCCGACGACAACTCGACGCCGTTGCACACGATGTCGTACTGAAAGGCCTTGAGCGACAGCGGGTCCTCGTTTTCAAGCGCCTCCAGGCCGCCCTGGGGCATGGAGAAGGGGTTGTGGGAGAACTCGATCTTGCCGCTCTGCTCGTCCAGCTCGTACATCGGGAAATCGACGATCCAGCAGAACTTGAAGCAGTCCTTCTCCAGCAGGTCCAGGTCGCGGCCCAGACGGTCGCGCACCACGCCGGCAAACCTGGCCGCGGCCTTTGGTTTGTCGCAGATGAAGAAGACGGCATCGCCGTCATCGAGCCCGGCCGCGTCCTTGATCGCCCGGACCCGGTCCGGTTCCAGGTTCTTGGCGATCGGGCCCTTGGCCTCGCCGTCGGCGTAGACGATATAGCCGAGGCCCGCCGCCCCTTCCGAGCGGGCCCAGTCGTTCAGCTTGTCGAAGAAGCTGCGCGGCTGCGCAGCCGCGCCGGGCGCCGGGATGGCCCGTACCACCGAGCCATTCTCGATCACCTTGGCGAAAATCCCGAACCCGCCGCCCCGGAAGGGCTCGGTCGCATCGGCGATCTCGATCGGGTTGCGCAGGTCCGGCTTGTCACTGCCGTACTTCAGCAGGGCCTCCTCGAAGGGGATGCGCGGAAAGGGTGCCGGAGTAACGCTGCTTCCATCGGCGAACTCCTCGAAGACCCCGCCCAGGACCGGTTCTAGCGCGGCGAACACGTCCTCCTGCGTCACGAAGCTCATTTCGAAGTCGAGCTGGTAAAACTCGCCGGGCGAGCGGTCGGCCCTGGCGTCTTCGTCGCGGAAGCAGGGTGCGATCTGGAAATAGCGGTCGAAGCCAGCGATCATCAGCAGCTGCTTGAACATCTGCGGCGCCTGAGGCAGGGCATAGAACTTGCCCGGATGCAGGCGGCTGGGGACCAAATAGTCGCGCGCACCCTCCGGGCTGCTGGCGGTCAGGATCGGCGTCTGGAACTCGGTGAAGCCCTGGTCGATCATGCGCCGGCGGATCGAGGCGATGATCCGGGAGCGCAGCACGATCCGCGCCTGCATCTTTTCGCGCCTGAGATCCAGGTAACGGTATCGCAAGCGGGTCTCCTCGCCAGCATCCTCTTCGGCATGGACCTGCAGCGGTACCTGCGCCGCCGCGGACTGCAGCGTGAAGCTCTCGACCCTGAGTTCGACCTTGCCGGTCGGCAGATTCGGGTTGATCGTTTCCGCATCGCGCTCAACGATCCGGCCGGTCACGGTGACCACGCTCTCGACCCGGACCGCTTCCAACTGTGGGAACAGCGGGCTTGAGACATCGACCACGCATTGGGTCAGCCCAAAGTGATCGCGCAGGTCGACGAACAGGAGCTGGCCATGGTCGCGCTTGCGGTGAACCCATCCGGACAAACGGGCCTCGGTCCCGGCGTGGGACAGCCTGAGTTCGCCGCAGGTGTGGGTGCGATAGGGATGCATGGAACGTTCCCGGGGTCTGGCAGGGCTTACAGCAAAGCTCGGAGCTATCAGGTAAACGGCGCGCAAAAGGCACCGAAGCGCGGCCTTTGTCAAGGGCAACGGAATCTTGGTTTGACCGAGCGGGCCGCTCGACTCAACCCTAACGCGAGCGCCCCGCGCATGCCTTTGATCGCATGGCGGGGCCTGGTTTGACGGTCTCGCACTGGACCGTGTACCCGCTTACGGGTTAAATCCTTGCTGCCCCGGTTTGAAACACCAGCGCAGATCAAGTCATATATCTTGAGGTTTTCGGCGGTCGTTTCGACTTGCCCGCGGCGCCTGTGGAACAGGCCTCACCGATCAAGCGTTCAGACCGTGGCCTCCCGCCCAGCGAGAGGCCGGAGACTATGGTCCGGTGGATTCATCCTGTTACGGATCCTCCCTGCAGGTGGTTGCCGAAGAGCGCCGCCAAGCGACGGCAACTTTAGGATGCGCCTGCCTGGCACATGGTGTCAAGGTGCTAAGCGATGCCGGCACAGCTCATCGGGCGCGGAAAATCCGGTAGACCAGAAACGACAGCAAACCGGCCCCGCTCACCACACCGAACCAACCGGCCACCACGGAAAAAGGCGTATCGCCCCACAGAATTGCAAGGCCCCCGCCAAGCGACAGCACGCCGAGAACGGCAAAGAACCGGTTGTCGGAAGACATAGGGTTGAGGTTCCTCAGCTTCCGGCGCCGCCGACGCCTTTCGATTGCGTACTCTACAGGCGGTCGAGCCGGCTTCTCAACCGGCCATGAATTGGCTATGATAATCGTGGCTAGATTCGCCCGGCCCAAAGATTCCAGATGGCATTCTTAACCGGCTCCGAAACCAGGAAGCTGCGAAGTTCTGGGTAGTCCGGGCCTAGGCTGAGACAGAACCTGTCTGCCTCTCGGGCGACAAACACCGTTCTGAGTTTCCTCGGTTCACGCTGTTCAACGAAGTAATGGGCGTGTTCTTCGGCGAAGTCCATGGTCATGACGTGCTGGATCGGGCGGCGCGCGGTGTAGTTCTGCCGCAATTCCCTATAGTGAACCGGGTCGTTCTTGGCGCGTGCCCTGAGTTGGGCTCTTGCCGTCTTGCACCAAAGCGACGCGAAAGACGCATCGTCCAGAGCACCCGACGTGCCGAGAACCAACTCAACGAAAGAGGTCAGGCTTTTCCCGGACCTAACGCGGCCAAGCGTGATCCAATCCGTGGGATCATAGACCCGACCATCGACATTGATCGTCGCGCCGAAGATACCGGGCAGAACCTCGATGGAATGGTCAAATGACCTTGGCAAGTATGCAGCGGTTCGGCCGTCATCCATTGCCGAGAGGATGTGGTGGAACAGCCCGAGCACGGGATTGTCGCTTGGACCCCAACTATCCGACCGCAGAAACCCCTTTACTGTATCTTGAAAGCCAAAGCCGACGACCCTCGGCTGCCGGGAATCATACATCAGACGTGTAAGGACGAACTTTGCCGAACCGTAAAACCATTCCGAAAGGAACCGGACCTCGGCCAAGCCCGCGAGATCTCTGCGCAGATTCTGGGCGGCGGCAATCGTAGAGTCCGATACTGCGCCCGGTACGTAAAGTCGACCGAGCTGGTCATATTCACCCCCAAGTACACTATTCAGATAGGCAATGACGATCTCTTCGGCGCCGACGCTTTCCGCATTTTTTTCGACCGTCACATTCGCGGTAATTCTGCCGTACCTTTTCAAGGGCTGGCCGTCTTGATAGCTTTTTTCGGAGAATTCGAACTCAAGATGACCTTTGTCGCCACTTTCCTTGTAATAGACCGGCAGCTTTTTTCTAGCTAGCGAGACTTGGGCGACTGTGTCGGAGAGGGCAAACGCACAAATCAAAGCTGCGCAAACAAGGCAATAAGCGATCCTAAACATGCCGGAATCCTTTGGCGCGAGAATTTGCCCGCCTCGATAGGATCAAGGATGGCCGATTGATCGTTGCTCCACATTGCCGAAACGGCAAGACAGGATAAACGTGCCTGAAATAAGAGTTTCATAAGCAACCCACCACTATTAGGTTAAAAAATTGTGGCGATTGTGCCTGTCAGGGGCACTGTGGCGCCTGATACTGCAGGAAAGACGAGGCCGATCCTGAAACAGTGCATTTGTCACGGCAGCCGATGTTGCGCAATGCTTTCGCCGACGGTCTTTTGCCTGTATACCGCTCGTCCATGACCTTGATTGCAGATACGAACACACTCGCCGCCTTTTGTTCCCGCCAGGCCAAAGCCGAGTTCATCGCCGTGGACACCGAGTTCATGCGGGACACCACCTATTGGCCCAAGCTGTGCCTGGTACAGATCGGTGGTCCGGAGGAGGTGGTGGCCGTCGACACCCTGGCCCCGGGCATTGATCTGGCCCCCATGGTCGAGCTGCTCCGCAACCGAAATGTTCTCAAGGTGTTCCATTCGGCACGCCAAGATATGGAGATCTTCTATCATCTGATGGGCGATTTGCCGACGCCGATCTTCGACACCCAGGTCGCCGCCATGGTCTGCGGTTTTGGCGACTCTGTCGGCTATCAGACCTTGGCGCGCAAGCTGGCCAACGCCACGATTGACAAGGCGTCACGCTTCGCGGACTGGTCCCGTCGGCCGCTGACCAAGCGGCAGCTCGACTATGCCCTGGCGGACGTCGTCCATCTCAGGCCGGTCTATGAAAAGCTTCGCAAAAAACTGGGCAACAACGGACGCGTCGGCTGGCTCAAGGAGGAAATTGCCGTCCTCACCGATCCCCAGACCTATGCTCTGGAGCCGGAAACCGCCTGGCAACGCCTCAAGACCCGTTCCACCGACCGTCGCTACCTCGCCGTCCTGAGCGCGCTCGCGGCTTGGCGCGAGACGGAGGCACAGCGGCGCAACGTGCCGCGCGGCCGGGTGCTCCGTGACGAGCAGCTGTTCGATCTCGCCGCTCACACACCGACCACCACGGAGCAATTGGCGCGGACGAGAGGCCTGGGCGGCGACATGGCGCGCGGCCGGATCGGCCAGGCGATTCTCAAAGCGGTGGAGGATGGTCTTGCCGTACCGGAGAAAGATTGGCCCGTGCCGCCACCGAAAGCGGACTTGCCCAAGGGTTTGGCCCCAGTGGTCGAGCTGCTGAAGGTACTGCTCAAGATGAAATGCGAACGACACAACGTCGCCCAGCGTCTGGTCGCAAGCAGCGCCGATTTGGAACGCATCGCGGCCGACGACCAAGCTTCTGTGCCGGCGCTCAAGGGTTGGCGGCGGGAGATTTTCGGCCAAGACGCCTTGGCGCTGAAGTACGGTCGCCTGGCGCTAAGCACCAATGGCCGGGAGATCACCGTGGTGCCGATCGTCGAACCCAGCGCCGCACAATAGCTCGACGGCCGCTCTCAAGGGGTCTATGGCGGCACCACTTCGCTTTGGCACTAGACCTCGATGCGACCATCCGCCACATCGGCCGCTTCGACCAGAGCCGCAAAACGCCTTTCGACCGCTTCGCCCAAGGGCACGGAACCGTCGCTAGGCAGCACCAGCTGGAGCTTACCGTCCCCAACGGCCAGGCGCGTGCCTTCCAAAAGCGCCGAAATGCCAGCGGAAAGCGTGTAAGCCAGGCGAAGCGCAAGACCAGCGACGCGAGCGTCCCGAGCGACCGAGGAACTCAAGAGAGCGAGAGCGGTCGCCGCCTCGGGCGCCTGAGAGCCGCCGCCGTAACGGGTAAAGATCGCATAGGCAATGAACGCACGCCCCGGGTGATCAAGACCGGAAAACGGGTAGTGCAAGACCCGGAAAAACGCTTGCCCGGCACGGTAGTCCGGGTGTTCGCGCCAGGCGAAATCGGACAGGTGGCACGTCGCAAGCAGGAGACGGCGACAGGCGGCATCCGCCTTGGAGAACAGTGGCTCGATCCAGCTGGCCAGCTGATCGCCAAGGTCGCCGAAGCGTCCCTCGCGCAAGGCGAAATCCTCGGTCGCAGCGATCAGCGGGTCCTTAGCGCGTTCCGCCGGCGGCAGACGCTCGAACAGAAAACCCTCACGTAGGCCGTGGGACGAAAGCACCACCAGCTTGGGTCGGCCGACCTTAAGGATCCGGCCGAGCAAGAGCGCGGCATAGGGCAACACCTCGAGACGCCGGCGCGGCACGCTGGGAATACGCGCCAAAGACTCCCCGCCAAGCCCGCCGATCAGTCGCGCCAATTCCTCGGCATCCGTACGGGTCAGGCTGTACCCTTGAATGACATGCAAGGGATACCCGGACTGGCCCATATGGAGGCGTGCCAAATTGCGCCAAGCACCGCCCACCGCATAGAAATTCCTGCCGCTCAAGTTTTCCAACCAACCGAGTTCGCTCAGTTGCCGGTCGATTTCGCGGCGCGCTGAGCGGTCGCTGCCGTTCACCAAGTCGATCAGGCGCAGCGCCCCGAGCGGCAGCGTGGCCGAGGCGCCCAGCTTGCCGTCAGCCAGCTCGACAAGCTCGAGACTGCCGCCACCCAAATCACCCATGACGCCGTCGGCATCTGGCATGCCTGCGAGAACGCCATGCGCGGCGATGCGGGCCTCCTCCACGCCGCTCAGGACCGTCATGTGGTGGTCGCAGCGGCGTTCGACCTCGGCAATGAAAGCGGCGGCGTTGTCGGCCTCGCGGACGGCCGCGGTGGCCAGCATGTGCACCTCGGCAACGCCCATACCGTGTGCCATGCGAACGAAACGCGGCAGATTGACCAGCGCCATTTCGACGCCCTCGTCCGACAGTCGGCCGGTCGCCTGCACCCCTCGGCCCAGACCGCAGATAACCTTCTCGTTGAAGATTGGAAAGAAGGTACGCTTCAGCGCGTCGAACACCACAAGCCGAATCGAATTCGAGCCAATGTCGATGACCGCAACCCGCGCTCCGGCGAGCGGTTCAGGCTGCCTGGCCCCCTCGGAACGAATGGAAGACTTCAAGGATTCTTGTGGACCAGCCTTGGCGACTTGGTCTGCCGCTTCTTGAGCGCGGAGCCGCGTCCCGAAAGACTGGGATTGGTCATGAAGTAGTTGTGAGCGCTGAACGCGCCCGGCAAAACCGATAAGCGCCGATAGGTGCCATCGGCTTCGAGATACCAGCTCTGGGCTTCATCTTTCAGATTTGCGGTCATGATTTGGTCGAGAACCTGTTGATGCACTGTCGCATTCTCGATGGGTACCAGAGTTTCCACCCGGCGGTCCAGGTTTCTCGGCATCCAATCGGCCGACGAAATGAAAACTTTTGCCTTGGGTGACGGCAGGCCATGGCCATTTCCGAAACAAACGATCCGGCTGTGTTCGAGAAACCGGCCGATAATACTCTTCACCCGGATGTTTTCCGATAGGCCGGGCACACCGGCGCGCAAACAGCACATCCCGCGCACCACCAACTCGATCGCAACGCCGGCCTGGGATGCCTGGTACAGCGCCTCGATGATTTCGCGGTCAACCAGGGAGTTGAGCTTTGCCCAGATCGCCGCCGGCCTGCCGGCTTTGGCATTGGCGATCTCCGCGACGATCAGCTCCAACAAAGTCTCACGCAGATCGACCGGCGCGATGGCGATCTTTTCCACGAACTCCGGCTGGGCATAGCCGGTCATGTAGTTGAACAGACGCGCGGCATCCCGGCACAGGGCCGGATCGCAGGTGAAGAACGACAAGTCGGTATAGACCTTGGCGGTTATGGGATGGTAGTTGCCGGTGCCGAAGTGGCAATAGGACCGAAGCGTAGTGCCTTCGCGCCGGACCACCAGTGAGACCTTTGCGTGGGTTTTCAGGCGAATAAAGCCGTAAACCACCTGGACACCGGCGCGTTCGAGGTTGCGCGCCCAGCGGATGTTGCGCTCCTCGTCAAACCGGGCCTTGAGCTCGACGAGAGCCGTCACGGTCTTACCGGCCTCGGCCGCCTCGGCCAGCGCCTGGATCACCGGAGACTCTTCACTGGTCCGGTACAACGTCTGCTTGATCGCGACCACCGCCGGGTCCTGTGCTGCCTGGCGGATGAAGCGGACCACCACGTCGAAACTTTCATAGGGATGGTGGACGATGATGTCCTTGGCACGAATTGCGGCGAAACAATCGCCTTCGAAATCGCGAATACGCTCCGGGAAACGGGCGGTGTAGCTCGGGAACAGCAGGTCGGGGCGTTCCTCGACAATCAGCTGTGAGGTGGCGGATAGGCCCAGCAGGCCGTCGAGCGCAAAGACGTCCTCAGTCGGGACATTCATCTCCCGCACCACGAAATCGCGCAGTTCGTCGTCGATTTCCGCGTCGACCGTCAGCCGGATCACCCGACCCCGCCGACGACGCTTGAGCGCCGTTTCGAATTCGCGGACGAGATCCTCGGCCTCCTCCTCGATCTCTATGTCGCTGTCGCGCAGGATCCGGAAATAGCCGTGGTTGGTCACTTCCAAGCCGGGAAACAGCCGGTCCAGGTGCATACGAATCACCTGTTCCATGCGAATGAAGCGGATCCGCTTGCCAGGCAAGCGAATGAATCGCTCGATCTGATGCGGCAAGGGCAACAGGCCGTTGATCCGCTCGCCATCCTCGCGGCGATAGAGCTCCAGCACCATCGCAAAGCCGTAGTTCGGTATGAAGGGGAAGGGATGCGCCGGGTCTATGGCGATCGGCGTGAGCACCGGGAAGATCTCGTTCAGAAAGTAGTTGTCCAACCACTCCTCTTCCGTCTTGGACAGCTTGTCGCTCGACAGCACGTCGATGCCTGCCTTGCGTAGAGCGATCCTGAGCGCGCGCCAGCATTCCTGCTGTCGCGCGAGCAAATTGGTCACACATTGATTGATCGCCGCCAGCTGCTCGGCGGGCGTCAGGCCCTCCGGGCTGGGTGTCGCCACCCCGGCCCGCACCTGACCCTTTAGACCGGCCACGCGGACCATGTAGAATTCGTCGAGGTTGCTCGACGAAATCGACAGGAATCGCAACCGCTCAAGCAAGGGGTGCTGCTCGTTGTAGGCCTCGTCCAAGACCCGCTCGTTGAAAGCCAGCCAGGAGAGTTCGCGGTTGATGAAGTGCTCCTTGGAGACGCCGCTGTCGTCCGACGCCGCCGGTTCCAGACTGTCGGCCATCCCGCCCTTCGCCGGGACCGGCTTGAGATCTGCTTGAGCTTTCTCCACCAACGCCACCCCTTGGGGAAATTCGGCCAAATCTTGCCCCCGACATCTGCTGGGAGAGATAATGCTACACGAGACGATTTTCCAGAAACATTACAACACTGTGAAAATCCTATCTTTTGTGCGAAAGCATCCCTATTTCCTACAAACCCTCGTCGAACCGCTGATCCGGGCCATGTCCAGAGTTCTCTATCTGCTGCGTCACGCCAAGTCGAGCTGGAGCGATTCGCGGCTCTCCGATTTCGACCGTCCGCTCAATGGGCGCGGCCGGAAGGCCGCGCCGCAAATGGCTACCTACATGAAGCAGCACGGTCTGGCCCCCACCTTCGTACTCTGCTCCTCGGCGCGCCGCGCGGTGGAAACCTGGGACCTCATGAGTCCGGCCTTCAATGCCGACATCACCGTTAAACTTCAACGCAGCCTTTACCTGGCATCCCCCAGCCGCCTGCTCGCGGCTTTGAGTTACGTGCCATCGACAGTCGACCGGGTGCTCGTGATCGCCCACAATCCCGGCCTTGCCCACCTGGCTTTAAATCTCGCGGGGCCGGATTCGACACCGCGCGCGCTCGAAGAGCTGCGGCAGAAATACCCGACCGCTGCCTTGGCCGAGTTCCAGCTCGTGGCCGATACCTGGTCCAAGATCGCCGACGGCACGACCCGCCTGAACCGATTCGTCCGACCGCGCGACCTCTAGGATCAACGCCAGCAGGGCTTGTGTCCCGCGAAGCTTGCCCATACGGCGGCGAAGCGCGTCAGATCACGCTCGATACAGGCGGCGTGCCAGCCATGTACGAGACCGAGGGCGGTATCCGCCAGACAGTCCGCTTCGGCCGCTTGGCTGGTCATGCGCCTTTCGATCTCCTCGAGCAGACCCTTGCCGACAACGGCGTCATTCAGCGACCCCAGGGTGTCCTGAATGTCGGCCAGCTTTTTCAGGTCCTGCTTGACCGCCTTGCGCGCGTAGAGTCCACGGAAGAACTCGGTCGGATAGCGCAGCTTCTTTGCCAGGATGCGAACCGCGTGGAACTCAACCTCGCTCATCTCGCCATGCTTATGCGCCGCCTTGGCCAACTTGCGCGACCGTTCTTCCAAAACCCCGGCGGCAAAGCGGCCAATCGGCATGGCGAGGGTCGCGGCACCATCCGCCGTGCCGCGCGCTGCCCAGCCACCGGACTCCAACCACATCTCGAGACGGAGCAGCAGTTCGGTATATCTCTGGTTCAGAAGAACGTCGTGAGCCCTTTCGTAGGCCGCCGCGCGTGCTGCCTCGACGTGGGTGGCCATGACCGCCAGGCTCTGATCCTCGGGCAGACGCGCGCGCAACGGTCTGAGCGTCTCCTCGGCAAAGACATCCCACTCGCGGGCCGGCCCGAGTTCGCCCTGGAGCCACGAAAGCTCCTCCTTCAAGTGCCGCAATGCGGATGGCCTGATGACGGCCTTGAAGGCGCTGACGAGGGCGCGCAGGCGGCGCACACCGACACGCAGCTGATGTATGCCTTCCACGTCCTCGGCCATCAAGGCGGCCGCCTCGTTGGCGCGGATCTGCGCCAGGCAGTTTCGCGCGACGGCCACGAATGCCTGTTCGACCGTCATTTTCGACTTCAGCCGCAGCGCGGTCGCGCGTCTCGGCTCTGCTTTGGCGTCTTCGGTCAGACCATAGCCGCGTGCCGCTTTGGTCCGCGTCTCGAGCCGGAACGGCACTTGCTGGCGCAGCGCCAAGGCCAACTCGTAGATCTTGTCCGCCCGGCCCGAGACCAGCTCCAACTCGGCCTCACAGATCGGCATTCGGGCCTCGCCGGCCGTGATCTCGCCCTGATCAAGGGCCAACTCCACCTCGCTGTCGTCCAGTCTGAGCGGCACGGAACTGCGCGCGAACTCCGTCGTGAAAACCGGCTTCAAGTTCTCCACCAGCTTCTCGTCGGCGAAGAGCTGGCGCAGCGCCGGGTCCTCGATGCGATCGAGCTCCGGTTTGTCGGCCGACACGTTGACTTCGAACTCCCGGTAGTTCTGCAATCCGGTCACCTTGCCAAGCGGCAGCTTCAGGGTCTGCACCCAGTCCTTGCCGACGCGCCGGACCCTGAGTGCCATGCCGCGCCGCCGCAGGCTCTGTTCGGGGGTATCGTAGTATGTGCTGAAAAGACGCTTGGTGCTGGCGCGCCGGGTGGCTAGTGAGCGCACAAACGGGTTGCGACGCAGACGGGCGAGTTCCTGCGGTGTCAGCGCAAGTTTTAGCTCAAGTTCCTCGTTCATCACCGGCCGACGACCATCCCCAAAATAAAACACCCCCAACGCGCTCAACCGGCCCTATGACGGTCAAGTTAGGGAAATGTTACAGACCGGCTTCCGCCGCGCCTTGATTTGGATCAAAGGGTCCCCGGATATGCACCGCCGTCGATCAGCAGGTTCTGACCGGTGATATAGCCGGCGTGCCGGCCGCAGAGGAAGGCGCAGGCCTCGCCGAACTCCTCCGGATCGCCGAAGCGGCCCGCAGGATTGTTCTCCGCCCGCTGCTTCCAGACCTCCTCGAACGGCCGACCGCTGGCCTTCGCCACGCTCTCCACCGTGCCGCGTAGGCGGTCGGTCTCGAAGGGTCCGGGCAGCAGCGCGTTAATGGTCACGTTGTGGCGCACCGTCTTGCGGGCGATGCCGGCGACGAAACCGGTCAGGCCGGCGCGCGCGCCGTTCGACAAGCCGAGGATGTCGATCGGCGCCTTGACCGCCGAGGAGGTGATGTTGACGATACGGCCGAAGCGCCGCTCCATCATGCCGTCGACGGTCGCCTTAATCAGCTCGATCGGCGTCAGCATGTTGGCGTCGATCGCTTTGATCCAGTCGTCGCGAGTCCAGTCGCGAAAGTCCCCCGGCGGCGGCCCACCGGCATTGTTAACAAGTATGTCAGGCGACGGACAGGCTTGGAGTGCCGCGGCCCGGCCTGATTCCGTGGTGATGTCCGCGGCCACCGGGGTCACCGTCACACCGCTCGCCTCGCGGATCTCCTTGGCGGTCTGCTCCAAGGGGCCTGGCGTGCGGGCCACGATCACGACATCCACCCCTTCGCGCGCCAACGACATGGCGCAGCCCCGGCCCAGGCCCTTGCTGGCAGCGCAGACGATGGCCCGCTTGCCCGTCAATCCCAGATCCATTTCGACCTCTCCCCCTATTCTATTTGTTCGGTTGAAGCACGCTCCGCACCAGCGGCACGGTAATCTCGCGGCGGGCCCGCAAGGCGGCGCGGTCGATCGTATCGACCAGATCGCGAGCCGCGGCGAAGCTGCGCTCCATGCGCGACAGCAGAAAGCCGATCACCTCGGGGCCAACCCTGAGCTGCCGGTCGGCGAAGAGCTTGACCAGCAGCGCCGCGATCAGCGCGTCGTCCGGCGGCCCCAGTTCGACCGCCTGGACCGCGTTGATACGCGAGCGCAGGTCGGCCAGCGCGACTGGCCAGCGGGCCGGCGCCTTGCGCCCGCAAAACAGCAGGTAGCCAGCGCGCTCGACCATCACGTTGTAGAGGTGCAGCAGGGCCTCCTGCCGCTCGTCGTCCCAGGCCTCGCCCATCCCGTCCAATAAGACCGCGCGCGCAGCGCCAAGCACATCGGGCAGGCCGGCAACATTCAATGCCCCGGAATCGATCTGTATCGCGCCGCTTGCCGCACGCCATACCTGCGCCAAATGGGTCTTGCCGCAGCCGGCCGGCCCGTAGAGCACGAGGGCCGGGCCCAGCCAGTCCGGCCAGCGATCGATCCAAGCCACCGCGGTCTCGTTGCTGGGCGCGACCAGGAAGTCTCCTCTGCCGAGGGCGGCTCGCTGTCCGAGATCCAGGGTGAGTTGAGACATGACCGGGTATCCCTAGGAGCCATTATCTTCTTCGGCGGCCGCCGAGCTGCCGCCGAGGTAGTAGACGCTGTCGAGGTAGCGTCCGAGCAGGAACCTCGCCAGCACGCCCACCACGGCGGTCACCGGCACCGCCAGCAGCACGCCGACAAATCCGAACAGCAGGCCGCCCGCGAGCAGCGCGAAGATCACCCAAACCGCGTGCAGCCCGACCTTGTCTCCAACCAGCTTGGGGGTCAGGAAGTTGCCTTCGACCGCCTGGCCGACCACGAAAATGGCGGCGACGATGGCGATGCGGATCCAGTCGTCGAACTGCACCAGGGCCATACCGACCGAGGCCACGAAACCGAGACCGGACCCGACGAAGGGGATAAAGGACAAGAGTCCGGCCAGGAGGCCGATCACCAACCCGAACTTGAGGCCGGCGACGGTGAGGCCCAAAGCATAGAATATACCCAGAACCAGGCAAACCGAGGACTGACCGCGCACGAAGCCGGAAAGCGTGCGGTCAATCTCGCCCAGCTGTTCGCGGATGGTCTCCGCGTACGGCTTGGGCAACCAGCTATCGATCCGCTCTACCAGGCGATCCCAGTCGCGCAGCAGGTAGAATGTCACGACCGGCGTGATCACCAGCAGCGAGCCTAAATTGATCAGGGCGTCGACGCCGGTGACCAGGCCCGCGAGCGCCGCGCCGATCCACTGAACGACGTCCTTGGCGGCCCCGGCCAGCGCTTTCTGGATCTCCGCGAGCAATGCGGGATCGAGACGCGCCTCGATGATGTCGAGCAGGTTGCTGCTGTGACGCTGCAGAAACTCGACGAACCCCGGCACCTGGCCGACCAGCCCGGCCAATTGACCGGCCACCACCGGCACCAGAAGCAACACGCCGCCCAGGGCGAACAGCAAGAAAATCATCGTCAGCATGGTCGTCGCCAAGGTCCGCGAGAGGCCCCGCCGCTCCAACCAGTCACAGGCCGGGTCGAGCAGATAGGCGATCGCCATGCCGGCCACGAAGGGCAGCAATATATCGCGCAGCACGAAGACGGCGGCAAAGAATACCGCGAAACCGATCAGCCAGAAGCGCAGCTCTTGTCGCAGGCTCAGACTCACGGATCCCGCTCCATCGTTACGGCACGACGCCCCCACTTGATCACATAAGCCGCACCGGAAACAACGGTGGTCGCGGTGGTCACATAGATCAGCACATGAACCAGCCCCGAGATCGACAGACCGAATCCAAGCTCGGCAAGGATGGCACTGGCCAGGAGGATCTGTGCCGCCGTATTGGTCTTGCTGACCATCAGCGGTTGCATGGTCAATTGCTGGGTCAATGTCTGGAACAGAATCGCCCCGCCGATGATCAGGAAGTCTCGGAATACGATCAGTATGACCAGCCAGATGGCCACGTGGTTCAGGACACCAAGCGTGATATAGATGCCAACCAACAAAGCCTTGTCGGCCAAGGGATCCAGATAGGCCCCGACCTCGCTTGTGGCGTTGAAGCGCTTGGCGATGATGCCGTCTACCGCATCCGACACGCCGGCGGCGACGAACAGCCAGAAGGCGACCTGATAGCTGCCGATCAGCAGCAGGTAAACGGTGACCGGCACGGCGAGCAGCCGGGCCAGGGTGATCAGATTGGGCAACCAGGAGAACAGCGGCCCGAAACGCCTCACTCGTTGCTCGGCGGTTGGCCTGTCGCGGGCGGCAGCGCCGTGTTCAGGCTGAGTTCCCACCAACCTTGGTTCACATCCGGGGTAAGCTTCAGATCCTTCTGCGCTAGCGCCCGTGTCAACTGATCCTCGTTGCCAACGTAGGTTATCAGCAGATCAACGCTTTCGCGGGTCATATAGGCTAGGTGGCTGTCGACCACCGCGGCGACGTCGGCTAGGCGTTGTTTGACCTCGAGCCACTCGGCCAGGGAGGAGACGGGCACCGTGACCAGAAGCCTGTTCTGCTCGCCGAACCGGCGCAGGTTGGCGACCTTCCAATGGTCGCGCACTTCGGCGATCAAACCGTCGGCGGCCCGGGACAGGAAGTCGTCCCGCCCTTCCTCCGCAGCCTGATTGAAGCTCAGAAAGATCGGCCGGCGGTCCTCCGTGCCGCCATAGCGGCGGGCAAAGACCTCCGCGCGCGCCTGGCCGCTGTCGACCGAGCCGCTCAGAACCAACTGGGCAATGAGCACCTGCGTCGTGTCGTAGCGCCGCGCGATCGCCTCCAGGCGGTCGACATTCACATCGAGCGCCTGGAGGGCGTCGATGGTCGCGATGTCCTCGAGATCGCCCAACGGCACGATCATGGGGACCAACTCGTTGTCCAGTTGTCGGCCGGCCCAGACCAGTCGCCAGGGATTGGGATTACGCCACAAGAGCGCCGCGCGGCGGCCTCCGAAGACCGGCAATACCAGCATCGGCTCGCTGCGCAACTCGGCAAAGGGAATATCGTTGTCGCCGAGGTATTGGCGCACCGCGTCGGGGTTGAATCGGAAAGTCAGATCGGCCAGGTAGCGCACGTTCGATGTCCGCTCGTTGGCGACCGAAAACTCCTGGACCATTTCAGTGATCCTTTCGGCCGACAGCTCCGGCAGTGCCAATACTTCCTCGGTCGGTGCGATGCGCGTCAGGAGGATGGTAAGGGCTTGTCGGTGGCCGCTTTCCAAAGCCGCGACACGGGCACTAGCCGCGTCTTCGTCCGTCGCGTCGACCGAAATTCCCTGGACGGTATAGAGGTCGCCCTGGGCGGAGGCCGTGCGCGGCAGAAACCCCAGGGCCAACCCGAGACCCAAAGCGAGCATGACGGGTGCCGCCGAAAGTCCATCTGATAAGCGCCGAATGCGCATTGCAAAGCATCCCGGATAAAGTATTTTCGCGCTCACGGCAGCCGATCGGGCAATGCCGCGCCGCTTTAATACTCCATGTCGCCGGAGGACGCCATAACTAGCCGCAATCACCCGACCTACAAGAACGCGGGGGTTGATATCGACGCCGGCAACCGGCTGGTCGAGACCATCAAACCATTGGCCAAAGCCACGGTCAGGCCCGGCGCGGACGCCGGATTGGGCGGATTCGGCGCGCTGTTCGACCTCAAGGCGGCGGGCTACAGGGATCCTATCTTGGTCGCCGGAACCGATGGTGTCGGCACCAAGCTCAAGGTGGCCATCGCCGCTGGACGACACGATACGGTCGGCATCGACCTGGTCGCCATGTGCGTCAACGACCTCCTGGTGCAAGGCGCCGAACCGTTGTTCTTCCTCGACTATTTCGCAACCGGCAAGCTGGAGTTGGAAACGGGACGAGAGATACTGTCCGGCATGGCCCGCGGCTGCACCGAAGCCGGTTGCGCGCTGATCGGCGGCGAAACGGCGGAAATGCCGGGCCTTTACGCGGCCGGGGACTACGACCTGGCCGGGTTCGCGGTCGGCGCGGTGGAGCGGAAGCAACTCCTGACCGGCGCCGCAGTGGCACCCGGCGACGAAATTTTGGGACTGGCGTCTAACGGTGTGCATTCCAACGGGTTCTCCTTGGTGCGTCGGGTGGTCGAAGACCTGAAACTCGACTACGCGGATACCGCCCCCTTTGCGCCGGGGCGGCCGCTCGGCGAGGCCCTCCTGACACCGACCCGGATTTACGTCCGGTCCTGCCTGGCCGCACTTCGCACCGGCGGCATCGAGGCGCTCGCCCACATCACCGGCGGCGGCCTGGTCGAAAATCTGCCGCGAGTGCTGCCGGAAGGCGTGGCGGCCGAGATCGAACTGGGAACCTGGCCGGTGCCGGCGATTTTCTCTTGGCTGGCGCGCGAGGGCGGCGTACCGAGCGAGGAGATGATCCGAACCTTTAATTGCGGCATTGGTATGGCAGTTGTGGCCAAGGCCGGAAACGCCGCCCAGGTGGCCGCCCAGTTGGTCGAACATGGCGAAACGGTCCACCGGATCGGCCGTATCGTGGCACGGCGCGCCGCCGGATCTCAGGTCATCCTCAAGTCGGCCGAACGCCCATGGCCGTAAAGGGAACCCGCCGGAAGGTCGGGGTTCTGATCTCCGGCCGGGGCAGTAACCTGCGAGCCCTGATCGACGCGACGAGCGACCCGGCCTACCCGGCCGAAATCGTGACAGTGATCGCCAACGTACCAGGTGCCAAGGGGCTCGAGCACGCCGCCAGGGCTGGCATAACGAGCCATACAATCGATCATCGCGGCTTCGCGCGACGCGAAGACTTCGAAGCCGAGATGACCCGGGTGTTGGATGAGTCCGGGGTCGAGCTGGTGTGCCAGGCCGGTTTCATGAGGATCGTTACGGCCGGGTTCGTAGGCCACTGGCACGATCGCATGGTCAACATACACCCCTCCTTGCTGCCGCTCTTTCCGGGGCTCGATACCCACGCCCGGGCCTTGGCCGCGGGGCTTAAGCTGGCCGGCTGCACCGTGCATTTCGTGCGCGAGGCGGTGGACCAGGGGCCAATCATCGGCCAGGCGGCGGTGCCGATCCTGCCCGGTGACAGCCCCGAAATTCTGGCCGGCCGCGTGCTCAAGGCCGAGCATCGGCTCTATCCCGCCTGCTTGAGGCTGGTCGCCGAAGGCCGCGTGCAGGTGATCGGCGACGTTGCCCGTGTCGATAGCGCCGAAGCGGCGGGTTCGATGCTGTTCAATCCTCCGCCCGATTGAGACTTGTCCCGTCTGAGACTTGCGGCTGGCCGCCTCAGCCGCTAATTAGTCCTGAGGCAAGATTCCCGGGCGTTCGACCCGGCCAGACGAAAGAGGGGGTTATGTCCGACGACAAGATGCTGGAAGAGCACCGCAAGACTTGGCACGACTTCGTCAAGCTGACGGTCATCTCGACCGTGGTGGTCGTCCTGGTTCTCATCCTGATGGGAATTTTTCTGGTCTGATCCGCCGGGCGGTACCTCAGCTGACGATCTCCGACTCCGGAAAGAAGAACGCCACCTCGATCGCGGCATTCTCGGGCGAATCCGAGCCGTGCACCGAGTTGGCTTCGATCGACTCCGCGAATTCCGCGCGAATCGTGCCTGGCGCCGCGTCGGCCGGGTTGGTCGCGCCCATGATCTCGCGGTTCTTCTCGACCGCATTTTCGCCTTCGAGCACCTGTACCACCACCGGCCCGGAGGTCATGAAGGTGCAGAGGTCGCCGTAGAACGGCCGATCCTTGTGCACCTCGTAAAACTTCCCGGCCTGCTCCTGGGTCAGACGAATACGCTTCTGCGCCACGATGCGCAGGCCCGCCTCTTCCAGCTTGGCGTTGATCTTGCCGGTGATGTTGCGGCGCGTCGCGTCCGGTTTGATGATCGACAGTGTGCGCTCTACGGCCATGCTTCTGGGTCCCCCATTTCGGCGTTGCGGGCGGCCTTATAGCGGCTTTGCACCATTGCGGCAATGGCGCCGGTCAGAGTTCTGGCAACTTGGCGACCCGTGCAATCGCGCGCGGCTTGCCGGAAACCGCAGCGAGCGAAGCCGGTGCTTTCTGAGGGTGGCCGGGCGTGCTATCAACCCGCCCGCCATGCTGCACGTCAAGGAACTCGACTATCGGATCGAAGGCCGCCCGCTGTTCGAGCGGACGACCCTGACGGTCAACAAGGGCGAGCGGGTCGGCCTGATCGGCCCGAACGGCAGCGGCAAAACCACCCTGCTCAAGCTCATATCCGGTGAAATTCACGCCGACGGCGGCGAAATTTCCCTGTCCCGCGGCCTGAGGGTCGGCAAGGTGGCGCAGGAGGCGCCCTCCGGGCCGGAAAGCCTGCTCGACACCGTGCTGGCCGCCGACCGGGAGCGGCTGGCCCTGCTTGGCGAGGCGGAGACCGCCCGAGACCCGGCCCGCATCGCCGAGGTCCACGAGCGCCTGGCGGCCATTGAAGCGGATTCCGCCCCGGCCCGCGCAGCGCGCATCCTGGCCGGGCTGGGCTTCAACGAGGCGGCTCAGGCCGGAGCTTGTGCCGATCTGTCGGGCGGCTGGCGCATGCGGGTCGCCCTGGCCGCCTTGCTGTTCTCGGCGCCGGACCTGCTGCTGCTCGACGAACCGACCAACCACCTGGATCTGGAGGCGACCCTATGGCTCGAGGGCTATCTCAAGAGCTACGCCGGCACGCTTATCCTAGTCAGCCACGATCGTGACCTGCTGAACCGGGTCCCCACCCGGATCGCCCATCTCGAAGGCCGCCGCCTGACCTCCTACAGCGGCAACTACGACCGTTTCGAGCGCACGCGCCGGGAACACCTGGCCCACCAGGCAGCGCTCCAGACCAAGCAGTTGGCCGAACGGCGCCACATCCAGGCCTTCGTCGACCGCTTCCGCTACAAGGCCAGCAAGGCCAAGCAGGCGCAGTCGCGGCTCAAGATGCTGGCCCGCATGGAGCCAATCGCCAGCGTGCTGGAGTCGCGCACCGTCACCTTCAACTTTCCCGAGCCCAAGGCGCTGTCGCCGCCGCTGATCGCCCTGACCAAGGCGACCGCCGGCTACGATCCGGCGGCAAGGCCTGTGCTCGCCGACCTGGACCTCCGGCTCGACATGGACGACCGCATCGCGCTTCTGGGCGCCAACGGCAACGGCAAGTCGACCTTCATCAAGCTGCTGGCCGGGCGCCTCAAGCCATTGGCCGGGCGGCTTACAAAGTCGTCCAAGCTGAAGGTCGGCTACTTCGCCCAGGACCAGGCCGAGGAGCTCGACCTGGAGGCCACGCCGCTCGACCACATGGCCCGGCTCATGCCGCTCGAACCGCCTGGAAAGCTGCGCAGCCAGCTCGGTCGCTTCGGGTTCGGCCAAGACAAGGCCGAGGTCGCGGTCGGCCGTCTGTCGGGCGGCGAAAAGGCCCGCCTGCTGTTCGCCCTGATGAGCCGCGAGGCGCCGCAGATACTGCTGCTCGACGAGCCGACCAACCACCTGGACGTGGATTCCCGCCAGGCCCTGATCCAGGCGATCAACGACTACCAGGGCGCCGTGGTCCTGGTCAGCCACGATCCGCATCTGGTCGAGCTGATCGCCGACCGGCTGTGGCTGGTCGCCGACGGCACGGTCAAGAGCTTCGATGGCGACCTGGACGACTATCGCCGCCGGCTGCCCGAACAGCGCCGCGACGAGCGTCGCCGAACCCGCAGCAAGCGCCCGGACGGGGAGCGCACCGCCAACAAGAAGGAGAAGCGCCGCGCCGCCGCCGAGGCGCGCGCCGCGGTCGTCCATCTGCGCAGGCAGGTTAAGGCGGCCGAGGCGCGCATGGAAAAGCTCAACCGCAAGAGGAAGGCGCTCGAGGCCAGGCTGGCCGAGCCGGAGATCTACGACGGCCCGACCGCCGCGCTCCAGGAACTGCAGCTCGAGCACGGCGCCATCAAGCAGGCCATGGCCGAGGCCGAGGAAGACTGGCTGAACGCCCAGGCCGCCCTGGAAGACGCCTGAAACCGCACTTGAGTTACAGGTGCTTCGCGAAGTTGTGAAGGCGGCACCGAGCTTTATCCCTTGGAGCCGCCTTCAACAGCGGGCTAGATCCGAAGACGATAGGCGCTTCGATAGCGGGGCCTACCGGACCCAAAGCAGCCTCCCGGTCTGGCAGGGCAAAGGCCGCATGAGACGGCCGCCGCCCACGGCACCATCTTTGACTGGAAGGTGCAGATGTTTTTCCGATGCTCATTCCGCTCGACCGCCTTGGCGCTGGCGCTCGCGCCAGCACCCGGCGGTCTTATTGCCCAGGGTTCGACGTCCCCGTTGCCGGCGCCGTTCCGCGCTGCGACTTCGCTGCAAAGCCAGAAACCGCGCTCAGCGGGCTGGCCGCGCTCAACTTCGGCATCCACGCGCCGAGTCTCGCCAACCATCTCTTCGTGACCAACCAGTACGGCGTGCTTTGATCGATCGAACTGGCAACCCGGGTCAAGCCCAAGTTCCTCGACCTCGGAGCCGCTCGGCCCGCCGGCCTGGGCGATGCCGGCGTAGTGGTGAAAATCGTCAAGGCGTCGGGCGACGACGGTGACGACTGAGGGTCCTTAGCGAGTTGATTCCCGGCCCCGCTGCAGTATGGCGCCAGGGCTGGGGACCGCTGGCGCCGCCGCCCGACACAAGGCGCTTATTGAAGGTTTGATCCACGGCTGTTCAGCCCTGCGTCTCACGCGGGACCGGCCTGCAATAACTGTGGCTCCGATATGGACCGGCTGGGCCTATCTTGGTCGGTATTCTCCCCGACTTATAAGGTTCTCATGCCCGCTAGCCCCGCGCCCGCCGCTTTGCCGCTGTCCCCGTCCGCCGGATCCGACAAGACCCGAGGCATCGCTTTCATGATATTGGCCGTGGGCCTCTTCGCCGTCATGGATGCCCTGGTCAAGTGGCTCGGCCAGGGCTATTCGACTGTTCAGCTGGTCTTCTTCCGCAGCCTCTTCGCCTTCATCCCTCTGGCCTTTCTGATCTTCCGCAGCGGACCGCGCGAGGCGCTGACCATGCGCAATCCCTGGGGCCACCTGCTGCGCTCCCTAGTCGGCATCGTGTCGCTCGGCACATTTTTCTACGCCTTCGCCCACATGCGGCTGGCCGACGCGGTCGCCATCACCTTCGCCGCCCCGTTGTTCGTCACCGCATTGTCGGTACCACTGCTGGGCGAGAAGGTCGGCCTGCGTCGCTGGAGTGCGGTTCTGGTCGGCTTTTTCGGTGTGTTGGTCATGGTGCAGCCGGGCGCCGGCGTGTTCCAGCAGATCGCCCTGGTACCGCTCGGCGGCACGGTGTTCTATGCGCTTGCCGTGATCCTGGTGCGCAGACTGAGCCGAACCGAGTCGAGCGCCTCGATCGTGTTCTACTTCACGCTTTCCTGCACGCTGGCTTCGGCGGCCTTGCTGCCGTTCCACTGGGTAACACCAGGGCCCACCGACCTGGCCCTCCTGATCGCCATCGGCATCATCGGTGGCATGGCTCAGATTACCATCACCAAAGCCTTCCGCCTGGCTGACGTAGCGGTGATCATGCCGTTCGAATACAGCGCCATGATCTGGGCCGCCCTGCTCGGCTTCTTCATCTGGGGCGAGGTGCCGGGCCTGAATATCTGGGTCGGCGTCGGTATCGTGATGGCGAGTGGGCTCTACATCCTCTACCGCGAGGCCAGCCTGGGTCTGCCGCGCGGCATCGCCCGACGTCTGCAAACCCGGCGCTAGGCGGTCGATCCAGGATCGACTACTCTCCGCTCCATGCTCGCTGCCCACCTGCGCGCGCCGGAGACGGCCTTCCGCGCTCTTGGCTTTTTGTTGCCCCCCATCGCCGTGTTGGCGCCGAAGGCGGTTGTGGTGCTGTTGGTGGCCGGCGCGGCATTGGCGCTGCTCGGGCTTTGGCTGCGTTCCGAGCCTCTGCAGAGAATTCCGAGGCTGCCCTCGCTTTTGATCGCATTGCTGCTGCTGTGGTTCGCCGCCGCGTCCAGTTGGAGCCCCGACCCGGCCCGGGCGGTGCTGCTGTCGCTGCGCCTCGCCGGCCTTTTCGCCGCGGCCTTGGCGCTCTTCGCAGTGGCACGCGGCCTGCCGAATGCCGCACGGCGCCGAATCGCCCTGGCCCTGACCTTGGGGCTTGCCCTCGGAATCGTCTTGATGATCGAGGAGCGCCTCTTCGGCGCCCCGTTGATGGCGCTGCTGCACGGCGACATCGACAATGAATACCATCGGCTGTCCCGGCTCAACCGGGGCGCCACGGCGCTCGCCATCCTGTCGTGGCCGGTGGCTGCCCTCCTGTGGCGCGAGCGGCTCGGTCCTTGGGCGCTCGGACTGCCGTTCGGCCTCCTGCTCGGCCTGCTGGCGTTCGAAAGCACCGCGGCGCTGCTCGGCCTTGCCGGCGGCCTGGCAGTCGCTCTGCTGGCAACGCTCAGTCTCCGAACCGCGCGCGTGCTGCTGATCTTGACGATCGTCGCGGCCCTGGCAGGCGGCTCCTTCATTGCTCGCGGATTCTTTGCCGCGGGGCTATCGGAGGCATCGTGGCTCCAGTCGACGGCCCGCCACCGGGTTCACGTCTGGAACTTCGCCGCCGAGCGAGTACTGGAGCGGCCCCTGTTGGGTTGGGGGTTCGATGCGGCCCGCAATATTCCGGCACAGGGCGCGGAGCCCTATCGAAGCAAAACCAAGGTCATGCCGCTCCACCCGCATAATGCGGCATTGCAGATCAATCTGGAGCTCGGCGTCCCCGGCACGGTCCTCGTCGCCTTACTGCTGGCCGCCATGATCGCCGGAACCGTGCGACTGACCCGGGAGGCGGGACCGGCGGCACTGGGCATGGCCGCGACGGCGATGCTGATCGCGCTTACCGCTTACGGCATCTGGCAAAATCAGTGGTTCGCCCTGCTCGCCCTGGCTGTCGTCATGACCCGAGCGACCGCCGCCTCGGACGCGCCGAGCTGAGCATAGCAACCCTGGCTTAGGCCTTCTGGGCCCAGCGGCCGTTTTCGTCCTGCTGCCAGTAGGTGACCGCGTGACCGGCCTCCTTGAAGGAACGCCAAAGTCCGCGCGCGGCCTCGACCGCCGTGTCGTCGCGGCCGTCGAACAGCATCGCGCAAATATCGTATCCGTCGATCGACCGAGAGGTGGCGCCGTCGGTCAAGAACAGCACTTGGGCCCTGTTCGGATTTTCGTCCTGCGCGGTCAGCCAGACTGGTTGGTCCTCGGCGAAGCCGTCCTTGGCCGAGCCGTGGGGCAGGAAGTGGCGGTCGTTGTAAGTCCAAAGCTGGGCATTAAGCGACTCGACCCGCTCGTCCGACCCGGCAATCACCACCGCCCGCTGGCCGCGTTCGAGGGTTTTCTCGAGCATCTGCGGCAGGGCTGTCTCGAGGCTCGTGCGGGTCAGATGATAGAAGCGAACATCGGTCATCTCGGGCTCAGGATAGCCGCCAGCCAGACCGATGCCTAGGCCGCAGGGGCAATCAGCTCAGTCGTGCGGTCCAGACCGGTTGCGCCTAACTCTCGTAGTTGTCGGCCACCAGGCGGTCGAGCAGGCGCACGCCGAAGCCGGTGCCGCCCTTGGGTACGGTCGGCTTGTCCTTGCTCGACCAGGTCACGCCGGCGATGTCGAGGTGCGCCCAAGGCGTGTCGTCCTTAATGAAGCGCTTGAGGAACTGCGCCGCGGTGATCGAGCCGGCCGAGCGGTTGCCGACATTCTTCATGTCGGCCGCATCGCTGTCGATCTGCTTGTCGTATTCGGCACCGAGCGGTAGCCGCCAGAGCGCTTCACCGACCGCCTCGCCAGCCGCCACGAGCTGGCCGGAAAGCTCATCGTCGTTCGAGAACAGCCCGGCATGTTCGTGCCCTAGGGCGACGATGATAGCGCCGGTCAAGGTCGCCAGGTCGATGATCGCCTTCGGCTTGAACTTGTCTTGTACGTACCAGAGCGCATCGGCCAGCACCAGGCGGCCTTCGGCATCGGTGTTGATCACCTCGATCGTCTGACCGGACATGGAAGTCACGATGTCGCCCGGCCGCTGCGCCTTCGACGAAGGCATGTTCTCGACCAGACCGCAGATGCCGATCACATTGGCCTTGGCCTTGCGCGAGGCGAGCGCGCGCATGAGTCCGACGACGACGCCGGCACCGCCCATGTCCCACTTCATGTCCTCCATGCCGGCGGCGGGCTTGATCGAGATGCCGCCGGTGTCAAAGGTCACACCCTTGCCGACAATGGCGAGCGGCGGCGTTTTCTTGGCTCCCGTCCTGCCGTTCCATTCGAGAACCAGGAGCTGGGGTTCGTGGTCCGAGCCCTGACCGACACCGAGCAGCGAGCCCATACCGAGCTTCTTCATCTCCGCCGCGCCAAGAGCCTTCATCTTGACGCCCAACTTTTCCAGCAGCTTGGCCTGGGCGACGAAACTCTTCGGGAAGATCACGTTGGCCGGCTCGGAAACCAGATCGCGTGTGAAGAAAACGCCGCTGGCGATCTTCTCCAGAGGACCAAAGCCCCTCTTCGCGGCCGTTGGATCGTCGACCAGAAAGTCGAGCTTGGTAAGGCTGGGCTTTTTTTCGGGTTTCTCCTTGGTCCGGTAGCGATCGAAACGGTAGGAGCGCAGGAGCGCGCCGTAAGCCGCTTGGGCCGCCCGCTCGGCGCCCGTCGCCTTGTCGCCGGGCAGCTTGTCGATCACCAGGGCGCCCTGCTTTTCGCCGACGCTGTTCAAGTGCCCAAGCACAGCGCCGCCGATCTCCTCCAGAACAAGGTCGGTCACCTCTTTGGGCTTGCCGACACCAACCAGGAGAATTCGGCTGTTCTTGACTCCCTGGGGCGCCAGCACCTCCAACACCTCGGCCTTGTTGCCCTTGAAGCGGCTGGCGGCCAGCGCCCGGCTGAGTACACCACCGGTAGACTTGTCCAGTTTGGCGGCGGTGGTCAGCAGCTTGCGCTCCTCGGCGACCAACACGGCGATGGCGCCGCTGTCGGGCAAGGTTGGGGATACGAAGGTGATTTTCATACTGGACCTCTTGATCAGGCTGACAGACAAGCCACGAGATCGCGGCCTGTGCGCGAAGTCGAGTCACCGGCAGAAGACGCCACCTGGGGTCCTGCGATATCCGTTCCGCCCGCTCTCTGTCAATGGCCGGACAGGCTCCTGGCTGCCAAGTCATGAAAAACTTTGGTGACATAGTGGTGTTAGTATTGGAAATTCTACCCACCGACGCGAAACGGCGGAGCCCGGTAGGCGCAGACATGCAGGCCATCACACGCTACATCCTGAACCAGCTTATGATCGTAACATTCTTCGTTACGCTGGGCATGACCTTTGCCGTATGGCTGGCGCAGTCGTTGCGATTCTTCGACTACATTGTCAACCGTGGCTTGCCGGCGACGACCTTCTTTGCCTTTGTCGGCCTGCTGTTGCCATCGTTCCTGGGGGTCGTCCTGCCGATTGCCGCCTTCTGCGCGGTGCTGTTCGTTTACAACAAGCTGACCATGGACAGCGAAATGGTCGTGCTGCGTGCGGCGGGTCTGTCCCAGACCCAACTGGCTCGGCCGGCTCTGATTCTGGCGCTGGGCATTACCTTGATCGTCTATTCGATCTCGCTTTATTTCATGCCGCTGTCCTACCGCGCCTTCAAGGAACTGCAGTATCAGATTCGCAGCGAATATTCGGCCGTGCTGCTACAGGAGGGCGTGTTCAACGAGCTGGGCGACGGCATCACCGTCTATGTCCGCGAGCGCTCCGCCGACGGCGAGCTGCGGGGCATTTTGGTCCACGACAAGCGCAAGACCGATGGCGCGATAACCATGATGGCCGAGCGCGGCGCTTTGGTGCGTTCCGAAACCGGCCCGCGAGTCGTGATGGTCAACGGCAACCGGCAAGAGATCGACCCGGACAGCGGCCGCCTTTCGCTGCTTCATTTCGATCGCTATACCGTCGAGATGACCCGATTTAGCGATGCCCCGGGCAATCGGTGGCTCGAGCCCAAGGAACGCTTCCTGCCAAGCCTGCTATCGCCCGCCACGACCGGCATCGACCTGCGCAATCGAAATGAATTGATCGCCGAGGGCCATCAACGGCTTGTGGCCCCGCTCTATACGATTGTCTTCGTCCTCGTCGGGCTGGCCGCGCTGCTAGCCGGCGAGTTCAACCGCCGTGGCCAGATGCACCGGCTGCTTGTCGCGATACTCTGCATCGGCTTGCTCGAGGGCCTGGCTCTTGCACTGCAAGACCTTGCGGGCCGTACGCCGCAAGTCGTGCCGCTCATGTACCTGGTTCCGGTGTTGCCCGTCGTCATCAGCTTCTACGTGCTAGTGAAACGCTCCCGGCGCCGGTCAACCCGTGACGATGAGCTTGCGATGGCCTCGGAATGACCGCTGTCGCCAACCTCCCGAGCATGCGGCGTCTGCGCCTGTCGCCGACGCTCTCGAACTATATCGCCAGGCAGTTCGCTTGGCGGTGGCTGGGTTTCTTTATGGCCCTCAGCGGGGTCATTCTGCTGGTGAGCTCTGTCGACCTTTTCGATCGAATGGCCAATAAGCAGGGCGCGGCCCTCGGCGTGGTGCTGAAGATGGTCCTGCTCAAGATGCCGTTCCTCAGTCAGGAGGTCATGCCCTTCACGGTGATGTTCGCCGCCATGGCCAGCTTCTGGCGCCTGACCCGTACCCACGAACTGGTTGTCACCCGGGCCGCCGGCGTATCGGTGTGGCAATTTCTCCTGCCGGTGTTGGGCGTCGCGATCATGATCGGCATCGCAACCGTAACCGTCCTCAATCCGATCGCCGCGACCTTGCTGGGCCGGTTCGAACAGATCGAGGCGCGTTTCTCGAACAGCAGCAAATCCGCCCTCGCGTTGTCGCGCAGTGGCCTGTGGCTGCGACAGGCCGACCCGGAAGGACAGTCCGTCATACATGCGACGCGGGTGGCACCCGAAGCCATGGCGTTACATGGTGTCATCGTGTTCCGTTTCGATTCGACGGACCGCTTCCTCAGCCGGATCGATGCGCCGCGCGCCGAGCTGGGCAATGGTGTGTGGCATGTCTACGAAGCCGTGTTGTCGGAGCCCGGCAAGCAGCCCCGGGCCGCGCCAACGATCGATCTCAAGACCGACCTCACGCCGGCCAAGATTCTCGACAGTTTCGCCGCGCCGGAGACGATTTCCTTCTGGAGTCTGCCCGGTTTCATAAAACTGCTGGAGGCGGCGGGTTTCTCGGCCCAGCGGCATAGCCTGCAACTTCACCGACTGGTAGCGATGCCGTTACTTTTTGCCGCGATGATTCTGCTGGCAGCCACCTTCTCGCTCAGACCCCAGCGCCGTGGGCGCGTGGGCCTAGTCATCATTTCCGGAATGCTTGCCGGATTTCTGCTCTATTTCCTCTCTAACTTCGTGTTCGCCCTGGGCCTTTCGGGCAAGATCCCGGTGTTGCTTGCCGGTTGGGCCCCCGCGGGGGCCAGTATGATGCTCGGTATTGCCATGCTGTTGCACCTCGAGGACGGCTAGGAGCCCGCTGGGGGGGGGATCATGCAGGGGCAATTGGCGGCTTTCGTTTTCAGAGCACTTGCGATGCTCGCCGTCACCATGGCCAGTTACGACGCCCGGGCGGTCGAGGCAGCACCACAAACCGGACCGCCGGGCGAGGCCGCCCAGCCCGAATCCGGTTCGCTCGAACAGCTTTCGCCGGACGCACCGGCGCTAATGAGCGCCGATCAGGTTATCTATGACGAAAATCTGGGCGTGATCACGGCGACGGGAAGCGTCGAGATATCTCAAGGCCAGAGGGTCCTGCTGGCCGATACCGTGTCCTACAATCAACGGACCGACGTCGTCACGGCTTCCGGCAACGTGAGTCTCTTGGAGCCGACCGGGGACGTCGTTTTTGCCGACTTCATCGAATTGACTGGCGACCTGCGAGAGGGCTTCATCCGGGACATTCGAATCCTGATGAGCGACGACAGCCGAATCGCGGCAGCCGACGGAACACGTACCGGCGGCAAGCGGACGGTCTTTCGGCGCGGCGTCTTCAGTCCCTGCAAGTCCTGTCGCGACAATCCCGACCGCGCCCCGCTTTGGCAGATCAAAGCTTCCAGGATCGTGCACGATCAGGAAGACCAGACCATCCGCTATAGCAACGCCTGGATGGAGATATTCGGTGTGCCCGTGTTCTATACACCCTATTTCGAGCACCCGGATCCAACGGTCGAACGCCAGAACGGCTTTTTGGCACCCACGATCGGCAGCTCCGAAAACCTGGGCGGTGTGCTACAAGTGCCCTATCACTGGACCTTCGGTCCCGACAGCGACTTCACATTCGAGCCGATCTTTACATCGAAGCAGGGTCCCGTGCTCGCCGGCGAGTTTCGCCAGCTTTTGCCCTTTGGCCGGCACGAGTTCAGGGGCAGCGGAACGATCGCGGATCGCGAGAACGACGACGGCTCAATATCGAACAACGTCTTGCGGGGCAATATCGACGCGCAAGGAATTTACAACATCAACCGCCTCTGGCGCACGGGTTTCGATGTCAACCGCGCGTCCGACGATACCTATCTGCGCCTCTACAATTTCAGCAGCGAATCCTACCTGACCAGCAACATCTTTGCCGAAAGATTCAAAGGCCGGAACTATTTCGCGGCCAATGGATTCAGCTTCCAGGGCCTGAGTCAAGATGACCAGAACAGGGAGATCCCGATTGTCTTTCCGCAACTCGACCACAACTTCATCAGCGAGCCCTGGCTCGCGAACAGCACGTTCAGCGTTGATACCAACTCGGTGGTCCTGACGCGGCTCGAAGGGCGCGATACACACCGCATTTCCCTTCAGACCGGCTGGCAAGTCCCGTTCACAGACCCGATCGGCGGCGCCTACACGCTTGCGGCCAGAATCCAGACGGACGGCTACTACACCAAGGGGTTCGTTCCCGGCAGCAACGAGGTCGATCCCGAAGGCCCTACGGAAAACAAGTTGGCCGGGCGGGTGTTTCCACAGCTCGCGCTGAACTGGCGCTACCCCTGGGTCAGCTACTCGAATGTCATGAACCAGGTCATAGAGCCGGTCGCGCAAATCGTGGTCGGCACCAACAGCGGCAATCCCGACGACATACCCAATGAAGACAGCCAGGATTTCGTTTTCGACGATACCAACCTGTTCAGCCTGAACCGCTTTCCCGGGCTCGACCGCGTCGATGTGGGCCAGCGGGTCGACTACGGCATTCGTTGGGGCGGTGTGGTGCCCGGCGGCGGAAATGCCAGCGCCTTCATCGGCCAGAGCTATCGCCTGGAAAGGGAGGAGGATCTCTTTCCCGAGGATTCCGGCGTGCAGGACAAGCTATCGGATATCGTCGGGCGATTCGGACTGAACCCATTGCCTGACATAGATCTGCTGTACCGCTTTCGGCTGGACAAGGAGAATTTCCGTCCAAGGCGGAATGAAATAGACCTGCGCCTTGGCCCTCCCGCCTTCAACGTGGATGTTGCCTATCTTTTCATCGACGCTGAACGGGGCACGGTGGACTTTGGTGACCGCCAAGAGATCAACCTGCGCGCCAGAAGCCGCCTCAACGAAAACTGGTCAGCGTTCGTCTCAACCCGCCGTGACCTCGAGAACGATGACACGCTGCAATCTTCCGCCGGCATCGCTTATCAGGACGATTGCTTCACGATAGAATTGGTCGGGCAGCGGCGGTTCTTCTCCGACCGGGAAATCGACCCCGACGACTCGATCTTCCTGCGAATCGAGTTCAAGTATCTGGGCGGATTCGGAACGTCGCAATGAGATGCCTTGGAGGCTATGTTTGTAGAGCAGAGAATGGACCAGATTTGAGAACTCCAAAGCGACCCAGAAACAATTCACGATGATCAAGCGCCATACAGGTTCCCTATGGTTTCGCGCCGCACTTTTGCTGCTGGCCGTGGCGCCCACGGCCATCGCGCCAAGCGCGGCCCAGGATACTTTTCGCGCCGCTGCGGTCGTGAACGACGAGGTCATTTCGGTGCTCGATCTGGCGATGCGGACGCGTCTGGCGATTCTCGCATCGGGTCTCCGTGATTCGCCGGAGGTTCGCGGACGCTTGCAACAGCAGGTTCTGCGCAACTTGATCGACGAGCGACTTCAAATGCAGGAGGCCAAACGGCTCGATATCTCCGTGTCCCAAGGTCAGTTGGAAGGCGCCCTCGAACAACTGGCCCAGCAAAACAAGATGTCGCGCCAGCAGTTCGTCGAATTTTTGCAGCAGAACGACGTTCCGCCCAAGGCATTGTCCGATCAGCTTCGCGGCAGCCTGACCTGGCAAAACGTCTTGCAGCGCCAGCTCAGGCCCTCGATTGAAGTCACCGACGAAGAAATCGACGAGATCATTGGCCGGCTCGAGTCCAGCGAGGGCCGAAATCAGTTTCGGGTGTCCGAGATCCTGCTTAGCGTGGACAGCGCCTTGCAGGAGGAAGAGGTGCAACGCACCGCCGAACGCCTGGTCGATCAAATTCGTCGCGGCGCCAACTTTGCCGCCTTGGCGCGTCAGTTTTCCCAGTCGGCGACGGCCTCGGTCGGCGGCGATCTTGGCTGGATCGAGGAGGGTCAACTGGACGAAGAGCTGGCTCGCGTCCTGACCCGCATGCCGCCAGGTAGCCTGGCCGGTCCGATCCGCAGCTTTGGTGGTTACTACATCCTCCTGCTGCTCGACCAACGGCGTATATCCATGGGTGATTCGACGGTCAACCTGAAGCAGCTGCTCTTCGCTCTGCCGGCCAATCCAGCGCCGGAGCAGATTGCGCAGGCGCAATCCAGGGCCGCCGAGATCGTTTCCTTGATCGACGGCTGCGCTTCGGTCGACGCCCTCGCCGAACAGCACGGCTCCCCGGGTTCGGGTGATCTTGGCGACATCAAACTCAGCCAGTTGCCGCCGAACTTGAGAAGCACGGTCGCGCCTCTGCCGATCGGCCAGCCGAGCCGGCCGATCCGGGTCGCCGCGGGGTTCAGCGTGATCGTCGTCTGCAACCGGGTGCGCGACGGTATCGATCGCGAGCGAATTCGCGAATCGCTCGCTAACCAGCGGCTGGATTTGCTGTCCAGACGCTATCTGCGAGATCTCCGCCGGGCGGCCAATGTGGATATCCGCCTGTGACCGCAGCATACGGCGAAGCCACGACCATGCGCGGCTGCGCTCTGGCCCTGACGACGCGGCCATCCATTGCCTGAAAGCCTGCCGCCGTTACGTGAGGTCATCGCCCGCCACGGCCTTTCCACTCGCAAGGCGCTTGGCCAACATTTTCTGTTCGATCTGAATTTGACCGGACGGATCGCGCGGGCGGCGGGCAGCCTCGGCGAAGGCACGACGATCGAGATCGGCCCCGGACCCGGCGGCTTGACCCGCTCCCTGCTGGCCGAAGGCGCCAAGCGGCTGATTGTAATCGAAAAGGACAAACGCTGTTTGGCCGCTCTCGCCGAACTCGCCGAAGCCTATTCCGGGCGCCTGCACGTGGTCGCCGGCGACGCCCTGAAGATCGATCTTGTGGCGCTTGACCCGGCGCCCCGGCGGATCGTCGCCAACCTGCCCTACAATGTGGCGACGCCACTGCTGGTTGGCTGGTTGGCACGCCTTGCCGAGGATGCCGAGGCTTTCGACGGCCTGACCTTGATGTTTCAGAGGGAGGTGGCCTTGCGTCTAATCGCCCGGCCGCGGACCAAGGAATACGGCCGACTGTCCGTCCTGACTCAATGGCTCACGGAGCCGCGTTTGCTGTTCGAAATACCCGCCCGTGCCTTCACTCCGCCGCCGCGCGTGGTGTCGGCCGTGGTCCAGCTCACACCGCGGGCCCAACCACTCGCCCCAGCTCCGCTCGAAGCTCTCGAGCGGGTAACCGCCAGCGCCTTTGGGCAGCGCCGCAAGATGCTGCGCCAAAGCTTGAAGTCCCTGGGCGTACCACCGCGCGAGCTGATCGCTGCGGCTGGTGTACCCGAGACGGCGCGCGCCGAGGAGCTGGACGTAGCCGCCTTCTGCGCCATGGCGCGGGCACTGGCCGAGGCCGGGCGCTAAGAACCCTCGCGCAAGCGCTCGACGAAATCGCGCAGGCCCACCTGACGCTCGCGCTTGAGGCGTTCGGCGGCAAGTATCGTGGTCGCCTGGGCCAAGCTTTCCTTGCGCTCGCGGTTGACCACGACATAGTCGTATTCGGCCCAGTGGCTCATTTCGTCGGCCGCCTTCGCCATGCGGCTTTGCACCACCTCTTCCGGATCCTGGGCACGGGCCCGCAGACGGCGTTCCAGCTCTTCGGTCGAAGGCGGCAGAACGAAGATGCTGACCAAGTCCTCGCGCGCCTGCTCGGCGAGCTGCTGGGTGCCCTGCCAGTCGATATCGAACAGCACGTCACGGCCGGCTTCCAGCGCGGACTCGACCATCGCCCGCGGCGTGCCATAGCTGTGGCCGAAGACCTTGGCGTGTTCCAGGAATTCGCCCGCCGCAGCCATGGCCTCGAATTTCTCCGGCGTGACGAAGAAGTAGTCCTCGCCGTCCCGCTCGCCGGGACGTATCGGGCGCGTGGTCGCGGAGATTGACAGCGTGAGGTTCGCGTCGCTGATCAAGAGCGCGCGCGCGATGGTGGTCTTGCCGGCGCCCGACGGCGAAGACAGCACCAGCATCAGGCCGCGCCGCTTGATCTCCCCAACCGCCATGCCGTCACTCGATGTTCTGCACTTGCTCGCGGAGCTGATCGACGACGTTCTTGAGCTCCAGGCCGATGCGAGTCAGTTCGATATCGGGCGATTTGGCGCACAGCGTATTGGCCTCGCGGTTGAATTCCTGGCAGAGGAAGTCCAGACGACGGCCGATCGGTCCGCCCGCGGCCAACAGGTCCAGAGCACTGTCGACATGGGACTCCAGACGATCGATCTCTTCGCGTACGTCGGCCTTGGTGATCAGGACCGCTGCCTCCTGGGCCAGCCGCTCCTCCGGCAGGGCCGGCGAAGCTGCCAGCAGCTCGTCGAGCTGCTTCTTCAGCCGTTCGCGTAGCGCTTCCGGCTGCACTTGGGCCGAGGCCGACGCCACCGTGACCAGACGCTGGATGGCGCGCAGATGTTTGTCCGCCAGTTCCCCGAGCCGAGCGCCCTCGGCGCCACGGGTCTCAGCCAGGGCGTCCATGACCCGTTCCAAGTCGCTTGCCAAGGCGCTCCGACGGGCCTCCCGCACCTCTTGGCTGTCCTCCTCCTCGAGCACCTCTAGTACCCCGCGCAGCGCCAGCAGGCCGTCGAGCCGCGGCGCCTCGGCACCGGTCTTGGCTTTCAGCGATTTGGAGATCTTGATCAGTTGTTCGAACAGCCCCTCGTTGATCTTCAA
>JBFJPL010000009.1:0-70085 GCA_041617155.1 Kiloniellales bacterium
CGGCCGTATCGTCGAGGAAGGCTGCGCATGGCGGAAAGGATCCAGAGGCCTGGTTATGCAAAAGCGACCCCCGTCTCTTACAATCATGGTTTAAAAATACGGTTAAGTTGCCATCGGCCTATGGCGCTTGCGTCCGGCCACCAAATCAGGCTGATATAGGGCAAGAAGCTTGTTTCTAAATTAGCCGAACCTTTGCTCTTAAGATGTTGAAATGTTTCTACTGATCGATAACTACGACAGCTTCACCTACAACCTGTTTCACTACCTCGGTGAACTGGGGGCCGAGGTCGAGGTCAGGCGCAACGACGCGCTCGCGGTCGACGACGCCCTGGCGATGCATCCCCAGGGCTTGGTTCTGTCGCCTGGACCCTGCGACCCGGACCGCGCCGGGATCTGTCTCGACCTGGTCACGGCCGCCGCCGGCAAGTTGCCGATCTTGGGCGTCTGCCTGGGCCATCAGGCGATTGGCCAGGCCTTTGGCGGCAAGATCGGCCGGGCGTCGCCGATGCACGGCAAGCTGAGCGAGGTGCGACACGGCGGCAAGGGTGTCTTCGAGGGCCTGCCCGACGCTTTTTCCGCAACGCGCTACCATTCGCTGGTCGTTGAGCACGACAGCCTTCCCGATTGCCTCGAAGTCACCGCCCAGACCGAGGATGGCGTGGTCATGGGCCTGCAGCACCGTGACCTGCCGATTCACGGCGTGCAGTTCCATCCGGAAAGCATCGCCTCGGAGCATGGCCATGCGTTGCTCGGCAATTTCCTCCGGCTCGCCGGTCACAACGCCTGAACGCCCGAGGGAAAGCCGATGACCGGAGATATGACCGATCTGAAGCAGCTGCTCGGCATCGTCGCGACAGGCCAGGCGTTGAGCGAGCCGCAGGCGGAGGCGGCTTTCGATATCATGATGTCGGGCGACGCCACGCCGTCGCAGATGGGCGGCTTCCTGATGGCTCTTCGGGTGCGTGGCGAAACCGTCGCCGAGGTGATCGGCGCAGCCCGTGCCATGCGCGGCAAGATGCTGACCGTCGACGCACCAGACGGCGCCATCGACCTTTGCGGCACCGGTGGCGACGGCACGGCGACCTACAATATCTCGACCGGCAGCCAGTTCGTGGTCGCCGCCTGCGGCGTGCCGGTTGCCAAGCATGGTAACCGGGCCCTGTCTTCGAAGAGCGGCGCCGCCGACGTCCTGGCCGAGCTCGGGGTCAACCTCGATGCCGACATGCGCCTGGTGCGCAAGGCAT
This sequence comes from Kiloniellales bacterium, assembly GCA_041617155.1. Classification (GTDB taxonomy): domain Bacteria; phylum Pseudomonadota; class Alphaproteobacteria; order Kiloniellales; family JAKSDN01; genus CAMYKD01. The sequence continues at coordinate 1,245 of JBFJPL010000009.1, forward strand.
TGTGGGAGGTCGGCACCTGCTTCTTCATGGCGCCGCGCCATCACAGCGCAATGCGCCACGTGGGTCCGACGCGGGTCGAGTTGGGCACCCGCACGATCTTCAACCTGATGGGACCGCTATCCAATCCGGCCAAGGTCAGGCGGCAGGTAATCGGCGTGTTTTCGCCCGATTGGGTCGAGCCCCTGGCCGAGGTCCTGAAGGGCCTGGGCCACGAAAGAGCCTGGGTTATCCACGGCGCCGACGGGATGGACGAGCTCTCGACCACCGGCGCTTCCCAGGTGGCTGAGCTCAAGGACGGCACGGTCACCTGCTTCGAGGTGACGCCCGAGGATGCCGGCCTGCCCAGGGCCACGCTGGCGGATCTGAAAGGCGGCGACGCGGCGCACAATGCCGAGGTGCTGCGCGCCATGCTGGCCGGCCAGGCCGGCCCGTTCCGCGACGTGGTGCTGCTCGGCTCCGCTGCCGCCCTCGTGGTCGCGGGCAGGGCCGGCGACCTGAAACAAGGCGTGGAGATGGCCATGGCAGCCGTCGACAGCGGTCAAGCCAGGAAAGTCCTCGACGGCCTGATCACGGTCACCAACGAACAGGTGCCCGGGTGAGCGACGTCTTGCAACGCATCTGCGCCGACAAGCGGCACCTCGTGTTGGCTCGCAAGCAGGTCGTTTCGCTCGAGACCCTCGAGGTCAGGGCGCGGTCCGCGGGTGCGCCGCGCGGCTTCCACCGCCATCTGGCGGCGCATGTCGCGGCCGGCCGTTACGGGTTGATCTGTGAGATTAAGAAAGCGTCGCCCAGCAAGGGCCTGATCAGGGCGGAATTCGATCCGTCGGCCCTGGCTCGGGCCTACGCCAAGGGCGGCGCCAGCTGTCTTTCCGTTCTGACCGACCAGCCCTATTTCCAGGGCAAGGACGCCGACCTTGAGGCGGCGCGTACAGCGGTCGAGCTGCCGGTACTGCGCAAAGACTTCATGCTCGACCCCTATCAGATCGCCGAGTCGCGGGCACTCGGCGCCGACTGCATTCTGTTGATTCTCGCGGCCTTGTCCGACACCCAGGCGGCCGAGCTGGAAGCGGCGGCCCTCGAGCTCGGCATGGATGTCCTTATCGAGGTCCATGACGATACGGAGCTGGAGCGTGCGCTGGCCCTGAAGTCCCCTCTGATCGGGATCAATAACCGCAACCTCAAGACCCTCGAGGTCGATCTGGCGACCTGCGAACGCCTGGCGCCGCGCGTGCCGCCCGAGCGCATGGTCGTCGCCGAAAGCGGCCTCTTCGCCGCCAAGGATCTGGCCCGGATGAGCGCGGTCGGCGCCAAGGCCTTCTTGATCGGCGAATCGCTGATGCGCCAGGCCGACGTTGCGGCGGCCACCGCCGCGCTGCTGAACGTCCAGCCGGTCGGCGCCTGAACCCATGAGGTAGATCCATGACGCGCCTCACCCATTTCGACGCCGAGGGCAAAGCCGTAATGGTCGACGTTTCGGGGAAACCCGATAGCGAACGGATCGCCGTCGCCCGGGGCGCCGTCTTCATGGCGCCCGAAACCCTGGCCTTGATCCGTGACGGCGGCGTGCAAAAGGGCGATGTCCTGGCCGTGGCCCGGCTGGCGGGTATCATGGGCGCCAAGCGGACGCCGGAGCTGATTCCGCTTTGCCATCCGGTCGCCTTGTCGTCGGTCGAGCTGGAGCTGACCCTCGATGCTGCTCGGAACGCGGTGGAGATCGCCGCCACTTGCAAGGTGACCGGCAAGACCGGGGTCGAGATGGAGGCCTTGACCGCCGTCTCAGTTGCGGCCCTGACGGTCTACGACATGTGCAAGGCGGTGGACCGGGCGATGCGCATCGGCGAGATCCGACTGACCCACAAATCTGGCGGAAAATCCGGTACTTACGAGGCGTCTTGATGATATCAGTTGAGGAAGCGCTGGCGCGCATCACCGGCGCCTTCCGGCCCTTGGCCGTGGAAACTCTCGGGCTTGGCGAAGCGCTTGGCCGCGTGTTGGCCGAGGACGTGGTGGCGCGCGTCGACCAGCCGCCCCGGACGGTCTCGGCCATGGACGGCTACGCCGTGCGTGCGGCCGACGTGACGCGGGTCCCAGTCAGCCTCAAGGTCGTCGGCGAGGCGCCCGCCGGCGGCAGCTACGAAAAGGCGATCGGGCCCGGCGAGGCGGTGCGGATCTTCACCGGCGGTCCGCTGCCCGCCGGTGCCGATGCGATCGTCATCCAGGAGGACACGGACAGCGCCGGCGACCAGGTCACGATCAAAGAGAGCGTGCCGGCCGGCCACTACGTTCGCCCCGCCGGGCTCGATTTCCGCGCTGGCGACGTGGGCGTTACAACCGGCCGCCTGCTTGGCGCACGCGATATCGGCCTGGCCGCCGCGATGAACGTGCCCTGGCTCAAGGTGCGGCGCCGGCCGCGTATCGCTCTGCTTTCGACCGGCGACGAATTGGTCATGCCGGGCGAGCCGGTTGGCGCCAACCAGTTGATCGGCTCCAACGGCATAGCGCTGACCGCCTTCGTCACCGTCTGCGGCGGTGAGCCGATCAACCTGGGTATCGCCCAGGACAGCCGCGAGTCGCTGACTTCGATGGCCGAAGGCGCGCGCGGCGCCGACCTTCTGGTGACCTCGGGCGGCGCCTCGGTCGGCAAGCATGACCTGGTGCGAGAGGCGCTCGGCGAGGCCGGGCTCGACCTCGACTTCTGGAAGATCGCCATGCGCCCGGGCAAGCCCCTGATGTTCGGCCGGATCGGCGAGGTACCGCTGCTCGGCCTGCCCGGCAACCCGGTCTCAAGCCTGGTTTGTGCCGTGCTTTTCCTGCGGCCGGTGATCGACGTCATGCTGGGCCGGCACGGTGAGGAACGGCCGCCCGAAACCGCGGTCCTTGGCGCCGACCTGGCCGCAAATGACAAGCGGCAAGACTATCTGCGCGGGCGCTTGACCTACGACCCACACGGCCGTCGGATCGCGACCGCCTTCGAGCGCCAGGACAGTTCCATGTTCGCCACGCTGGCTCACGCCGACTGCTTGATCGTGCGGCCGCCCAACGCCCCGCCGGCCGAGGCCGGCGCAGCCGTGGAGATCGTGCCGCTGACGACCAGCGGGCCGGCAATCTGACAAATGGGCACCCCACCGGATCTTTCCCTTCGGGTTCGCCCGAAACGCGTCTCTGCGACATAAGAAGGCTTGACGACAAAAAAGAACTAAACTAGAACATACAGCTAAGTTTTTGTTTTGTTCTATATGTTGTGGTCGGTAATCAAGCGGGGGCTAAACGGACCATGCTGACAAAGAAACAGCACGAATTGCTGCTTTACATCCACGATCATCTCGGGTGCAACGGCGTTTCGCCGTCGTTCGACGAGATGAAGGAGGCGCTTGGCCTGAAGTCCAAATCCGGCATTCACCGCCTCATCACCGGCTTGGTCGAGCGCGGATTCATCCGTCGCCTGCCCCATCGGGCGCGCGCGGTCGAGGTTCTGCGTCTGCCCGACGACGTGCCACAGGGTGGACACTCGGGCGGGCGCTTCACACCGCACGTGATCGAGGGCGACTTCCAGGCGTCGCTGCAGGGCGCCGCCGTGGCGCCCGAGGTCGAGTCGGTGCAGTTGCCGCTCTACGGCAAGATCGCCGCCGGTACGGCGATCGAGGCGCTGCGCGACTATTCCAACTTCGTCGACGTGCCGACCGGCCTGCTCGGCAACGGCGAGCACTATGCGCTCGAGGTCGAGGGCGACTCCATGATCGATGCCGGCATACTGGACGGCGACACCGTGATCATCGAACGCGGAGAGACGGCCGAAAACGGCTCGATCATCGTGGCCCTGATCGATAACGAGGAGGCAACCCTCAAGCGCTTCCGCCGGCACGGCAAATCGATTGCCCTGGAACCGGCGAATCAGACCTACGAGACAAGAATCTTCCCCTCGGAGCGGGTCAGGGTTCAGGGCCGGCTAGTCGGACTTCTGCGCAGCTACTGAGCTGTCCGCCGCTGCCGCTGGTGGACCCAGGGGCGCGCGCCGCGCTGCGTCGCGACGTTTTCCACATCTATGCTGTCGGGTTTGAGCCAGAGGGCGTGGCTGCCGTTGCGCCAAAGGTCGAAGCGGTCGATCACCAGTTTCGGACCGGAGCAACGCCGCCGACGCAAGGGTTCCAGGCTGATCACGATGGTCGCCGTACGACAATCCTCCGCCAAGGCCCGGCCGTCCAGGGCCAGGGCGACGACCTGGCCACCGGCCCGGTAGATACAGCCGACCTGGTCGCAGCGCAGCGGCGAGTCCTTGACATCGGTCACCAGAGGCCAGGCGTGGCTCTCCACCGTTCCCGCCCGGCGCAGCCAGGTTTCGGCGGTGAAGCGCCCGCGCTGCTGCGAGGAGAGCCAGATGGCCCCGCCCGGCGCGCGCACGGCCAGCAGCTTGCCGTCGCCGCCAACCAGAATATCCGGCGGCGTGCTAACCAGGAGGCAGGCCAGACCGGCGGCGATCGGTATCGTTCCGAGATGGCGCCACGGCCGGAACCAGAGGCACAGCCAGAGACCGCCCAAGACCACAAGGCATAGGCCGGTCAGAGGCATGGCCTTGACCGCCGTAACCGCGCCCGGCAGGGCGGCGATGAACTCCGCCACCGAGACCAGCGCCGTAATGCCCCAGCCCATCGGGATGAGGGCCAAAGCGTCGAGGCCGAACGGCATCAGGATGAAAGCAACGACCGCCCAGGGCATGATCCAGAAGGCAGTCAACGGCACCGCGGCCAGGTTTGCCGCCAAGCCATAGAGTGCGATCCGGTTGAAGTGGAACAGGGCAAATGGCGCGGTCGCCAGAATGGCGATCACCGAGGTCAGCGCGACACCGGCCAGATAGATCGCCACGCGGCGTGCCGGGCCGCGTTCGGCGCCGAATTGGCCGCCACGCCGCGCCAGGATCTCATAACCGGCGACCAGCGCGGTGACCGCGGCGAACGACATCTGGAAACTGGCGGACAGCAGGCTCTCCGGCGCCAGCAGCAGGACCGCGATCGCCGCCCAGGCCACCAGGCGCAACGAGATCGCCGTGCGGTCGAGCAGCACCGCCAGCAGCACCAGCAGGATCATGACGAAGGCCCGCTGGGTCGGCACCGTCGCGCCACTGAGTAACAGATAGGCGAAGGCGCCCAGCGCGGCCGCCACGGCCGCCCACTTCTTGATCGGATAGTTGAGCGCCACGTGCGGCACCAGCGCGAGCAAGGCCCGGACACCGAAAAACAGCAGTCCGGCGACCAGGCCCATGTGCAGTCCCGAGATTGCCAGCAGGTGAGCCAGGCCGGAATCGCGCATGGCGTCGATCACCGGCTCGGGTATGGCGCCGCGCTCGCCGGTCATCAGGGCCGTGGCCATGGCACCGCGCAAGTCCGGCATGACCGCCAGGATCCGCCGCGCGACGCCGTCGCGCAGGCTCGACCACCAGAGCTGCCAGGCGCTCGGCAAGCCGTCCGCCGCGCCCGCCGAGCCGGACTCGACGGCGCTCAGTCGCTCGACGTGGCCGACTGCGTAGCCGACGGCGCCGACACGCTTGAAATAGGCCTGCCGGGCGAAGTCGAAGGCGCCGGGCGCCGCCGGCCCGGGCGGCGGGCGCAGAACCGCGCGTACCCGAAGCCACTCGCCGGGCTTGGGCGACGCCGGTTCCCGAAGCGTCAGCCGGATGCGCACCTTGGCCGGAGTACGCTCGGTCGCCAGGCCGGCGATCTCGAGCCGCCGGAGCACGACGCGGCCGTTGCCCGCCCGCGGCTCGATCCGCAGCACCTGTCCGACGACATTTGCCGGGCCAAGCCGCTTTTCCAGCACCGGGGCCGCGACCAGGGCCGTCCGGACTTGTGCGGCAGTGAAGCCGGTCAGAAATGTCCCGAAAATCAGCGCTGCGATCAACGCAGTCGGCCACGCCCGGGCCCAGATTCCGAACGCGATGCAGGCGGCAAGGCCGGCGCCGCCAACCCAGATCGGCGGCTCGAACCGGAGACCGAAGTAAACGGCGATTCCGACGCCGAGGCCGACCGGCGGCCAAAGCGGCCATCGATCCCGTTCGGCTTGGAGTTGTATCGCGAACCAGCCAACGGGTGCCCGCATCCAGGCCGCAACCACCTGGCCTACATTCCTGGATGCGCCGGTCGCAGTTCCAGGATGATGCTCGGCAGTCATGGCAATGGCCTTTTGAAAGCCCCTCTGAGCCCTTCAGTTCATGTTAGCGCAACGATGTCGAAGGCCCAACGGTCATGGCACCCGGTGATTGAATGTGCTAAACAGCGCCGCGTCTCGAAAGATCGGGCCCTTCCCGCAAATCGACGGCAACGTCCATGGCCCCGCGTATCGCAACCAATGGCCGGGAGAGCACGGCGTGAGTGAACTTGACACCACCATCGACAAGGCCAATCGCGACTTTATCCGCGATACCGTCCGTGCCGACATTGCCGAGGGACGCACGCGGACGGTGGTGACCCGTTTTCCGCCGGAACCCAATGGCTATCTGCACATCGGCCACGCCAAGTCGATCTGCCTCAACTTCGGTGTCGCCGAGGAGTTCGGCGGCCGTTGCCATCTGCGCTTCGACGACACCAATCCGGTCAAGGAGGAGCAGGAGTATATCGACTCCATTCAGGCCGATGTGCACTGGCTGGGCTTCGACTGGGGCGAGCACCTCTATTTCGCCTCCGACAACTTCGCGACGCTCTACGACTGGGCCGAGCACCTGATCCGCGACGGCCGGGCCTATGTCGACGACCTCTCGCCCGAGGAAATCCGTGAGTACCGCGGCACCCTGACCGAGCCGGGCAGGAACAGTCCCCACCGCGACCGACCGGTCGAGGAAAACCTCGACCTGTTCCGCCGCATGCGCGCCGGCGAGTTCCCGGACGGCGCGCGGGTTCTGCGCGCCCGGATCGACATGGCGTCCGGCAACATGAACCTGCGCGACCCGGTGATCTACCGCATCCTTCACGCGGCGCATCCGCGCACCGGCGACGCCTGGTGTATCTACCCGACCTACGACTACGCCCACGGCCAGTCGGACGCGATCGAGGGCGTGACCCATTCGCTCTGCACGCTGGAGTTCGAGGACCACCGCCCGCTGTATGACTGGCTGATCGAACACCTGCCGGTGCCCAACGTGCCGCGCCAGTACGAGTTCGCGCGCCTCAACCTGACCTACACGGTGCTGTCCAAGCGCCGGCTGATTCAGCTGGTCACGGAAGGTCACGTCCGGGGCTGGGACGACCCGCGCATGCCGACGCTGACCGGGCTGCGGCGGCGCGGCGTCCCGCCGTCGGCGATCCGCGACTTCTGCAGCCGGCTTCACATCACCAAGACCAGCGACAGCTTGGTCGAGATCGGGCTGCTGGAGCACTGCATTCGCGAGTTGCTGAACAAGACGGCCGAACGCCGCATGGCGGTGCTGCGGCCGCTCAAGGTCGTGATCGAGAACTATCCCGAGGATGAGACGGAAGAGCTGGAAGCGGTCAACAACCCGGAAGACGCGGCAGCCGGCTCGCGCGCCGTTCCCTTCGGGCGCGAGATCTACATCGAGCGGGACGACTTCATGGAGGATCCGCCCAAGAAGTTCTTCCGTCTGGCACCCGGTCGCGAGGTTCGTCTGCGCTACGCCTACTTTCTCACCTGCCGGGAGGCAGTCAAGAACGAGGCCGGCGAGGTGGTCGAGTTGCGCTGCACATACGACCCGGAAACCCGTGGCGGCAACGCACCGGACGGCCGCAAGGTGAAGGCGACGCTCCATTGGGTCTCGGCCGGGCACGCGGTCGCGGCCGAAGTGCGGCTCTACGACCACCTGTTCAGCGAGCCCATGCCGGGCGCAAAGGGTGACATTCTCGACGAACTCAACCCCGATTCGCTGACCGTGCTGGAAAACTGCCGGCTGGAACCCGCTCTGGCGGACGCGGCCAAGGGCGAGGCAATTCAATTCGAACGCCTGGGCTACTTTTGCCTCGATGCGAACAGCACGCCACAGCACCCGGTGTTCAACCGCACGATCACTCTGCGCGACTCCTGGGCGAAAGTTCAGGCGAAGGACAACAAGAAAGACTAGCAACGACATCTGCTTCACAGGCTGCGGCACCCAATGAGCTCCGAGCACCCACGGGTCGTTACCCGCTTCGCGCCCTCGCCCACCGGATTTCTTCATATCGGCGGCGCGCGCACCGCCCTTTTCAACTGGCTTTACGCGCGCCATCACGGCGGTCAATTCCGGCTGCGAATCGAAGACACCGATCGCAAGCGCTCGACACCGGAAGCCATGGCGGCGATCCTCGAGGGTCTCAAGTGGCTGGAGCTGGATTGGGCCGGCGAAGTGGTCTACCAGTCGAAGCGCGCCGAGCGACATGCGGCATGCGCCCGCCAGCTTCTGGCCGACGGCAAGGCCTATCGTTGCTTCTGCACGCCCGAGGAATTGGCGGAGATGCGCGACAAGGCACGCGCCGAGGGACGCACCATGCTCTATGACGGTCGGTGGCGCGACCGCGACCCGTCCGAAGCTCCGTCTGGCGTCGACCCGGTGATCCGCCTGAAGGCGCCGCGGGACGGCGATACCGTGATCGACGACCTGGTGCAGGGCCGGGTCACCGTGGCCAACGGGCAACTCGACGATATGGTCCTGCTGCGGGCAGACGACACGCCAACCTACATGCTCTCGGTGGTGGTGGACGACCACGACATGGAAGTCAGCCACGTGATCCGCGGCGACGATCACCTGACCAACGCCTTCCGTCAGACGCTCCTGTACCAGGCGCTCGGTTGGCAAGCCCCGGCCTTCGCGCACATCCCCCTGATCCACGGGCCGGACGGCAAGAAGCTGTCCAAGCGCCACGGCGCGCTGGGTGTCGAGGCTTACCGGGACATGGGCTATCTGCCCGAGGCCTTGCGCAACTATCTGCTGCGGCTCGGTTGGTCGCATGGCGACGACGAGATCATCTCGACGACGCAGGCGATCGAGTGGTTCGACCTCGATGCCGTGGGCCGGGGGCCCGCGCGCTTCGATTTCGATAAGCTGGACAATCTGAACGGCCACTACATTCGTGAATCCGACGATGGGCGTCTCGTCGTGCTGCTCCGCGATCTGATCACCGAGAACCTGGGCCGGCCGCTCGACGATGTCGCCCTGGCCCGCCTGAACAAGGGCATGGCCAGTCTGAAGGCACGCGCAAAAACCCTCAATGAATTGGCCGCCAACGCGGCCTTCTACGTTACCGATCGGCCCCTCGGCCTGAACGACAAGGCCGCGAAGCTGCTATCCGGAGACGCGCCGCGACTTCTCGCCGGATTGCTGCCGGAGTTGGCGTCACAGGAGGATTGGTCCGACGCGTCGCTGGAGGCCGTCGTGCGCGGCTATGCCGAGCGGCAGGGTGTCAAATTGGGACAGGTAGCCCAACCTCTGCGCGCCGCGCTGACCGGCTCCAATACATCGCCGGGCATATTCGAGATCATGAGCATTCTCGGACGCGCGGAGTCGCTCGGCCGAATCGGCGATCAGGTCGGCGACACCGAGACATCGACAAGGGCCTGATTGATCGAATGGCTCTGAAGGACTATGCTGCGCAAGAAAAATCAACTCGACCGCGTATAAAGGACCGAGTATGAACGACACCAAATCAACGGCCGGCGGCACAATCACCCTCACCGACAATAGGTCTGGCTCGACCTGGGAACTTCCCGTTATCGACGGGACCGAAGGACCGAGCGTGGTGGACGTTCGCAAATTCTATGCGGACACCGACATGTTCACCTACGACCCTGGCTTTACTTCTACTGGTAGTTGTGAATCTAAGATTACCTACATTGACGGCGAAAAGGGGGTTTTGCTGCACCGCGGGTATCGCATCGAGGATCTTGCCGAGCACAGCGACTTCATGGACGTCTGTTCCTTGCTGCTCTACGGCGGGCTGCCCAATGCCAAGCAAAAGGCGGACTTCGAGAAGTCGATCACCTATCACACCATGCTGCACGAGCAGCTCAACTACCTCTATCGCGGATTTCGACGCGACGCGCACCCCATGGCGATCATGGTCGGTGTGGTCGGCGCGCTCTCCGCCTTCTATCACGATTCGACCGATATCACGGACCCCCGTCAGCGCATGGTGGCCTCGCACCGGCTGATCGCAAAGATGCCGACGATCGCGGCCTGGGCCTACAAGTATTCGCTCGGCCAACCCTTCGTGTATCCGCGCAACGATTTGCGGTACGCCGAGAACTTTCTGTACATGGTATTCTCGGTGCCTTGCGAGGAATACAAGGTCAGCCAGGTTCTGTCTCGGGCGATGGACCGTATTTTCATCCTACATGCCGATCACGAGCAAAACGCCTCGACCTCGACCGTCCGGATCGCCGGGTCGAGTGGCGCCAATCCCTTTGCCTGCATCGCCGCGGGCATCGCCTCGCTGTGGGGCCCGGCGCATGGCGGGGCCAACGAGGCCGTGCTCAAGATGCTGCAGGAGATCGGCCACAAGGACCGCATTCCCGAGTTCGTCGAACGCGCCAAGGACCGCAACGACCCCTTCCGCCTCATGGGCTTCGGCCACCGGGTTTACAAGAACTACGACCCGCGGGCGACCGTCATGCGCAAATCATGCCACGAGGTTCTGCAAGAGCTCGGGCTCGACGACCCCTTGCTCGATCTGGCCATGGAGCTGGAGCGGATCGCCCTGGAAGATGCGTATTTCGCGGAGAAAAAGCTATTTCCGAACGTCGACTTCTATTCCGGCATCATCCTCAAGGCCATGGGCTTTCCGACCTCCATGTTCACCGTGCTCTTCGCGGTGGCGCGCACGGTTGGCTGGGTCGCTCAGTGGAAGGAAATGATCGAGGATCCGAACCAAAAGATCAGCCGCCCCCGCCAGCTCTATACCGGCGAGCGGCAACGGGAATACGTGCCGGTCGCTAAACGCGAATAACCGCTGTTGCGCTTGCGGCCCGCCGCGGCCAGCTGACCCGTCTGGCATTCACACGGACCAAGTATCCGAATCAGCTACGCTCGATCAACTCGATCTTGTAGCCGTCGGGATCCTCGACGAAGGCGATTACGCTGCCGCCGTGCTTCATGGGCCCGGGTGGACGCGGGATCTTGACCCCTTCCTTGGCAAGTTCCTCGCAAGTGCCATAGATGTCCGGCACGCCGACCGCCAAGTGGCCAAAGCCGCTGCCGAGGTCATAGGGCTCTTCCTGGCCCCAGTTGTGGGTCAATTCGATCACCGTATCGCTCGCCTCATCGCCGTAGCCGACGAAGGCCAGGGTGAACTCACCCGAGGGGTAGTCCTTGCGCCGAAGCAGCTTCATGCCCAACAGGCGGGTGTAGAAGTCGATCGATTTGTCGAGATCCTTGACTCGGACCATGGTGTGCAGAAGTCGGAAGGCACTGGTATCGCTGGTCATGTTTCCTCCTTGAATTTGGCATCATTATAGGGGCTCGCGGCCGAGCCGCCAGATCGGATCACCGAGAGAATGGTTTCGGCGGCCCGGTGGCTGGGTGCCGGACCACCCAAGCCGAGCCGCCGGGCCGCACGGGTGCAGCCTTCGAGTTGTTGCCGCCGGGCCGCCGGATCGTCGAGCAGCCGTTCCAAAGCTGACGCTAGGCTTCGCCCCGTGCAGCGCTCCTGCAACAGCTCGGGCTGCAACTCCTCACCCACGACCAGGTTTGGCAGGCTGACGTAATCGACCTTGATCAGGCGCCTGGCCAGAAACGCGCTCAGCGGGTTGACCCGGTAGGCAATTACCGCCGGTACTCCGGCAACGGCAAGCTCGACGGCCACCGTGCCCGAAGCGGCAAGAGCCAGGTCGGCTGCGGCGAACGCCCGGTACTTGGCATGGCAACCCACGGCCACTGTCACCTGCACGGGCCAAGTCTGGACGACTTGACGCAACAGATCTTCGACGCCACTCACAGTCGGTACCACAGCATGCAAGCCGGCGCGGCGTTCCGTCATGAGGCGCAAGGCCCGGCTGAAGTCGGGTGCCAACCGGGCAACCTCGGCGCGGCGGCTGCCGGGCAGAACACAGATGAGTGTCGCGTCAGCCGGTATCCCCTGTGCGCGACGAAAGGCGGCGCCCTCGCTTGGCGGCAAGACCTCTGCCTCGACCGCGGGATGGCCAACGAAGGTGGTGGCCAGACCGTACTTCTCGAAATACGGCGGCTCGAAGGGCAGTAAAGCGATCAAGTGGTCGAGGTATCCGGCAATCTGTCGAGCCCGCCATGGCTTCCAGGCCCAAACCGAGGGGGCGACATAGTGGATCAAGGGATAGCCTCGGCCCTTCAAACGCCGACTTACGCGGAGCGTGAAAGCCGGCGAATCGATCGTGACGAGGGCGTCGGGCCGGGCCGCTTCGACCGCGGTCACTGTCTGTTCGAAACGCCGGCGGATGTTGCGGATGTGAGGTAGAACTTCGACCAGGCCCATGACCGAAAGCTCACCGATTGGGAACAGGCTCCGCAGGCCCTCGGCCGACATGAGTGCGCCACCGACCCCAGCGAAGCGGACCCGGCCGCCGGTCGCCGCTTTTAACGCGGCCATCAGGCGCGCACCCAAGAGGTCACCCGACGGCTCGCCAGCGATCAGAAAGATAAGCGGCCCCTGTTCGCCGCCATCGGTCATGGTGAGAGAGCTATCCCGACGACGAAAAGTTCCGCCTCGTCGGCCGTCTTGACCACCTCGCCGGCATCGACGACAAGGGCCCCGCCCGCCTCGACCGCGATGCCGCGAAGGCCGGCCGCCGACGCGTTTTCGACCGTCCGGGCCCCAATCGTCGGCAGATCGACGCGGCCTTCCTGGCCCGGCTTCCTGATCTTTAGCAGAATGCCGCCAGGGCCTTGGCGCCGCAGATCGGCACAGCGACGGAGCAGCGCGTCGGTGCCTTCGACGGCTTCGACACCCAACACGATACCCTGTTGTACGACAACCGCCTGGCCAACATCCGCCGCTCCCAGCGCCCGAGCGACCACAACGGCGCGATCGATGTCGCCGCGGGCCAACTCGTCCGGTTCGAGTTGGCTGTATGACTTCGCCTCAGCCAGCAAATGGCCCATGACGTCGTCGATACCGATCACGCGAAATCCTTCTTGCTCCAGCAGTTCGATCACCGCCTTGAGCAGGCCATCATCGCCCAGCGCCCGGGCGCCGGCCTTGGCGAGCATCTGCGCTGCCCGAAAATCGGGCCTGAGTTCGCCAAGGCTGGGCCGATCTATGGGGCCGGCCATGACCAGTTCGACGGCCCCGGCCCGCTTGAGCGCCTCGATCGCCTTGCCGGCCGCTCCCAGTCGCACCCAAGCGTGATCGGACCCGGCAAGCGTCGCCGGATCGGTATGACCTTCGAAGGCCAACACGAATATCGGGCGGCGATCTTTTTGGCAGGTCCGGATCAACTGGCCCGGCAGCTCGCCGCTGCCCGCGAGGATGCCGAGCTTAGCCGTCATGCTCGGGTTTCGGTTTGCACAGGGCGCGTGACGATTCGTAGCGCAGGAAGTTCAGCAGTTCGTGGACCGGCGCATTGTGCGCGAATCGCCGCTCGACCTCGTTCAGGCGCTCGGCCATCGTCCGGTCGCCGGCGAACAGAGTGTCGTAGGCGGCGCGCAGGGACTGAATGTCATCGCGGGAAAAGCCACCGCGTTTCAGACCGACCACGTTCAAGCCGTTGAGCGCGGCCCGGTCGCCCATGACCAGGCCGTAGGGGATGACGTCGTGCTCGACTCCCGACATGCCACCCACCATGGCCCGGCGACCGATCCGCACGAACTGATGCACGGCGGACAGCCCGCCGATGATGGCATCGTCCTCGACCACGACGTGACCGGCCAAGGTTGCGTTGTTGGCCATGATCACCCGGTCGCCAATCTGGCAGTCGTGCGCGACATGGGCGCCCATCATGAACAGGCACCCCGCGCCGACGCGGGTCACCAGACCGCCGCCCTTGGTGCCCGGATTCATGGTCACATGCTCTCGAATCTTATTGTCGGGACCGATCGACAGCTCGGACTTCTCGCCGGCATATTTCAAGTCCTGCGGCGGGTGGCCGATCGACGCGAAGGGAAAGATCTCGCATCGCTCCCCAACTCGGGTCCTGCCCTCGACCACCACATGGCTGTGCAGGACGACACCATCGCCCAGGGTGACTTCGGGTCCGACCACGCAGAAGGGCCCGACCCGCACTCTTTTACCCAACTTAGCTTCGGAGGCGACAACCGCGCTCGAATGGATTTCCGCCATCAATCGTCCATGATCATGGCTGCAAAACGGGCTTCGGCCACCAGCGTGCCTTCGACCCGGACCTCGCCGGAAAATTTCCATACGTTGCCCCGGCTGCGCAGTTTGGTGACGTGAACCATGAGCGTATCGCCGGGCACCACCGGCTTGCGGAAGCGAGCTTCGTCGATGGTCATGAAGTAGACAAGCTTGCCGGCGGCCTCGCCGGCCAGCGTCTCGACGACCAAGACCGCCGCTGTCTGTGCCATGGATTCGACGATCAACACGCCCGGCATCACCGGTTGGCGGGGAAAATGACCCTGGAAAAAGGGCTCGTTGATCGTGACGTTCTTGATGCCGACGGCGCTCTCGCCGATCTTGACGTCGGTCACTCGATCCACCAACAGAAAGGGATAACGGTGCGGGATCAATTCCATGATCCGCATGATGTCGATTGCCTTGCTCTCGGCCGGGTGTTGGGGCTGATCGTTCATCCCTTTTTGCCCTGAGATTTGAGTTGACGTTGCCAGGCGGAAAACAAACGGAAGAAATCCCTAATCGGCATGGCGGGGCTGCCAAATACTTTCTGACCGGCGGGCACGTCTCGCATGACTCCGCTCTGAGCAGCTATCTGGGCGCCCTGGCCTATGGTTAGATGTCCCGCCAACCCAGCTTGGGCAGCCAACACGACGTGGCTCTCTAACCGCGTACTGCCGGCGACACCCGATTGCGCCACCAGGACACAGCGTTCTCCTATCTGGACGTTGTGCCCGATCTGTACCAGATTATCAATCTTCGAGCCTGATCCGATCGTCGTGTCCGGGCCAGCGCCTCGATCAATCGTCGAGTTGGCGCCGACCTCCACGTCGTCGCCAAGTATAACCCGGCCAAGTTGAGGCACGTCCAGATAGCCGTCCGGATCCAGGGTAAAACCAAAGCCCCGATTGCCGATCCTTACGCCGGCGTGCAACTGGCATCGGCTCCCGACAAGGCAATGGCTGAGCGACGCGCCGGGCCCGATTGTCGTGCCCTCGCCAAGCACAACACCGTCGCCAATGACCACGTGGCCGGCGATACGGCAATGGGCACCGATGTGGGCACGCGCCCCGACAATGGCGTAAGGGCCCAGATCGACATCTTCGCCAAGCTCGGCCGTTGGGTCGACGATGGCGGTGTCATGGACAAGCGTGGCCCGCTTCTCAGTTGGATAGAAGGCATTGGCCACCCGGGCATAGGCGCTGTAGGGCGCCGACGACAGCAGAAGGTCCATGCCCTTGGGTGCGCGTTCGGCATATCGCGGGTCGACGATACAGAGGCCAGCCCCGCTGGTTTCGAATGTCTCGAGGTAGCTTGGGTTGTCCAGAAAGCTGAGATCCGTCGTGCCGGCATCCTGCAGCGGCGCAACATCGCGGTACAGCTTTGTTCGATCGGCGCCCGCTGAAACCTCCGCTTTGGCGATCGCGGCCAGCTCTTCGATCTTGAAGGGGCCGGCGACCTGGAAGAAACGCGGATCAGCCATGGCCGGTTTAGTTCTGCGGCACCGGAACGGAGATCTTGGGTAGCTTCTTGTTCAGCCTCTTGAGGGCTTCTTCGGTAATTTCGAGCTCCGGTTTGACCAGAACGACGGCACTCTTCTCGACGACCAGCACCGCATTGCGCTCCCTGGCGATATCCTGGGAGATCTCGACCAACACCGACTGGACCTGCTTCATACCCTGGGCGAACTGCTTTTCCAGAACCTTTCGGCGTCTCTGGACCTCCCGTTGCAAATTAGCGATTTGTTCCTCGAGTCCACGGCGTTTCTGTGCGAAGGCCTCACTCGACAGGATGGTGCGTTGACGCGCCAGTTCCTTGTCGGCCGCCCGTAAGGACTCCTCCTGCTTCTGAAGTTCTTCTCGGTAGGTAGAGCGCTGACCATCGATCTGCTTTTGCAAGCCTTTGACAGCCGCCGCTTCGCGGTAGATCTCTTGCGTATCGATGACGACAATGGCCAGCGGGTCCGCTCCGAGGGCCGGTGACAGCACCGCGGCCAGGAACAAGGACGCAACGATCAGCAAAGATCCGGCGGTGCGGAGCAGGCAGGAATGGACCTGTGTCATGTGGCTAAAACCTGGTTCCAAAACTGAAATTCAACACTTCCTTTTCATCAAAATCCTTGTCGACCAAAGCAAAACCTAGGTCAATAAGGACCGGGCCGAAAGGCGAAATCCACGAAAAACCGGCACCGATCGAGATTCTCGGTGACGAGGAATCCTCCACTCTCACGCCGCTCGGCACGTCGTCCACAGCCCATGCCGAACCCACATCACCAAAGATCCTGCCGCGGATCTGGAACTCCTCGGGTAGACCAAGTGGAAAGCTCAGTTCCGTTGTACCGGCATAGAAGTGCTTGCCGCCCAAGGCGTCGTCGGTATCTTGGTCACGCGGTCCGACACCCGCAAATCTGAATCCGCGCAAATTGTCCGGCCCAATGAAGAAGCGGTCCGAAATTCGTGTACTCTGGCGTATGCCGAATATATTGCCTGCTTCGGCCCGGAAACCCAAGGTTATGCTTTCCGTAATCGGAATGTAATAGCCACCCCCGACTGTCGTTTTCAGAAAACGAACGTCGCCACCCAAGCCGGCTACCTCGGTAGAGAATCTAATCGAGTAACCTTCGTGCGGATCGAAGCGCGAGTCGCGGGTATCCAATATGAGCTCCTGACTGACGCTCGATAGGAGGCGTGTACCTTCGTCGTCCTGGACAACCAGCGATGCATCGCTGTCGACGTTGCTGATCTTCTCCTGCTGCAAGGTATAGCGCCAGACTTGGCGTACGTTCTCGAACAGGTCGTAGCCGGCCCGCAGCGACCCGCCAAGGCGCTGTTCATCGAAAGAACTTTCGTCCTGATCGGCGGTCAGACGGAAGAGATCGAAGCCGGCGGACAGATTGCGGTCGAGAAAGTAGGGCTCGGTAAAGCTTAGATTGAGCGCCGAATTCTGCACCGAAAGCGTGAAGTTGAGCCGCAGATCCTGGCCCCGGCCCAAAAGATTGCGCTCCCGCAAGCCCACGTTGCCCAAAGGGCCGGAGGAGGTCGAGAATCCAGCGCCGAACGACAGATCGCCGGTCGGTTGTTCTTCGACATCCACGGTGATGATCGTCTTGTCCGGTGTAGAACCCGGATCGTTGGTCACATCCACCTTGCGAAAAAAGCCAAGCTGCTGAATTCGCTGGCGCGATCGGCGCAACCTGGCGCTGTTGAAGGCATCGCCCTCAACCAGACGGAACTCGCGTCGTATCACCTTGTCAAGTGTGCGCACGTTACCTTGGATATCGATGCGCTCGACGTAAACTTTCGGACCTTCCTGTATGTCATAGACCAGGTTGATCTTTAGGGATTCGCGATCACGGTCGGTCCTTGGTCGGACATCGACAAAGGCATAGCCCAGATTGCCCAGCTTTTCGGTCAGGTTCTCAACCGAGTCCTGTATGGCGGATGCGTCGTACCAGTCGCCTTCCTCTGTTTCGAGTTCGCCTTTCAATGTCTCCGGATCGAGATTTCGCAGCCCTGTGGTCACGTCGATCGTGCCGAACTTGTAACGCTCGCCTTCCTCCACCGTGAAAGTGACGATGAAGGATGCGCGGTCCGGCGTCAGCTCGGCCACCGCTGACACCACACGGAAATCCGCATAGCCCTTGCTCAGGTAGAAACGGCGCAGGAGCTCACGGTCGAAGGTCAGGCGGTCCGGATCATAGGTATCGGTGGTCGAGAGAATGCGCCAGAAGGCTGTTTCGCTGGTTGTGATTTCGTCCCGCAAGGAACCGTCGGAATAGGCCCTGTTGCCGATAAAGTTGATCGACTTGATACCGGTGCTTGGGCCCTCCTTGATCTCGAAGACCAGGTCCACACGGTTTTGCGGAAGTTGAATTACCTTGGGTTCTACCGTTGCGCCAAATCGACCGGCACGTCGATAGAGTTCGACGATTCGCTGCACGTCGTTCTGCACTTTCGTGCGGGTAAAGACCACTCGGGGCCGGAGCTCGACCTCGGCCGACAGGGTATCGTCCTTGATGCGTTTGTTGCCCTCGAACGCGATGCGGTTGATGATCGGATTCTCAACGACATTGACGATCAGTGCGTCGCCCTGGCGCCGTAAAGTCACGTCGGCGAAGAGACCCGTGGCGAAGATACTTTTCAACGCCTCATCCATACGCACCGCATCGAACACGTCGCCCGGGTTTAAGTTCAGGTAGGAGCGTACCGTTTCGGGCTCGATGCGCTGGGTTCCCTCGATCCGAACCTCTGCGATCGTACCACCGAACGTTAGCGACTGCGCCAACACCGTTGCGGAGTGCAGCCATAAGATTCCGCCGGCCAGCAAAACCGCCAGCACGATCACCCTAAAGCCCTGGTGACTCACGCCCACCCCCCCGGCGGCACTCCGATCAGGTCACAAGATTCTTGATGAACTCGACAACTTTCAGATGATGAACGACATCGTTCCATGTCGCGAAAACCATCAGCCCGAGAACCAATGCCAAACCGATCCGGAAACCGTACTCCTGGGCCCGTTCGCCCAGGGGGCGACCGCGTACCGCTTCAATGGCGTAGAACAGCAAGTGCCCGCCGTCGAGCATCGGGATCGGAAACAGGTTGATCAGCCCGAGGTTGATGGAAAGCAGGGCCATAAACCATACGACGAACACCACCCCCGACGCCGCTACCTGGCCGGACATCTTGGCGATGCGCAGCGGGCCGCCCAGCTCCTTCGCGCTGCGGGTTCCCGCTATGATCTGGCCGACCGCCTTGAGAATACTGACGGTCAGGGAAACCGTCTCTTTGCTCGCGCTCCAGACCGCGCTCACCGGCCCGTGCTCGATAAATTCGACGCCGCTGCGGCTGATGCCAAGGCGTCCTTCGGTCTGTCTGTTGCCGAAATTGTCCTTGGTCTCCACGATGTCCGGTTGGGCCGTCAGAGCAACTTCCCGGCCGTCACGCAACACGACGATGGCGGCTTCCTCTCCGAGACCCAGCGATATGCGCCGCTTGATGTCCTCGAAGCTCTGGATATCCCAGCCGTTGATCTCGATGATTCTATCGTTCGGCTGGAAACCCGCCCGTTCCGCCGGACTGTCTTCCAGAACCGCGCCGACAACAGGCGGGGTGAAGGGCTGGCCGATGGCCATGAACAGTCCGGCCAGCAGGACGACGGCAAAGAGGTAGTTGGCGATCGGTCCGCCGGCAACGATCCAGGCACGTTGCCCCAAACTCTTGTAGGGGAACGCTACAGCGCGCTCTTCCTCGCTCATTTCGCCGATTTCCGTGTCGGGCCGACTGGCGGCATCGGCATCGCCGAACATCTTCACGTAGCCGCCCAGCGGCAGCAGGCTGATTTTCCAGCGCGTTTGGGCCTTGTCCGTCCAGCCGAAGATTTCGGGGCCGAAACCGATGGAAAAAACCTCAACCCGCACACCATTTCGGCGAGCGATCAGGTAGTGGCCCATTTCGTGAACGAACACAAGCACCGTGAGAATGACCAGAAACGGCAAGCCAAACCCGAATAGTCCGCTTGGTACCTGTACTTCCATATTCCTCTTTCCCGCGTCCCTGGGCTTTATTAGGGATTTCTTCCAATGCAGCGGTCACTCGGCCACGGCTGGCAAGTAACCGGCATCTAACCTCAGCATCCCTTTAAATAGGATAAAACCACAGCCGTTGAAAGGTGTTAGCGTTCGTCAGGCCGTGCCATTTGTAAGCCGCCGGGCGAGCGCCCTCGCCTCCTTGTCGATCTGGTGCACGTCATCCAAGCAATCTAGCCGTTCGGTCGGCATGGTTTCGAGGACACGTTCGACGATGCCGGCGATGTTGAGAAAGTTGGTCCGGCCCTTTAAAAACTCCTCGACCGCTACCTCGTTGGCCGCGTTGAGCACGGTCGGTGCGCCACCGCCGGCCCGCAGCGCCTCGCGCGCAATCCGCAGGGACGGAAACCGGACCGGGTCCGGCGCCTCGAAGGTCAACTGGCCTATTGCCCCGAGGTCCAACCGCTCAACCGGCGCGGCCATGCGTTCTGGCCAAGCCAGGGCATAGGCGATCGGCGTGCGCATGTCCGGCTGGCCCAATTGGGCAAGCACGGAGCCATCGACGTAGCCGACCATCGAATGGATAACCGATTGTGGATGAACAAGGATTTCAATTTGGGCCTCGGCCAGGCCGAACAGATGGTGGGCTTCGATCAGCTCCAGTCCCTTGTTCATCATGGTCGCCGAATCGACGGAAATCTTGGCTCCCATGTCCCAGTTTGGATGGGCCACCGCCTGGGCCGGGGTAACCTCGGCCATGGCTTCCTTGGAAAAGCTGCGGAACGGGCCGCCCGAGGCGGTCAGAATGATTCGTTCGACCGCTTCCAGCCGTCCCGGTTCGAGCACCTGAAAGATGGCGTTGTGCTCGGAATCGACGGGCAGAAGCGTTGCGCCGTGCCGCGCGATCTCCGCAACCATGAGCGCGCCGGCACAAACGAGCGTTTCCTTGTTCGCCAGGGCCACGGCCGCGCCGCGGCGGACTGCGGCCAGGGTCGGCGCCAGACCGGCCGCGCCGACGATCGCGGCCATGACCCAATCGGACGGCCGGGCCGCGGCCTCGATGAGTGCCTCGGCGCCGGCGGCGGCGGTCACACCGGTGCCCGCGAGCGCCTCCTTGAGTTCGCCGTAGCGGGTCTCGTCGGCGATGACCGCCAGGTTCGGCCGCAGCCGACGAGCCTGTTTGACCAATTCGCCAACGCTGCTGTTGGCCGTCAGAGCCTCGATTTCGAAAGCCTCGGGCTGCCGCTCGATGAGATCGATGGTGCTGCAGCCGACCGATCCGGTGGAGCCGAGAATTGTTATTCGCCGCGGTACCGCCGCCGGTTCGGGCCGAGCTGTCTGAATTGCCACGGTCACAAGGAAACCCCCCTCATAGATATCAGTGCCGCAACCGTCAGGCCGGCGGCCAGAACGCCATCCATACGATCCAGCATCCCGCCATGACCGGGGATCAGATTACTGGAGTCTTTGGCGCCAAAGTAGCGCTTTACGCTCGACTCGAAGAGATCGCCGGCCTGTGAGACGACCGCCAGGATCGCGCTGGCCAGGGCCAATTTCAACGTGCCGAATCCGTCCAAGAGATGACCCGCTATGGCGCCGATCACCGCTGCGGAGAGTACACCCCCGGCCAAACCGGCCCAAGTCTTGTTCGGACTGATTTTCGGCGCCAGCTTGGCGCCGCCGATTGCACGACCCGCGGCATAGGCGCCGGTATCGGTCGCCCAAACCACAAAAACAAGCCAGAACAAAATGCCCCTCCCCTGCTCGTGATACTCGCGCAACCAGACCAGCCCGAGGCACGGCAGGGACGCATAGACGATGCCCAGGGCATACCACAGATGTTGCCGGTTCTGCGCCCGGCTGCCCAGCACCGCCACCGCCATGGCGCCCGCCGCGACGGCCCAGCCGGCAATGGCATATTCGCGCAACATGGCCATCGTCATGGCTGCGGTGACCGTCGCGATCACCAGGTAGCCACGCCTGTTCAGCTGGCCGCCGCCGCAGAGTCGGGACCATTCCCAGGCCATGATTCCGGCAATCACCGTCATCAAGATATCGAAATAGGGTGGCCCGAAGTAAATGCTGACAAGCGCCAGCGGGCCCAGCACAAGTGCCGAGCCGAACCGCAGTGCCAGGTTGCCCATCTTACCTGGAGCCAACTGCCGCACCGTAGCGCCGATCGCGTCGTTGGAACTCGCA
Source organism: Kiloniellales bacterium (assembly GCA_041617155.1). Classification (GTDB taxonomy): domain Bacteria; phylum Pseudomonadota; class Alphaproteobacteria; order Kiloniellales; family JAKSDN01; genus CAMYKD01. The sequence goes on from JBFJPL010000009.1 coordinate 23,199, forward strand.
GATCGCATGAGCGAAGTCTTCCTTGGAGAAATCCGGCCACAGCTTGTCTACGAACACCAGCTCGCTGTAAGCCGACTGCCAGAGCAGGAAATTGCTGATCCGCTGCTCGCCGCTGGTGCGGATCACAAGATCGGGGTCCGGAATTTCGGCCGTCGCCAGGCGGTCCGAGAAACATGTCTCGTCAATGGCCGCCGGATCGAGCCGACCATCGGCAGCCGCCTCGGCCAGCTGGCGCGCGGCCGTCAGAATTTCCTGACGACCGCCATAACTGATCGCCACCGTGAGGTTGAGCCGGCGATTGGCGGCAGTCAACTGCTCGGCCTCGACGATGAGCTCGACGATGTCGCGGGGCAGCTTGTTTCGCTCACCGATGACGCGCAGCCGAATGCCGTTCTTATGCAGCTTGGCGATGTCGCTCTGCAGGTATCGGCGCATCAAGCCCATCAGGTCATCGATCTCGGTCGCCGGACGCTTCCAATTCTCGGATGAGAAGCCATAAAGCGTGAGATATTCGACGCCCAGTTCCACGGCGCAATTTAAGGCGCGGCGCACCGCTTCGGCCCCACGTCTGTGGCCGGCGGTGCGCGGCAAGCCCCGCGCCTTGGCCCAGCGCCCATTGCCGTCCATGATAATGGCGACATGGACCGGCGGCGGCGGCGACATTGATTGCTGCAGTGCCTCCATCGGCCTAGACCTGCATGATTTCGGACTCTTTGTGGGACAGTGTCTCGTCGATTAGCTTGATGTGGGCGTCGGTCAAATCCTGGACTTCATCGGCCCAGAGGTGGTGCTCGTCCTCGGAGATCTCGCCGTCCTTTTCCAACCGCTTGAGCGTCTCCATGCCGTCGCGCCGCACATTACGCACGGCAACTCGGGCCTGCTCGGCGTATTTTCCCGCGATCTTGGTCAACTCCACCCGGCGTTCCTCCGAGAGCGGGGGGATCGGCACGCGGATCAGCTGTCCGTCGGTCGCCGGATTGAGTCCCAAGCCGGAGTCGCGGATCGCCTTCTCGGCCGCCTGAACCTGGGAACGATCCCAGATCTGCACGGTGATCATGCGCGGTTCGGGCACAGCGATGGTGCCGACCTGATTGAGTGGCATCGTCGCGCCATAGGCTTCGACGGTGATCGGCTCCAGCAAACTGACCGATGCCCGACCGGTGCGCAGTCCGGCAAACTCCCTGCGCAGGGCTTCGATCGCGCCGTCCATGCGCCGTTTCAGATCCTTTACGTCTGGTTCCGCCACGGTTCAGTCCTCGTCGTTGATGATCGTATGCCTGCCTGTGCCGCAAAGCACTCGAGCGAAGGCACCAGGCTCATAGATCGAGAATACCAGAATAGGTATCCGATTTTCACGGGCCAGCGAAATGGCGGCGTGGTCCATCACGCCGAGATCCTCCGACAATACCTGACGGTAGGTTAGCCGTTCGTACCGCTTTGCCTTGGGCACCTTGACCGGATCGGCATTGTAGACGCCGTCGACCTTGGTGCCCTTAAACAGGGCGCCACAACCCATTTCCGAAGCGCGCAAGGCGGCAGCGGTGTCAGTGGTAAAAAAGGGGTTGCCGGTCCCCGCGCCGAAGATCACCACCCGCCGCTTTTCCATGTGACGCACGGCGCGCCGGCGAATATAGGGCTCGGCCACGGTCGCCATGGGGATCGCCGACTGGACACGCGTGGGCACGTCTTGCTTCTCGAGCGCGTTCTGCATGGCAAGCGCGTTTATCACGGTCGCCAGCATGCCCATGTAGTCGGCGGTCGCTCGCTCCATGCCGGTTGCAGCGCCGGACAGGCCTCGGAATATGTTGCCGCCGCCGACCACGACACAGACTTCGACCCCCAGGTTGTGGACATCGCGGATATCGGCGGCGATGCGCTCGACGATGACGGGGTCGAGGCCGTACTCCTGATCACCCATCAGGGCTTCACCGGAGATTTTCAGCAGCACCCGCTGGTATTGCGGCACGTCATCCATGGAACCGGTGGATCGAGCCTCCCTGGGCCTGCCCGCGTGGAGTTGCAAAGCCTTGGCGGGTTCGCTTGAAAAGCATACCACCGCCCGACTCGAGCGGGCATCGGGGCGGCTGCATCATACACAAATAAGAGACGCCGTCGCCCCTGAAAGAAACCGCAAGCACCGTCAAGACTGGCCGAGCTGTGCAGCCACTTCGGCGGCGAAGTCACCGCCGCCTTCCGGCCCGCGATCCACACCTTCGCCCAAGAGAAAACGCTGGAAGCCGACCACGGACACGGCGCCACCCAAATCCTTGCCGGCTTGCTCGAGAACCTTGCGGATCTTGGTTTCGCCATCGATCACGAATGTCTGCTCCAACAGGCAAACCTCCTCGTAGTACTTGCGCAGGCGACCCTCGACCATCTTCTCGATGATTTCCTCGGGTTTGCCGGACGCCCGCGCCTGCTCGGCGAGAACGTTGCGTTCCCGCTCCAGAGCGGAACTGTCCACATCGCCACTGTCGACAGCCTGCGGCGCCGCGGCGGCGATATGCATCGCAAACTGTTTGCCGAGTGTGGTCAGCGCGCCAGGGTCAGCGCTTGATTTGAGACCAACGAGGACGCCGATCTTGCCGAGGCCTGGCGCCACCTGGCTATGCATGTAGGCGCCCACGACGCCTTCCTCGACGGAAATAGCGGCGGTCCGGCGCAGGTTGAGATTCTCGCCGATCACCGAGATCAGTTGCGTCAGCTCTTCCTCGACCGTCCGGCCGGTGCCGGGATAAGCCATCACCTTCAAGGCTTCCAAGTCGCCGCCGGCCTGGAGCGCCAGCTTGGCCGTCTCGCTGACATAGGACTGGAACCTGTCGTTCCGGGCCACGAAGTCGGTCTCCGAGTTGACTTCCACCAACGCCCCTTTGATACCCTCGGCCGCCACGCCGATCAGGCCCTCTGAGGCCACGCGGCCCGCCTTCTTGGCAGCAGCGGCCAGCCCCTTCTTGCGGAGCCAGTCGACCGCACCGTCCAGGTCGCCGCTGGTTTCGATCAGCGCCTTTTTGCAGTCCATCATGCCGGCGCCCGTCGTCTCGCGCAGTTCCTTGACCAGCGCGGCCGTGATCTCGGCCATGTTTCACCTTTATCCTAGAATGTGGTCACAATTTATTGGAAAATTGGCAAAAGGCGGGCGCTTCTACCCGCACCCCGCGCTCGGCTCACAGCTCAGGCTGTCGCCGCGGCCGCGTCCTCTTTCTTGACGTCGCCTGCCTCTTCCAACTTGGTTTCTTCGCGGCTTTCCGTTGCTGCTTTGGGCTTGGGCTCGGGTTCCGCCGCGGCGGCCTCGGTTGGCGCAGGGGTTTCCTCGGCGAGGGCGGGCTGTTCAGCCGCTTTTTCAGGCTCACTGCTCGATGCTTCGGCATCAGCCGGCGGCGCCGCTTCGGCCTCGGCACTTGCCGCCTCGGCTTCGGCGGGCGCTTCCTCAGGCAAAGGCTCGACCGGCGTTTCCGCAGATTCGCCGATATCGGCGCCGCGCGCGGCCACCTCCGCCTGGATGCCGTCGAGCACCGCATCGCTCATGAGGTCGCAGTACAAGGCGATGGCGCGGATCGCGTCGTCGTTGCCCGGGATCGGATGGGTCACGCCGGCCGGGCTGGAGTTGGAATCGAGCACGGCCACAACCGGAATGCCGAGGTTGCCGGCCTCGGCCACCGCGATGTGCTCCTTGTTCGTGTCGACGACGAACAGCACGTCCGGCAGCCCGCCCATATCTTTGATGCCACCAAGGGCCCGCTCGAGCTTGTCTCGCTCTCGGGTCAGGTTCAGCAGTTCCTTCTTGGTCAGGCCGATATTCTCGTCTGCCAGGTTCTCGTCGACCTCGCGTAGGCGCTTGATCGAGTAGGAGATCGTCTTCCAATTGGTCAGCATGCCGCCGAGCCATCGGTGGTTCACGTAGTACTGCCCGCATTTTTTCGCCGCCTCGGCGATCTTCTCGCTGGCCTGGCGTTTGGTGCCGACGAACAGCACGCGGCCGCCGCCGGCCACCGACTCGCGGACGAAATTTAGTGCCTGGTGTAGCAGCGGCACCGTCTGCTCCAGATCGATGATATGGATGCCGTTGCGCTCGCCGAAGATGTATGGCGACATCTTCGGATTCCAGCGGCGTGTGGTGTGTCCAAAATGAACGCCAGCTTCCAGTAGCTGGCGCATGGAATAGCTTGGCAGCGCCATGTCTTCCTCTTTTCCGGTTCGGCCTCCGCGGGCGAAACATCCGGCCAAGCCGGACACCGGAGCGGCCAACGGGGATGTCTCCCCCGAAAGCCGCGCGGCCCGCGTGCGGGTTTTAAGCGTGCCGCTAGATACCCGTCGACCTGCCCGAATGCAAGAGAAATCATGAGAATTGGCGCTGAAAGCGAGCTAGAGTTCCTGCACTGCGATGCCGGGAATCGCTTTGATCGCCTGACGCAGCTTGGCCGAGAGCGGATAAGCGCCCGGCAGCTCCAATTCGACCTCCCGCCCGTTTTCGAGGTCGAGGACGAGAGCGATGCAGCCCCGGGCACCGGGCGCCGACTCCCGCCGCAATACCGCCTTCAGGCTTTCAAGCGGCGCCGGGTCATTGAGAAACAGTTTGAGCTTGCTGCTCGTCTGGGCTGCGGCCTGGTCAAGTGCATAGATTTCCTGCGCGGTCAAACGCGGAGCCTCGCCGTCGTTGCGCACCTCGATGCTGGCCGTGATCAGCAGCGGTTGGCCGCTATCCAGCAGTTCGCGCGCGCGGCCGAGAAGCTCGGAAAACACCATGACCTCGAACATGCCGCTGGTATCCGAAAGCTGTACGAAGGCAAAGCGGTTGCCCTGCCGCGACGTCCGCTCCTGCTTGCCGACCACGATTCCGGCCAGCTTGCGGCGGCCGAGATCGGCCGTACCCAGGCTGGAAAGGTCGGCGGAACGCAGCACCTGCAGGCGCTCAAGTGCTGCGCTATAGGTATCCAGGGGGTGGGCCGAAAGGTAGAAACCGATGGCGCCGAACTCGTGGCGCAGACGGTTCATGCCGGACCAGTCCTCGACCGTCGGCAGGGCGATAGCCGGAACCGGGCCGGCGGCCTCGCCACCGAACAGGTTGACCTGCGCGGACTCGCGTTCACTGGCGGCGGCGGCGGCCTGGCGAATTAGCAGCTCAGCGCCCTCGAAGACCCGGCGCCGATTGCGCTCCAGGCTATCGAAAGCGCCGGCGCAGGCGAGGCTCTCGATCTGTCTCTTGTTGATCACGCGGGGATCGAGCCGCGTGGCAAGGTCGGTCAGGTCCCCGAACGGGCCGTTGGCCTGGCGCTCGGCGACCAAACTAACCATGGCCGCCGCACCCACGTTCTTGACCGCAGCCAGGGCATAGCGGATCGCCGAACCCCCGTCGGATTGCGGTTCCACGCTGAACACCGGCAGCGAGACATTGATGTCGGGCGGCAGCAGCGGAACACCCAGGCGGTCCAGTTCCTGGCGGAAGATATTGAGCTTGTCCGTGTTGCCCATGTCGGAGGTCATGGAGGCGGCCAGGAACTCGACCGGGTGGTTGGCCTTGAGATAGGCGGTCTGATAGGCGATCAGGGCGTAGGCGGCCGCGTGACTCTTATTGAAGCCGTAGCCGGCGAACTTGTTGACCTGCTCGAAGATCTCCGCTGCCTTGGCCTCCGGCACGCCGCGCGCCGTGGCGCCCTCGACGAAGTGCTTGCGCTGGGCCTCCATCTCGGACTTGATCTTCTTGCCCATGGCCCGGCGCAGCAGATCGGCGCTGCCCAGGCTGTAGCCGGCCAGTTCCTGGGCGATCTGCATGACCTGTTCCTGATAGATCATGATGCCGAAGGTCTCCTTCAGGATGCCTTCGAGGGTCGGATAGAGGTAGTCCGGCGTCTCGCCGTGCTTGCGGGCGATGTAGCTGGGGATATTGTCCATCGGGCCGGGGCGGTAGAGCGCCACCACGGCGATGATGTCCTCGAAGCGATCGGCCTTCAGGCGGCGCAGCACGTCGCGCATTCCCGATGATTCCAACTGGAACACCCCGACGCTCTCGGCGCGGGCCAGCATGTCGAAGGTCCTGGCGTCGTCGAGCGGGATGGTCTCGATTTCGAAGCCCGGCTCGTGTGCCCGAATCAGCTCGCGGGCCTGGGCCAGCACCGTCAAGGTCTTGAGACCCAGGAAGTCGAACTTCACCAGACCGGCCTTTTCCACGAACTTCATATTGAACTGTGTGACCGGCATCTCGGAGCGCGGATCGCGGTAAAGCGGCACCAGTTGTTCGAGCGGCCGGTCGCCGATCACCAGGCCGGCGGCATGGGTCGAGGCATGGCGATAGAGGCCCTCCAGTTTGAGCGCGATATCGATCAGGCGGGCGACGGTCTCGTCGCTGTCGCGCATCTCCTGCAGCACGGGCTCGCCATCGATCGCCTGCTGCAGTGTGACCGGGTTGGCCGGATTGTTGGGCACCAGCTTGCACAGCCGGTCGACCTGGGGATAAGGCAGCTGCAGCACCCGCCCGACATCGCGCAGCACCGCCCGGGCCTGGAGCTTACCGAAGGTGATGATCTGCGCCACTCGATCGTGGCCGTATTTGCCCTGGACGTAGCGGATCACCTCGTCGCGGCGTTCCTGGCAGAAATCGACGTCGAAGTCGGGCATCGACACCCGTTCCGGGTTCAGGAAGCGCTCGAACAGCAGGCCCCAGCGCAGGGGATCGAGGTCGGTGATGGTCAAGGCCCAGGCAACCACCGAGCCGGCTCCGGAGCCACGCCCCGGACCCACGGGAATGCCTTGCTGCTTGGCCCACTTGATGAAGTCCGCGACGATCAGGAAATAGCCGGGAAAACCCATCTGCTCGATCACGCCGAGTTCGTAGTCGAGCCGATCCCGGTAGTCCTTGGCCCGAGCGGCGCGCTCTGTTTGGTCCATGTCGGCGGCGTAGACCTGTCCTGCGAGGCGTTCCTCGAGTCCGGCGCGGGCCTGGGCCGCCAGTTCTTCGGACTCGCTGCGGCCTTCGCGGGTCGGAAAGGCCGGCAGGATCGGGTCGACCAGTTCCGGGTGGAAGGCGCAGCGTCGGGCGATCACCAGCGTGTTGTCGACGGCTTCGGGCAGGTCGTCGAACAGCTGGCGCATTTCGGCCGCCGATTTGAAACGATGCTCGCCGGTCAACCGGCGCCGGTCGCTCTGGCCGATGTAGGCGCCCTCGGCAATGCATAGAAGGGCGTCGTGGGCCTCGTAGATTTCCGCCTCGCTGAAGTAGGCTTCGTTGGTTGCTACGAGGGGCAGGTCGTGCTTATAGGCCAATTCCACCAAGCGTTCTTCGATCGCCTCCTCCTCAGCCATGCCGTGACGGTGCAGCTCGACATAGAGGCGGCCGGGAAAGGCGCGGGCCAGGGTGAGCAGCATCCCCTCGGCCCACTCGTTCCGCCGCTCCGCCAGGAACCTGCCGACCGCACCGCGCGGGCCGCCGGTCAAGGCGATCAAGCCGCTGCTGCGGCCTTCCAAAGCCGTCAGCTCCAATTCGGCGCCGCCCTCTCCGTCGCCGCTCAAGTAAGCCTGGCTAACCAGTTTCAGAAGGTTACGGTAGCCGGTCTCGTTTTGAACCAGAAGAACGAGTTGGTCCGGCGGCAGCTTCGCACCGTTCGACGTACCGCCGTCACTGCGCGCGATCGCCAGTTGGCATCCAATGATCGGCTGTACACCGGCAGCGGTCGCGGCGGCGGAGAACTCCAGGGCGCCGAATAGGTTGCCCGTGTCGGTAATGGCAACCGCTGGCATCCCGTGGCGGCGGCACAGCGCCGTCAACTCGTCGATCCGGATCGCCCCTTCCGACAGCGAAAAGGCCGTGTGGACCCGGAGATGAACATAATCAGCGTGTGCCATGTATCGCAGGATTCCACGTCTGCCCGGCGATGTCAGCGGGAACAGTCGAGCAACAGGTGGTAGCTCCCATCGACTTATCCCCAGGATCTTGTGGACAGCCGCCTGACTCCGCCCAAATCATTCCGGCCCGATCCTGGTAGATTTTAAGAAGACGTTAACCATAATGTGGAATTGTTAGCATGAAGTCTCTACAGACGGTTGCAGCGCAGTCATGTATCCACGTTACACATTAGAAACCGTGGACGGAATCGATCGTCGTGGTCGGCAGCGGTACCCGGTCACCTCGCCGGTGACTCTGACCATCACGGCAGATGGCCAGACCTACAGCTGCATCGTGGAGGACATCTCGCTCGGCGGCGCCAGGGTGCGCTTCGACGGCTCGGCCGCGCTGACGGCGGACGTCGAGATCGCGCACCCGCGAACCGGCAAGTTCGGCGGCGAATGCAAGTGGATTTCCGGATCCACTTCCGGCATCGCATTCCGCTGTGACGAGGCGGCCGTGCATCTCTGCGTGCATTGCTTCAAGCAGATGGTCCCGCTGCAACGGCCCGCATAGTCAACCGCCCGGCCGGTGCGCTTTACAAGCCGGTCAGAGAACGCTCTATTCCGATGTTCGAATCGCAATGGGCAAAATAGGCTTTCAAGAATGCTTAGCCTCTCCCGTAGCGCCGGCGTGGTTCTGCTGGGCGCTCTAATGTTGTTGACCGCCTGCTCACCCGAGGTCGGCAGCGAAGAATGGTGCGCCGACATGAAACAAAAGTCCAAGGGCGAATGGACCGCGAACGAGGCGGCCAGTTTCACCAAGCACTGCCTTTTCTAGCAACCGGCCGATCCGATGCAGGCTCCTAGGAGCCTGTCCGAGTATTGCTCACGGGCTGCACCGCGTTTTCAAGGTCTTGGGCTAGGACGGTGCCGGGCCGCGATGCCGTGCGCATCGCAAGCGGTGCCGGACGCCGTCCCAAGACCTTGAAAACGCAGCCCTTCGGGTCGGCCGGACAGACGCGAGTGCCGCGTCGCGAAGGCTTGCCGATGCGCACGGCATCGCCCGCGCCTCCGCTCCTAACCCTCGCGTCTGTCCGGCCGATGCAGCTCATGACCAATACTCGGACAGGCTCCTAGCTCCGACTGTTCACGACTACGCCGTCCTCGAGGCGTAGCGTCCGGTCCATACGGCTGGCCAAACCTAGGTTGTGGGTAGCCACGAGCGCCGCTAGGCCCTGATTGCGAACCAGATTGACCAAGCCATCGAACACCGATTCCGCGGTGTGGGGATCGAGGTTTCCCGTGGGTTCGTCGGCCAACAGCACCGCGGGCGCGTTGGCCAGTGCCCGCGCGACCGCGACCCGCTGCTGCTCGCCGCCGGATAGCTGCCCCGGCCTGTGCCCCGCCCGCTCGCCGAGAGCGACCATGTCGAGCAGCTCGCGCCCCCGCTCCCGGGCCTCCCGGCGGCCGACTCCGGCGATCATCTGGGGTACCACGATGTTCTCCAGGGCGGAAAACTCCGGCAGTAGGTGATGGTACTGATAGACGAAACCGATCTTGTTGCGGCGGATCTCGGTCCTTTCGCGATCCGGCAGCTGGGAACACGCCGTGCCGGCGATTCGGATCTCGCCCTTATCCGGCCGTTCGAGCAGTCCGGCAATATGCATGAGGGTCGATTTGCCGGCCCCAGAGGGGCCGACCAGCGCGGTCAACTCGCCCGGCGCGATTGCGATGTCGACGCCGCACAGGACCTCGAGCGTGCGGCCCGCCTGCTTGAAGCTCTTGACCACGCCGTTCAAGCTGAGGCCGGCCTGTCCGTTCGCCGTCTCACTCATATCGCAGAGCTTCCACGGGGTCGAGCCGGGCGGCCTGCCAAGCCGGCCAGAGCGGCGCCAGGAACGACCAGAAGAGCGCCATCAGGACGACCTGGGCGACCTCCATCGGATCGATCTTGGCGGGCAATTGCGACAGGAAATAGATCTCGGCCGGAAACAGCGTCGAGCCGGTCAGGTTCTGGAGGAACTGGCGTATGGTCTCGATGTTGTCGGCAAAGGCAAAGCCGAGAGCAAAGCCGAGAATGGTGCCGCCGACACCGATCGACGCGCCGCTCAGGAAGAAGATCCGCAGGATCATGCCCCGCGTCGCGCCCATGGTGCGCAGAATCGCGATGTCGCGCCCCTTGCCTTTGACCAGCATGTACTGGCCGGAGAGGATATTGAAGGCCGCAACCAGGATGATCAGCGACAGGATCAGGAACATGACGTTGCGTTCGACCTTGATGGCGTTGAAGAAGCTGGAGTTGGCCTGCTGCCAATCGACCGTGCGGTACCTAGCGCCGACCGCCTCCGCCACGTCGTTCCTGGTAATGTATATGCCGTCCGGGTCGTCGACGAACAGCTCTATCGCGTTCACGCTTTGCGGTAGCCGGAAGTACAGCTGCGCCGCTTCCAGGGGCATGTAGACAAAGCTGCTGTCGTACTCGTACATGCCGATTTCGAACAGGCCGATGATGCGGTAGGCCTTGAGTCGCGGCATGGTCCCGAACGGTCCCTGGTTGCCGCGCGGCATGACCAAGGTGAGGTCCTCGCCGACGCCGACGCCGAGGCGTTGTGCCAGACGGCTGCCCACCAGGACCACATCATCACCCTTGAAATCGTCCAGGGAGCCTGCAAGGACGTTGTCGGCGATCAGGGAGCGAGTTTTCAGCACGGCCGGATCGACGCCGCGCACCAGGGCGCCGAATGCCCGGCCGTCGGCGGTTACCATGACCTGTCCCTGAATCTGCGGAACGACGCCGACCACACCGGTGAGCGCACGCAAATCTCGAGTCACACGGTCGAAATTCTGGATCGGCCTGTCATCGGCATAGACCGTCAGGTGGCCGTTGACGCCCAGGATGCGGGACATCAGCTCCTCTCGGAAGCCGTTCATGACCGCCATGACGATGATCAGCGTGGCCACCCCCAGCGCGATACCGAGCAGCGAGAAGATCGCGATGACCGAGATGAAGCCCTCCTGGCGGCGGGCGCGCAGATAGCGCATCGCCACCATGCGTTCGAAAGCACTGAAGATCATGTGGCGGCGCCCGGCTCAGCCGGCGAGCCGGGCCAGGGCGGAGTCGGGAGACAGCTCTTCGCGCTCGCCGCCCCGGCGCTGCTTCAGCTCGATCACGCCCTGCTTGATGCCGCGCGGGCCGACCACCAGCTGCCACGGCAGGCCGATCAGATCCATCTCGGCGAACTTGGCGCCGGAGCGTTCGTCGCGGTCGTCGTAGAGCACCTCGACGCCGGCCCCGCGCAGCTTGGCGTAAAGCCCGTCGCAGGCCTCGGTGCAGGCGGGATCCCCGACTTTGAGGTTGATCAGCCCGACCTTGAAGGGCGCCACGGACTCCGGCCAGACGATACCGGCGTCGTCGTGGTTCGCCTCGATGATGCCGCCGACCAGACGCGACACGCCGATGCCGTAGGATCCCATGTGGACCGGCGTCTGGTTGTCGTCGGGCGTGGTCACCACGGCACCCAAGGGCTCCGAGTACTTGCTGCCGAAATAGAAGATGTGGCCGACTTCGATGCCGCGTCCCTCATAGCGACGCCCTTCCGGCACCTGCATCTGGAACTGGGCGGCATCGTGCTTGTCGTCGGTTCGGGCGTAGAGGCTGGTGAAATGATCAACGATCTTCTGCAGGCCGGCGACATCGTCGTAGTCAACCTCGGAACTCAGCACGTCGACATCGACGAAGTCCTGGTCGCAGAAGACTTCCGATTCGCCGGTATCGGCCAGGATGATGAATTCGTGGCTCAGATTGCCGCCGATCGGCCCGGTGTCTGCCTCCATGGGAATGGCTTTTAGGCCCATGCGCGCGAATGTCCTCAAGTAAGTTACGAACATTTTATTGTAAGCAACTTTGGCTGCGTCATAATCCAGATCGAACGAATAGCTGTCCTTCATGAGAAACTCGCGCCCACGCATGACGCCGAAGCGGGGCCGCACCTCGTCACGAAACTTCCATTGAATGTGGTAGAGCAGCTTGGGCAAGTCCCGGTAGCTCTTGACCGCATTCTTAAAGATGTCGGTGATCAATTCTTCGTTGGTCGGGCCATAGAGCATGTCGCGCCCGTGACGGTCCTCGATCCGCAGCATTTCCCTGCCGTAGTCTTCGTAGCGGCCTGACTGTTTCCAGAGATCGGCCGACTGGATGGTCGGCATGAGCACTTCTTGGCACCCGGCGGCGTCCTGCTCCTCGCGTACGATCCGCTCGATGTTCTTGAGCACCCGAAAGCCGAGCGGCAGCCAGGAGTAAATACCGGCAGCGGCCTGGCGCACCATGCCGGCACGCAGCATCAAGCGGTGCGAGACGATCTGGGCTTCGGCAGGTGTCTCCTTCAGTGTGGGAAGGAAATAGGCGGAGCGGCGCATCGATACCTCGAGTGTGAAAACTTGTTCGCGGGCGGCCATTCCAACCGGCCTCGGGTATCCGGACCGCGAGCCCGCAGAGACTATGGGAAGGCACCAAGGATGTCCATGGCGTGCGGGCTGCGCCGCCACGGACAGACACCGATGGAGAACTGCCCCTAGAAGGGCTCAGTCGGGCTAGCCGCCCGTAGATAGACGCCGCCGACAACTTTCGGCCAGCACGGAATGGGCCTCGCTGCGCAGCGGCTCGCCGTTGAACAGGATCGTGTCGCCTTTCAGCTGAACCACGCCGATAACGGCCTCGGCCTCGTAGCTTTCGGGATCGGGCGGAATGCCCAGGCGGTCGAACAGGTTGATGTCGATCACGATCACGACGTCTTCGATCCGGTCGATTCGGGCTGCGCCGTCGACCTCGGCGCCCGCCACCGGTCGGCCGTGAGCGTCGACGCCGGGCTGGAAGGCCGCATCCGGTGCCGGCTGATGCTTGACAAGACGAATACAGTCGGCCTTTGTGATACGCAGCTTTGCATCGTCGGCCGCGGCAGGGGCAAGTGCGGCGGCGATCAGACATACTAGGCCCGCGGGGGCGAATTGGCAGCGGCGCGGCATGGTTCGAGCCTAGGTCGCACCTGCTAAAAAAGCCATAAGCCCCGGCCGGCGGGCGACAAGGGGGCAGAAATGTCTGCGCTGGATAAATTCTTCAAACTGTCCGACCACGGCACCACGGTGCAGACCGAGGTGATGGCCGGGGTCACGACCTTCCTGACCATGGGCTATATCACCTTCGTCAACCCGGCGATCCTAGCCGATGCCGGCATGGATTTCGGCGCCGTCTTCGTGGCGACATGCGTCGCGGCGGCGATCGGCACCCTGGTCATGGGGCTCTACGCGAACTACCCGATCGCGCTGGCGCCGGGCATGGGGCTGAATGCTTTCTTCACCTACGGCGTCGTGCTGGGCATGGGCCATACCTGGCAGACCGCCTTGGGCGCGGTCTTCCTCTCGGGCATAATTTTCATCATCCTGAGCGTGCTGCCGGTGCGCGAGTGGATCATCAACTCGATTCCCAAGACACTGAAACTGGCGATCTCGGCGGGGATCGGCCTGTTCCTGGCGATCATCGCGCTCAAGAACGCCGGCATCGTGGTCGACAACCCGGCCACGCTGGTCGCCCTGGGCGATCTCAAACTGCCCGCGCCCCTGCTCGCCTTGGCCGGCTTCGTACTCATGGTCGCGCTCGATTTCCGCCGGGTGCCGGGCGCGGTGATCATCGGAATCCTCGCGGTGACCGCGGCCGGCGTTGTGCTTGGCGTTTCCGAGTGGAAAGGCTTCGCCTCGCTACCGCCCGACCCCAGCCCGACCCTGTTCCAGCTCGATATCGCCGGGGCGCTCGAACTGGGCCTTCTGACCGTGGTCTTCACCTTCCTCATGGTCGATCTGTTCGATACGGCCGGCACCTTGATCGGGCTCGCCCACCGCGCCGGCATGCTCGATGCGCAGGGCCGCCTGCCGCGCCTGCGCAACGCGCTGCTGGCCGACAGCACCGCCACGGTCGCGGGCTCCCTGCTCGGCACCTCGACCACGACCAGCTACATCGAGAGCGCGGCCGGCATCAAGACCGGCGGCCGGACCGGTCTGACCGCCGTCACCGTCGCGGCGCTGTTCCTGCTTTGCCTGTTCTTCTCGCCGCTCGCCCAGACCGTGCCCGCCTATGCGACCGCGCCGGCGCTGCTCTTCGTCGCCTGCCTGATGGCACGCGGCCTGGCCGAGCTCGACTGGGAGGACGCCACGGACTATGCGCCCGCGGTGATCACGGCAATCGCCATGCCGCTCACCTTCTCGATCGCCAACGGCATCGGCATCGGCTTCATCGTCTACGCCGTGATCAAGGTCCTCAGCGGCAAGTTCGCCGAGTGTCCGCCCGCGGTTCTGGGGATCGCCGGCCTGTTCGTGATCAAGTTCGCGTTCTTTTGATAAGGCTTGAGCGCCCGGCCTTTCTCAGGTCGGGCGGAAGCTGATCAGTCCGGAGTCGATCAGGTAGTAGGCGATGCCCCAAAGCAGCGTCGCGATGACGGTCGTGATCGTGAATTTCCGGACCAGAAGGGGCTTTTCCGGGGCGCTGGTCGCGTGGCCGGGCTCCGGGTTTTCCGGCACCTTGATGCCCCAGGGCAGCACGGTAAAGAGCACCACCCACCAGATCATCACGTAGACCATAATGCCGGTGAACCAGTTCATCGCGCAATCACACCTGCTCCAGCTCGATCAAGGTACCGGAGAAGTCTTTCGGGTGCAGGAACAGGACCGGCTTGTCGTGGGCCCCGGTCTTGGGTTCGCCGTCGCCCAGCACCCGCGCGCCGTCGGCGACCAGCCGGTCGCGGGCGGCCAGGATATCGTCGACCTCGTAGCAGAGGTGGTGCATGCCGCCGCTCGGGCTGCGCTCCAGGAAGGCGGCTATGGGCGAGTTGTCGCCCAGAGGATGGAGCAGCTCGATCTTGGTGTTGGGGAGCTCGACGAAGACCACGGTGACGCCGTGCGCCGGTTGGTCGACGGGATCGGAAACCCGGGCACCCAGCAGGTCGCGGTACTGGGCGCTGGCGGCGGCAAGGTCCGGTACCGCAATAGCCACGTGGTTCAGTCGTCCAATCACCTTGTTCGCCTCCTTTTGCTCAACAGCCGATCCAAATCACAAGCGCAGCAGATGAACCTTAGTCACCGGCTTTTTGCCGACCGCGCGGAACAGCGCCCGGCGTACCGCGATACGCGCCGTCTCGCCCAACCTCTCGTCGCTGCGCAGCGCACCGCGCGGAAGCTTGGCCAAAGCCTCTTCCACCGCCTCCAGGGCATCCGCCGTTGCGTCGGCTTCCTCATCCGGGTCGAGCACCCCTTGCATTGATAGACAGGGCTCACTTACGAGGGCGCCCTTTTCGTCAACGGCCAGGCTGAGCAACGCCACGCCATTGTACACCAGCTTCTGCCGGCCGCGAATAACCGGGCTGTCCGCGGGAATTAGCCGGTTGCCGTCGAGCAGCAATCGGCCGCTCGGCACGTGGCCCAGCACCTCGGCGCCCTTGGCGGACAGGCTGATCAAGGTGCCATTCTCGGCGACGATCGCCTGCGGCACCTGGCAGGCCCGGGCGAGTTCCGCGTGCTCGGCCAGATGACGGGCCTCGCCGTGAACCGGTATCGCCACCTGGGGCCGCACCCATTGGTACATCTGCGCCAATTCGTCGCGCGCCGGATGGCCGGAGACATGGATGAAATGATCCCGGTCGGTCACCACCTTGACGCCCTGGCGCACCAGTTCGTTCTGCAGCGTCGAGATGGCTTTTTCGTTGCCCGGAATGACCCGCGACGAAAAGACCACCGCGTCGCCCGGGTCCAGCGAGACCTCCGGGTGCTCGTCGTGAGCGATACGCCATAGCGCCGAGCGTGGTTCGCCCTGGCTGCCGGTGCAGAGCAGCAATACTTCCTGGCGCGGCAGGTAGCCGAGGTCGCTGTCGGAAACCAGTGGCGGCAGACCCTCGAGGTATCCCGTCTCGACCGCCGCCTGATAGATCCGGTGCATGGAACGGCCGACCAGGGCGACCCGCCGGCCATGGTCCGTGGCGACCTGGACAATCGTCCTGAGACGCGCCACGTTGCTCGCGAAGCAGGCGACGGCGACACGCCCCTTGAAGCCACCGATCAGTTCGGCAAGATTAACCCCTACCTCTCCTTCGGAGCCGGACTCGCCCTCGACCAGCGCGTTGGTCGAATCGCACACCATGGCGAGCACGCCTTCGTCCGCAAGGCGTCGCAAGGCGGCTTCGTCGTAGTCGTCGCCGACCACCGGGTCGGGATCGAGCTTCCAGTCGCCGGTATGAAGCACGGTTCCCGCGGCGGTCCTGAGCACCACTGCATTGGGTTCCGGGATCGAATGGGTCAGGGTGATCAGTTCGATTTCGAAAGGGCCGACGGAGAAACGGCCGGACATGGGCACCTCGGTCACCACCGCATCCTTTGCCTCGCCGTTTTCCGCCAGTTTGTTGCGCAGCACCGCGGCGGTGAAGGGCGTTGCGTAGATCGGACAACGGAACCGTGGCCATAGATGGGGCACCGCGCCGATGTGATCCTCGTGGGCGTGGGTCAGGACCAGACCGGCCAGCTTTTCACGCTGGGCTTCGATGAAGCTCGGGTCCGGCATCACCAGGTCGATGCCGGGCAGACGATCGTCGGCGAAGGTGACGCCCAGGTCGATCATCAGCCAGGCGCCGTCGTGGCAGTAGAGGTTGAGGTTCATGCCGATCTCACCGGTGCCGCCAAGCGGCAGGAACCAGAGATCGGCGGGTCCGGCGAGCTGTTTCACGCTGGTTTCGCTCGATTGGCTTTGTGGATCAGTGCAAGACCCCGCACCGTCAGATCGGGATCGCTGTGTTCGATGCTGGTGCAGGCCTCGGTGAACAGCGGCGCCAGGCCGCCGGTCGCGATCACGGTCATCGGCCAGCCGGTCTCTTCCTTGATACGCCCGACCAAGCCCTCGATCATCGAGACATAGCCCCAATAGAGCCCGGACTGCATGGCCGGCACCGTCGCCTTGCCGACCACCTGCTCGGGCCGGACCACGGCGATCCGGGGCAGCTGGGAGCCGGCCTGGTAGAGCGCTTCGACCGAAAGGTTGACGCCGGGAGCCAGAACGCCGCCTTCGTAGCTGCCGTCGGGGCCGATGACGTCGAAGCTGGTCGCGGTTCCGAAATCGATAATGATCAGGGCGACTCCGTACTTGGCATGGCCGGCGACCGCGTTGACCAGACGGTCGGCGCCGACCTGCTGGGCCTTGATGGCAATGCCCAGGTCCACATCCGGTTCGCCGATCATCATGGGTTTGATGCCGAAATACTGGCTGCACAGCGTTTTGAGGTTGTAGACCGCCGGCGGCACGACAGAGGCGATGATCGCGCCGTCGATGTCCTTGGGCGTGAGCCCTTCAAGCGCCATCAAATGGGTCAGCCAGACCGCATACTCGTCGGCGGTCCGCTTGGTGTCGCTGGAGGCCCGCCATCGCGCGCGCAACTGGTCGCCGTCGAACAGCGCGAAGACCACGTTGGTGTTACCGGAATCGATCGTCAGCAGCATGTCAGGCGGGTCCGTTGAAATAAACATCGCCGGCCGCAATGGACCGGACCGCGCCGTCGGGCATCTCGATCAACAGGGCACCGCCCACGTCCAGGTCGCGAAAGGTGCCGTTCAGGGTTTCGCCGGGCAGCCGAACCCTGATCGGCTCGCCCAGGCCATAAGCATGGCGCAGCCAGGCCTGGCGGATCGGTGCGAAACCCTCGTCGAGCCATCGGTTGACCCAGGCAAGGAAGTGCCGGGCGATGGCCTGAAGCAGATCGACCTCGCTCAGCTCCGGGTCCGCGCCTTCATAGCACAGGCTGGTGGCGGGGAACTCGGTACCTTCCGGGTGGCTCTTCACGTTGACACCAACCCCCAGAATCAGCCAGTCGAGCCCGCCTTCGGGCGTCGTCTTGGATTCCAACAGAATGCCGGCGCCCTTTCGAGCGTTGAACAAGACGTCGTTTGGCCACTTGTAGTGAATCTCGATCATCGGCGGCGCGACGCTGCCGACACCGTCGCCGACGCCGAGCGCCGCGACAAAGGCCAGCTGCGACGCCTCGGCCAGGCTGCAGTCAGGTCGCAGCACGAGCGAGAAGTATAGATTTCCTGGCGGGCTTGACCAAGTCCTGCCCTGACGGCCCCGGCCTTTGGATTGCTCACGGACCCAGACCAGCGTACCGTCTTCGGCGCCCTCGTCGGCTAAGCGTTTGGCCTCGTCGTTGCTGCTGCCGACCCGGTCGAGCGCGACCAGGCGGTAGGCGGGTGGCAGGCGGGGGCCGGGTTTTGCCGCCGAATCGCTCATCTCGCGAAGAGCGCGGCGGCCGCAACGGCGGCGCTGTTGACGACCGGACCGGCCACGATCACGAAGAGGATCATGGCCAAGCTGGCGCCACCGATAATCATCGTCATGCCGCCGCCGATCGGCCGGTCGAGAACCTCGTCCGGCTCGTCGAAATACATCAGGCGAACGATGCGTATGTAATAGAAGGCCGCCACCACCGAGGTCAGCACGCCGATCACCGCCAATGTGTAGAGGCCGGCCTCGATCGCCGAGAGAAACACGAAGTACTTGCCGAAGAAACCGGCGAAGGGCGGTATGCCGGCCATGGAGAACATGAGGAAGGTCAGCGCGAACGCCATCAGCGGATTGCTCTTGCCCAATCCCTTCAGGTCGTCGATGGCCTCGACCATGCGGCCGTCCTGGCGCATGCACAGAATGCAGGCGAAGGTGCCGATGTTCATGACCAGGTAGATCGCCAGATAGACCGCCACGCCGCGCACACCGGCCTCGGTACCGGCGGCGACCCCGACCAGGACATAGCCCATGTGACCGATCGAGCTGTAGGCCATCAGGCGCTTGATGTTGGTCTGGTTGATCGCGGCAAAGGCGCCGAGGGCCATCGAGGCGATCGAGATCAGGACCACGATCTGCTGCCACTGGGCGAAGAGATCGGCGAAGGGCCCGAACATGACCCGCACCAGCATCGCCATGGCCGCCACCTTGGGCGCACTGGCAAGGAACGCCGTGACCGGCGTCGGGGCGCCCTCGTAGACGTCCGGCGTCCACATGTGGAACGGCACGGCCGAGACCTTGAAGGCCAGGCCCGCCATGACGAACACCAGACCGACGATGAGCCCAACCGACGGTGATGCCCCGGCGCCGATCGCACCGGCGATGACCTCGGCCAAGCCATCGAAATTGGTCGTGCCAGCGAAGCCGTAGACCATCGAACTGCCGTAGAGCAGCATGCCGGACGACAGCGCACCGAGCACGAAATACTTCAGGCCGGCCTCGCTGGAGCGTACGTTATCGCGCCGAAAGGCGGTGATCACGTAGAGCGAGAGGCTCTGCAGTTCGAGGCCGAGATAGAGCGAAATCAGATCGTTCGCCGAGACCATCATGAGCATGCCCAGTGCGGCGAACAGCATGAGCACGGGGAACTCGAAGCGGTCCATCTGCTCGCGCTCGATGTAGCCGAGCGACATGGCGATGGTGATCGCCGCGCCGAACAGGATCAGGATTTTCATGAAATCGCTGAAGCCGTCCGTGACGAAGAGGCCGTTGAAGGCCAGCGCCCGACCGTCGGGCAAGGTCACGATCAGCACACCGGCGATTGCCAGGACCAGCACCGTGAGCGCCAACACCAGGCGCGTCGAGCCGGCACCGCGAAACACGCCGATCATAAGCAGCGTCATGGCCGCGCAGGCGATGAAGACCTCCGGCAGAACCAGGGCAAGATCGTGCGAGATCATCTAGGCCGCCTCCGCCTCTATTCGCCTGGGCGGAGGGCGGCCAGGCTTGAGCCCTCCGACATCGTTTGCGCCGCTTGGTATTGCTCGATCACGTTGGCCACCGATGCCGCCATGACATCGATGAAGGATGCCGGGTAGATGCCCATCCAAAAGACCACGGCGACAAGCGGCGCGAAGACCACCATTTCGCGCCAGTTCAGGTCCAGGACCGAGCGCAAGTCCCGCTTGGTCAGCTTGCCGAAGATCACCCGGCGGTAGAGATAAAGCATGTAGGCCGCGCCGAGCACCATGCCGGTGGCGCACAGCAGGGCGACCCAGGTGTTGGCCTGAAAGGCGCCGACCAGGACCAGGAACTCGCCGATGAAGCCGCTGGTGCCCGGCAGGCCGGCCGAGGCCAGCATGAACACCATGAACACCACCGCATAGGCCGGCATGCGCTC
This sequence comes from Kiloniellales bacterium, assembly GCA_041617155.1. Lineage (GTDB taxonomy): Bacteria > Pseudomonadota > Alphaproteobacteria > Kiloniellales > JAKSDN01 > CAMYKD01. The sequence goes on from JBFJPL010000009.1 coordinate 43,217, forward strand.
GACCAGTCCGCCGTAGCGCTCGATCAGGCGCGTGTGCATGCGGTCGTAGACCACGCCGACGACAAGGAACAGCGCGGCCGAGACGACGCCGTGGGACAGCATTTGGATCATCGCCCCTTCGATGCCCTGCTGGGTCGCCGTAAAGATGCCGACGGTGACGAAGCCCATGTGGGCGACCGAGGAATAGGCGATCAGCTTCTTCATGTCCTCCTGGGCGAGCGCCACCAGGGAGGTGTAGATCACCGCGACGATCGACAGCACGTAGATCAGAATGGCGAAGTCGGCCGAGGCCAAAGGCAGCATGGGCAGGGAGAAGCGCAGGAAGCCGTAGCCGCCCATCTTCAGCAGCACGCCGGCCAAAATCACCGAGCCGGCGGTCGGCGCCTCGACGTGGGCGTCGGGCAGCCAGGTGTGGACCGGCCACATGGGCACCTTGACCGCGAAGGAGGCGAAGAAGGCGAGCCACAGCCATTTCTGCATGCCCGCAGGCAAGGGCATGGTCAGCAGGGCCTGAATATCCGTGGTCCCGGTCTCGAAGTAGATCGCCAGGATGGCGAGCAGCATCAGCACCGAGCCGGCCAGCGTGAAGAGGAAGAACTTGAAGGCCGAATAGACCCGCCGCTCGCCGCCCCAGATGCCAATGATCAGGAACATCGGGATCAGCACGCCTTCGAAGAAGACGTAGAACACCAGAAAGTCGAGCGCGCAGAACATGCCGACCATCAGGGTCTCGAGCACCAGGAAGGCGATCATGTATTCCTTGACCCGAACCTTGATGGCGTCCCAGCTGGCCAGGATACAAATCGGCGTCAACAGTGTGGACAGCAGCACGAAGGGCATGGAGATGCCGTCCACGCCCATCTGATAGGTGATGTTGAAACCCGGAATCCAGTCGAACCGCTCGACGTACTGGAACTCCGCCGTGCCGCGCACGAAACCGAACCATAGAACGAGCGATACGAGGAAGGTAAACATCGCGGCGTAGAGTGCCGTCCAGCGCGAGTTGCGGGCCAGAATCTCCGGGTCGTCGCTGCGGACGAACACGAGAATGAGAAGCGCACCGACCAGCGGCAGGAAGGTGATGATGGAGAGGAGTGGAGCACCGTCGAACATGGTCGATCACCCCAACCCGCTGACGATGTACCATGTGACCAGCGTGACGACGCCGATCAGCATGGCGAAAGCATAATGATAAACGTAGCCGCTCTGCAGGCGGCTGACCCGCCGGGCGATGTTCAGCGTTGCCGCGGCCAATCCGTCGGGCCCCACGCCGTCGATCACCGTACCGTCGCCGGACTTCCACAGCTGCCGGCCCAGGACATGCGCCGGCCGCACGAAGAGGATGTCGTAGAGCTCGTCGAAGTACCATTTGTTCAGCAGGAACAGGTAGAGCGGCCGGAACATGCGGGCCAGCGTCCCCGGTAGGCCCGGATTGAACATGTACATCCAATAGGCCCCCGCGATCCCCGCGCCGGCCACGACCAGCGGCAGCAGCTTGACCCAGAACGGCACGTGGTGCGCCGCCTCGATCGAATCGTTCTCGGGCAGGACCAGGAGGGAGGCGTTCCAGAAGTCCACGCGTCCGTCGCCGACCATCCAGATGTAGGCCGCGCCACCCAGGACCGCGCCGATGGCAAGGACCACCAGCGGCAGAATCATGACCTTGGGGGACTCATGGACGTGATCCCAGGTCTCTTGATCCATGCGCGGCTTGCCGTGGAAGGTCATGATGATCAGGCGCCAGGAATAGAAGGCGGTCATGAAGGCCGCCGCGATACCGGCCCAGAAGGCGAAGAGCCCATGGCGGCTGTGCGCGCCGTAGGCGGCTTCGATGATCATGTCCTTGGAGAAGAATCCGGAAAAGCCCAGGAAGGTGCCGGGTATGCCGATGCCCGCCAGGGCCAGGCTGCCGATCCACATGAGCGCGTAGGTCTGCGGGATGCGCTTCCACAGGCCGCCCATTTTGCGCATGTCCTGTTCGTCGGACATGGCGTGGATGACGGATCCGGCGCCCAGGAACAACAGCGCCTTGAAGAAGGCATGGGTACCCAGGTGGAAGATCGCCGCGCCATAGGCCGAGACCCCGGCGGCGAAGAACATGTAACCAAGCTGGCTGCAGGTCGAGTAGGCGATCACCCGCTTGATGTCGTTCTGACACAGCCCGACCGTGGCTGCGAAGAAGGCGGTGATCGCGCCGACGTAGGTCACCAGCTCCAGGGCGATCGGCGAATACTCGAAAATCGGCGACAGGCGGCAGACCATGAAGACGCCGGCGGTGACCATGGTGGCCGCGTGGATCAGGGCGGAGACCGGGGTCGGGCCCTCCATGGCGTCCGGCAGCCAGGTGTGCAGGCCGAGCTGCGCCGACTTGCCCATGGCGCCGATGAACAGCAGGATGCAGATCACGGTCAGCGCATGGCCCTCGATGCCGAGGAACACGAAGCGGGACTCGGCGAAATAGGGCGCGGCCTCGAACACCTGATCGAAACCGACCGAGCCGAATATGAAGAAGGCGCCCATGATGCCGAGCGCGAAGCCGACGTCGCCCACGCGGTTGACCAGAAACGCCTTGATCGCCGCCGCGCAAGCGCTCGGCTTTTCGTACCAGAAGCCGATCAGCAGGTAGGAAACCAGGCCGACCCCCTCCCAGCCGAAGAACATCTGAACGAAGTTGTCGGCGCTGACCAGCATCAGCATGAAGAAGGTAAAGAGGCTGAGGTAGGAGAAGAACCGCGGGATCGACTTGTCGTGCGACATGTAGCCGATCGAATAAATGTGGATCATGGTCGAGACCACGGTCACGACCGAGAGCATGACCGCCGTCAGGGTGTCCAGCCTGAGTGCCCAGGACAGCTCGAAGCTGCCGGAATCGATCCAGGTGAAGAGCTCGCTAACATGCACGTTGCCGCGTAGCACTACGTCGTTGAAGACGACCAGCGACAGGAGCGCGGAAACAGACATCAGAATGCAGGTCACGAGCTGCGCGCCCCGGTCGCCGATCAGGCGGCCGAACAGCCCAGCGATGATGGCACCGACAAAGGGCAGGAAGACGACGGCGACGTCCAATACCATAGCGGCTCTCAGCCCTTCATCATGTTGATATCTTCAACCGCGATGGACCCGCGGTTGCGGAAATAAATCACCAGGATCGCCAAGCCGATGGCCGCCTCGGCCGCCGCCACGGTCAGCACGAACATGGCGAAGACCTGTCCGGTAAGGTCCTGCAAATGGGTAGAGAAGGCGACCAGGTTGATGTTGACCGCGAGCAGCATCAGCTCGATCGACATTAGGATGATGATCACGTTCTTGCGGTTCAGGAAGATGCCGAAAATCCCCAAGGTGAAGAGAATCGCGGCAACCGTCAGGTAATGGGCCAAGCCGATTTCCAGCATCGCTCAGACCCCGCTCCCGGTCGGCACGTCCTTGATCTCGATCGACTCTTCCCGGGTGCGGCCGACCTGGCCGCCGATCGACTGACGGCGCACGCCCTCGCGCCGGCGTAGGGTCAGGACGATGGCGCCGATCATCGCGATCAATAGAATCAGTCCCGCGGCCTGGAACAGGTAGATGTAGTCCGTATAGAGCACGTTGCCGAGCGCCTCGGTGTTGTGGGTCTGCTCGATCGGCGGGATCGGCTGGCTCGCCTGGCCTGCCGGGTCCGGCGTGGCGACCCAGGCGGCGGCGACCAGCGTCAACTCGACCAGGAGGATAAGGCCGATCAGCCCGCCGATGGGCAGGTACTGAAGGAAGCCCTGGCGCATCTCGACGTAGTTGATGTCGAGCATCATCACCACGAAGAGAAACAGGACCGCGACGGCGCCGACATAGACCACCACCAGGATCATTGCCAGGAACTCGGCTCCCATGAGTACGAAGAGGCCGGCCGAATTGAAGAACGCGAGGATCAGGAACAGCACCGAGTGCACGGGATTGCGGGCGGAAATCACCATCATCGCGGAGGCCACGGCCACGAAGGCGAAAAGGTAGAAGGCCAGCGCCTGGATGATCACTTCAGGCGCTCCTTCACTGATTTCGCGTCGGCTTGCAAGATCCCTCCTCCCCAATGTCTTCCGGACGAGCGCTCAGGCTTAGCGGTAAGGCGCGTCGAGCGCGATGTTCTGCATGATTTCGGATTCCCAGCGGTCGCCGTTCGCCAGCAGCTTTTCCTTGTTGTAGAACAGCTCCTCCCGGGTCTCGGTCGCGAACTCGAAGTTCGGTCCCTCGACGATGGCATCGACCGGACAGGCTTCTTGGCAAAATCCGCAATAGATGCACTTGGTCATATCGATGTCGTAACGCGTCGTGCGGCGACTGCCATCCGCGCGCGGTTCGGCCTCAATGGTGATGGCCTGGGCCGGGCAGATCGCCTCGCACAACTTGCATGCAATGCAGCGCTCCTCGCCGTTGGGATAGCGGCGCAAGACATGCTCGCCGCGAAACCGCGGGCTCAAGGGGCCTTTCTCGTGCGGGTAGTTTAGCGTCACCTTGGGCCTGAAGAGGTAGCGCAGGGTGAGCGACATGCCGGACAGCAGCTCGCTCAGCAACAGACTACGAAGGCCCCGATCGATAATGGACATGGTCTTCAAGCTTTCCCGGTTTCGCGGCGCATGAACATCCCGTGCTTAGCCCTTCGGCAACAGGTCGAAGGCCACCAGTACTCCGGCCGTCACCACGACCCACAGCAGCGAGAACGGCAGGAACACCTTCCAGCCCAGGCGCATCAGTTGATCGTAACGATAGCGCGGAAAGGTCGCACGCACCCACAGGAACACGAAGAGGCACAACGCGATCTTGGCGGCCAGCCAGAGCGGGCCCGGTATCCAGTTAAACGGCGCGATGTCGAACGGCGGCAACCAACCGCCCAGGAACAGGATTGTGGTCATCGCGCTCATCAGGATCATGTTGGCGTACTCGCCGAGGAAAAACAGCGCGAAGGTCATGGAGGAGTATTCGACGAAAAATCCGGCGACCAGCTCCGACTCGCCCTCGGGCAAATCGAAGGGTGACCGGTTGGTCTCGGCCAGCGTCGAGACGAAGAAGATCACGAACATCGGCAGCAGCCACAGCCAATACCAGCTGAACAGGCCGTAGGGTCCTTGTTGCGCCAGCACGATGTCGGTCAGGTTGAGGGAACCGACACAAAGCAGCACGGTGATGATCACGAAGCCCATCGAGACCTCGTAGGACACCATTTGCGCGGCCGAGCGCAACGCTCCCAGGAAAGGATACTTGGAGTTGGAGGCCCAGCCGGCCATGATCACGCCGTAGACCCCAAGCGATGAAATAGCGAAGAGATAAAGGATACCGACGTTGATGTCGGCCAGCACCACTCCGGCGTCGAAAGGAATCACCGCCCAGCCGATCATCGCCAGTATAAAGGTCAGCATCGGCGCAGCGACGAAAACCACCCGGTTGGCGCCGGCCGGCAGGATGGTTTCCTTGAACAGCAGTTTCACGCCGTCGGCGATCGGTTGCAGCAGACCGAAGGGGCCGACCACATTCGGGCCCTTTCTGAGTTGCATGGCGGCGATTACCTTGCGCTCGGCATAGGTCAGATAGGCGACGCCAAGCAGCAGCGGCACCAGAATCGCGACGATCTGAGCGACGATAATGATCCCTTGGCCCGCGTAGGTGTTCCAGAAGGGCCAGTCCAGCAAGGCGGCAAACTCAGCCATCGGTACCCGTTGCCTCCGGCCGGTCGGCGCGCATGAGAGCTTGGCTGCATTGCGCCATGGTCTCCGATGCCCGACTGATCGGATCGGTCATGTAGTAGTTGTCTATCGCCGCCGCGAAGGGCGCGGTGTCGATCGGCCCTTCCTCGCCGAACGGTTCCCAGGCGGCCGGCTCGATCTGGTCGACCGCGGCGAAGATCGGGTTGAGCGCGATCAGGCGCTGGCGAAGTTGTCCCAGATTGTCGTATGGCAAGCGCTGCCCGACGACCTCCGACAACGCCCGCAGAATGGTCCAGTCCTCGCGTGCATCGCCTGGCGGGTATCCGGCCAAACGGCCGAGTTGGACCCTGCCCTCGGTATTCACATAGGTACCGTTCTTCTCGGTATAGGCGGCACCCGGCAGAATCACGTCGGCCCGGTGCGCGCCGGCGTCGCCGTGGTGCCCCTGGTAGATCACGAAGGCCTTGCCCAGGGCCGTCATGTCGATCTCGTCGGCGCCCAGCAGGAAAACCGCTTCGATCGCACCGCTTGCGGTGCCTTCAAGGATCCCGGCGAAGTCGCGCCCGCCCTCGCCCGGCACGAAGCCGAGCTCGAGGCCGCCGACGCGTGCCGCAGCGACGTGCAGCAGGTTGAAGCCGTTCCAACCCTCCTTCACCATGTCGAAGGTCTCCGCCACTTTCCGGCCCAGGGCGAGAATAGCCGCGCCGTCCGACCGCCGCAGCGCCGCGCTGCCCAGAACGATCATCGGCCGCTCGGCTGCCTTCAGGGTCTTGGCGAAGGCGCCCTTGCCGTTGGCCAGCTCCTTCAAGGTGTCCGGACCGGCGCCCAGATGGTCGATCTGATAGCTGAGATCGGCCGGCACACCGATCAGGCCGACCGGCAGCCCGCCCGCGAGAAATCGCTTGCGCAGGCGGGCATTGATCATGGGCGCTTCCCAGCGCGGGTTGGTGCCGACCAGCAACACGGCGTCGGCCTGCTCTATCCCGGCGATGCCGGTGTTGAACAGGTAGCCGGCGCGGGTTCGGGGGTCGAGCTTGGCGCCGTCCTGCCGGCAGTCCAGATTGCTCGACCCCAGGGCGGTTACCAGGTCCTTCAAGGCGAGCATGGATTCGGCATCGCACAGGTCGCCGGCGATCGCCGCGATCTGCTCGCCCTTCAGCGCGGCCAACTTCTTGGCGATGGCGCCAAAAGCCTCGTCCCAGGAAGCCGCCCGAAGCTTGCCCTCGACGTCGCGCACATAAGGCCGGTCGAGCCGCTGCCGGCGCAAGCCGTCGCAGGCATAACGCGTCTTGTCGGCTATCCATTCCTCGTTGATATCCTCGTGCAGCCGAGGCAGCACTCGCATCACCTCGCGGCCCCGGCAGTCGACCCGAATGTTGGAGCCGACCGCGTCCAGCACATCGACCGAATCGGTCTTCCTAAGCTCCCACGAACGGGCCGAGAAGGCGTAGGGCTTCGAGGTCAGGGCCCCGACCGGGCAGATGTCGACCAGGTTGCCGGATAGTTCCGACCCGACCGCTTTCTCCAGCGTGGTGATCTCCATGTGTTCGCCGCGGCCCAAGGCACCCATCTCCTCGACTCCGGCGATCTCCGTACTGAAGCGAACGCAGCGGGTGCAGTGGATGCAGCGAGTCATGATGGTCTTGATCAGCGGGCCCATGTACTTGTCCGGCACCGCGCGCTTGTTCTCTTCATAGCGGCTGCGGTCAAAGCCGTAAGCCATCGCCTGATCCTGCAAATCGCATTCGCCGCCCTGGTCGCAGATCGGGCAGTCGAGCGGGTGATTGATCAGCAGGAACTCCATCACGCCCTTGCGCGCCTTCTTGACGGTCGGCGTATCTGTTTTGATCACCATGCCTTCGGCGACCGGCATGGCGCAGGAGGCGATCGGCTTGGGCGCTCGTTCCATCTCCACCAGGCACATGCGGCAATTACCCGCAACGGAAAGCCGCTCGTGATAGCAGAAGCGGGGGATCTCGACGCCGGCGAGCTCGCAGGCCTGGAGCACTGTCAGGCCGCTCGGCACCTCGATTTCGCGGTCGTCTATGGTCAGCTTCGGCATCGCGCTCCCCTACTCCGCCGCCGCCAGGCCGCTGCTCTTGTTGGCCTTGATGCGCTGCTCCAACTCGGGCCGGAAATGCCGGATCAGACCCTGGATGGGCCAGGCCGCGGCATCGCCCAAGGCGCAAATGGTATGGCCCTCGACCTGATAGGAAACGTCCAGCAGCAGGTCGATCTCCTCCAGGTCCGCCTCGCCCTTGATCATTCGCTTGAGGACCCGCCACATCCAGCCGGTGCCTTCGCGGCAGGGCGTGCACTGGCCGCAGCTTTCGTGCATGTAAAAGTGCGCCAAGCGCTCGATCGCCGCGACGATATCGGTTGACTTGTCCATGACGATGACGGCCGCCGTGCCCAACCCGGATTTGGCCTCGCGCAGCGAGTCGAAGTCCATCAGGATGGAATCGCAGGTCGGTTTCGGCAGGCACGGCACCGAGGAGCCGCCGGGGATCACCGCCAGCAGGTTGTTCCAGCCGCCGCGCACGCCGCCGCAGTGCTTCTCGATCAGCTCGCGCAGCGGGATGCCCATCTCCTCTTCCACGTTGCACGGCTTCTCGACGTGGCCGGAGATGCTGAAGATCTTGGTACCGGTGTTCCTCGGCCGGCCGAGCGAGGTCCACCAGTCGACCCCGCGGCGCAGGATCTCGGGCACCACGGCGATGGTCTCGACGTTGTTCACGGTGGTCGGGCAACCGTACAGACCGACCGCCGCCGGGAATGGCGGTTTCAGACGCGGCTGGCCCTTCTTGCCTTCGAGGCTTTCGAGCAGCGCGGTTTCCTCGCCGCAGATGTAGGCGCCGGCGCCGCGATGGAGGTAGATATCGTAATCGTAACCCGAGCCGCAGGCGTTCTTGCCGATCAGCCCAGCCTCGTAGGCCTCGTCGATCGCCCGTTGAACATGCGAGGCCTCGCTGAAAAACTCGCCGCGGATGTAGATGTAGCAGGCCGAGGCACCCATGGCGAATCCGGCCACAAGGCAGCCCTCGAGCAGGCGGTGTGGGTCATAGCGTAGAATTTCGCGGTCCTTGCAGGTGCCGGGCTCCGACTCGTCGGCATTGACCACTAGGTAGGACGGCCGGCCGTCGCTTTCCTTCGGCATGAAGGACCACTTGAGCCCGGTCGGGAATCCGGCCCCGCCGCGGCCGCGCAGGTCCGAAGACTTGACCTGCTCGACCAGCTCATCCCGGCCCAGGTCGAGGAGTTCCTTGGTATCGACCCAGACGCCGCGGCGCTTGGCACCGGCAAGCTGCCAATCGTCCTGGCCGTAGAGATTGGTGAAGATGCGATCCTTGTCCTGAAGCATCAGGGCTCACCCTCGCTTTGCTCGGCCGCCGCGCTGGCATTTGCCGTGGCCAGAAGCGTCTGCGGACCGCCCTCGGGCGCCGAACCCTGGCGTCCGGTTTGAGGGCCCATGGGTACCTCCTTGCCGGCCTTCAGATCATCGATGATGCCGGCCATACGCTCGGCCGTCAGGTCCTCGTAGTAGAGGTCGTTGATCTGTACCATAGGCGCGTTCGCGCAGGCGCCGAGGCATTCGACCTCGACCACCGTGAAGAGACCGTCTGGACTGGTCTCGCGAAGCTTGGTGCCCAGCTTGCTCAGGCAGGTGTTGGTCAGATCGTCGGAACCGCGCAGCCAGCAAGGTGTGGTGCGGCAGACCTGAATGAAATGCCGGCCGACCGGCTTCAGGTTGAACATGGTGTAAAAGGTTGCGACCTCGTAGACTCGGATCGGCGCCATTTCCAGCATGTTGGCCACATACTCGATGGCCTCGCCGGACAGCCAGTTGCCGTTCTGACGCTGCGCCAGGTCGAGCAGCGCGATCACCGCACTCGCCTGCCGCCCCTTGGGGTAGCGGCCGATAATCTGCTTCGCGCGCTTGAGGTTGTCCGCGGTGAAGGCGAAGCCGCCCGCCTCGCCTTCGGAATAGCTTGTTACCTTCATCGGTCGACCTCGCCGAACACGATGTCCATGGACCCCAGGATCGCCACGCTGTCGGCCAGCATATGGCCGCGGCACAGGTAGTCCATGGCCGCCAGATGAGCGAAACCCGGTGCACGGATTTTGCATTTGTACGGCCGGTTGGTGCCGTCGGAGACGAGGTAGACAGCAAACTCGCCCTTCGGCGCCTCGACCGCCGTATAGGTTTCGCCAGGCGGCACGTGATAGCCCTCGGTGTAGAGCTTGAAGTGGTGGATCAAGGCCTCCATTGAGCGCTTCATCTCGCCGCGCTTCGGCGGCGTGATCTTGCTGTTGGGCACCTGGACCGGTCCTTGGGGCATTTTTTCTATGCACTGCTTGATGATCTTCACGCTTTGGCGCATTTCCTCCATGCGCACCATGTAGCGGTCGAAACAATCGCCGTTCTTGCCGACCGGGATCTGAAATTCAAGCGCGTCATAGCATTCGTAGGGCTGTGACTTGCGCAGGTCCCAGGCCACGCCCGAGCCGCGCAGCATGGGGCCGGTAAAGCCCCAGTCGAAGGCCTCCTGCGCCGAGGCCACACCGATATCGACCGTGCGCTGGCGGAAGATTCGGTTGTCGCTCAAGAGATTGTCGAAATCGTCGATCACCTTTGGAAAGGATTCGCAGAACCGCCCGATGTCGTCGAGCAGGCCGGCCGGCAGGTCCTGGTGCACGCCGCCGGGCCGGAAGTAAGCGGCGTGCAAACGGGCACCCGAGGCGCGCTCGTAAAATTCCATGAGCTTTTCGCGTTGTTCGAATCCCCAAAGGATCGGCGTCATGGCGCCCACGTCGATCGCGAAAGTGGTGATGTTGAGCAAGTGGTTGGCGATGCGGCCGATCTCGTTGTAGAGCACGCGGATGTATTGCGCGCGTTTGGGCACGCCGATACCCAAGAGCTTCTCGGTCGCCAGCGCGAAGGCGTGTTCCTGGTTCATCGGTGCGACGTAGTCGAGCCGGTCGAAATAAGGCACCGCCTGCAAATAGGTCTTGTACTCGATCAGCTTCTCGGTGCCCCGGTGCAGCAGCCCGATGTGCGGGTCGGCGCGCTCGATTACCTCGCCGTCCAATTCGAGCACGAGGCGCAGGACGCCGTGGGCCGCCGGATGCTGAGGCCCGAAATTGAGCGTGAGCGGCTTGATCTGAGCTTCGGCCATCAGGCGCTGCCCCCCTCACCGTTCGCCGCCGCCTTCTCGTCGCCGGGCAACTGCAACATGCCCTCCCACGGGCTCATGAAATCGAAACTGCGGAATTCCTGAATCAGATTGACCGGCTCGTAGACCACCCGTTTGGTATCCTCGTCGTAGCGCACCTCGACATATCCGGTCAGCGGAAAGTCCTTGCGCAGCGGGTGTCCCTCGAAGCCGTAGTCGGTGAGAATCCGACGAAGGTCGGGATGCTCGGAAAAGAAAATCCCGTACATGTCCCAGACCTCGCGCTCGAACCAGATCGCCGAGTTGAAGACCCGGCTGGCCGAAGGAACCTGGGTCTCCTCGTCCGCCGGAAGCTTCAAGCGGACCCGCAGGTTATGCTTGAGCGACAGCAGGTTGTAGACCACTTCGAAGCGCTGCTCGCGATCCGGATAGTCGACCGCGGTAACGTCCATCAACTGTTTGAACTGACTGTTCTGATCGTCGCGCAGGAAGGTCAGGACCTTGATGATCGACGCGGGCGAGGTAACCAGCGAGAGTTCGTCGTGCGCCACCCCGACGCGCGAGACGTCTTCCGGCAGCGCGCCACTGATGTAGTCGCCAAGATCGATCAACGCCTGGTTCATAACCCTTAAACCCTAGGCTCCTAGCAATCAGAATTGCGGGATAGCGATCATCAGGAAATGCCGCCGGCGCGCCTGATCTTCTTCTGGAGCTGCAGAATGCCGTACAGCAGCGCCTCGGCCGTAGGTGGACAACCGGGGACGTAGATGTCGACTGGCACAATGCGGTCACAGCCGCGCACCACGGAATAGGAATAATGATAGTAGCCGCCGCCGTTGGCGCAAGAGCCCATGGAAATGACCCAGCGGGGCTCGGGCATCTGGTCGTATACCTTGCGCAACGCTGGCGCCATCTTGTTGGTCAAGGTGCCGGCGACGATCATAACGTCGGACTGCCGGGGGCTTGGTCGGAACACCAAGCCGAAGCGATCGATGTCGTAGCGGCTGCAGGCGGTGTGCATCATTTCCACCGCGCAACAGGCCAGACCGAAGGTCATGGGCCAAAGCGATCCGGAGCGCGCCCAGGCGGCCAATTTATCGAATTGGGCAATGACAAATCCTTTGTCCTCCAGTTCGCCGGTCACGGCGCGCAGGACCGCGTCCTGCTCGGGCCCGGCCGGAAGAGGCGCCTGGATCTCGCCGCCGCTCAGCGTCTTCACTCCCATTCCAGGGCTCCCTTCTTCCACTCGTAGATAAAGCCGATGGTCAGGACGGCGAGGAAGACAAACATGGACCAAAACCCGAAAACACCGGTTTCACCGAGAGATACCGCCCAGGGAAACAAGAAGGCGACCTCGAGATCGAAAATAATGAACAGGATCGCGACCAGATAGAAACGCACATCAAACTTGCTGCGCGCGTCATCGAACGCCTCGAAACCGCATTCGTAGGCCGACACCTTTTCCGAGTCGGGCCGCTGCGGCGCCATGATGTAGGAGGCGACGATCATCAGCCCCGACAACCCGACGGCGATCCCGAGGAAGATCAGGATCGGCAGATATTCCAGTAACAGACCCTCCATCACCTGACCTCCGCGCAACCGTTTTCCGCCTCGCCATAGTGCGTCGCAAAAAGCACCCCGGCCGCGCACACACCACGACCCCCCACGTGAAATATTAGATTAAATATAGAGCCAACGTGGTCGTTGGGAAAGGAACAAACGCTGGCCGGTAGGACGGTGCAGCGGACTCCGCAGACGGCGTTGCGCTACGCAACATGCTCGACCAACCTAGTGTGGAAGTGGCGGGAGTGACGGGACTTGAACCCGCGGCCTCTGGCGTGACAGGCCAGCGCTCTAACCAACTGAGCTACACCCCCAATAGGCAAACCCTCATTTGGGGCCGCCGTGATGTACTCCACGCCCCCATGGGTGTCAAGCCGGCCGCTGAAGGTTTTGCCGGACCCAAAGGCTATATTACAACCTAAGTTTAGTAGCCGGCGCTACCCATCTGATATTGCAAAAATACGCGCGGCTACAATAGCCAGTACGAAAACCCATGGCCGACTCGGGATCTAGTGTTAGATAGGGCATAGTGTAAGCCATTGAACGGCGGCGAGCGAATGACCGAACCACCGACCGGACGCGGGGCGAAAGAGGCACAGGGCGATCCGCCCTCGCCGCTCAAGGAGCGCCGGATCAACATGCGGCTCATGGGTTACTGGCAGACCCTGCGCGGGTCGGACACCCATGTCCCCGTCGAGCGATTTGACCCAGCGGCCATCAGCGACCTTTGGGCCCACTGTTTCGTGATCGAACCGGCCGTCGAGGCCGGCGAGGCGAGCTTTCGTCACATTGGCGAGAAGATCGCTTCCGACTCGAAGGTCGCTGCCGACGCACGCAAAGTGTCGGACGTTCCGGGCAACACGCCGCTTGGCCTGGCAACCGGTCTGACCTCGGAAGTGCTGCGGATCAAATATCCGGTCGTCGACAGCGGTGAATTCCAGGACAGCGAAGGCCGCCGGCGGCTCTATCGCAGCATTCTGGTGCCGTTCAGCGACAAGGCGGGGGCGATCACTCTTCTGGTCGGGGCGGCGCGCTGTACCGCGCCATCCTGATAGGACCCTCGAGGCTCCGCGGCACGCGACCTCCCGGATAGCGCAATAGCGGACAAAGTAAAGGCCCCGCGTTCGATGCGAGGCCTGCTGTTGGCAATTTTACCGCTGAAACGGCATGCCCTCGCCGTCCGGGGTTTGGCCGCGAGGGCATGCCCACAATCTTATCTCGAGCAAATCACCTCCTCGTTGCGTTTGTCGTCACCCAACCAAGTAAGCCAAATATGGTTAATCAATCGTTAACAAGCCGGTCCGGAGGGGTCTCTGTCGTCGATAGCGCACCGGACGGACCTGCGCAGCGAACGACGCGGCCGATCTTCACGAGGTGCCCGACCAGCGCCGCCCGGTTGACCTTACGCTCCGAGGTTTGACCCTGGAAAGCCCGCCAGAGGTCCCCATCGTCAGCGGCCCGGGCGCCGTTTGGAACCTCGGTTACGATGCTCAGGCGCCCACCCGGGCGGGTTTCGGAAAGATAGATTCGGGTAGCCCAGACGCTCGGCCCAGATCAGCCGCCGAGGTTGTGCTGGGCGCGGCATATGGTCTTTCTGCATGGTTGGAACCGGCGGCGTGAGCGGCGGTCACGGTTCTTGCCGGACCGGACACTACCCTGACCGTTCTTGTCACGCGCGGCGTTGACCGCCGTCACAATCGATCGCGATTTATGCCGGGCCCGGCCCACCGGAGCGAAAGAAAAGGCCAGCCGAACACACGACTGGCCTGCAATTCCGAATTGGTGGGCGATGACAGGCTCGAACTGCCGACCCCCTCGGTGTAAACGAGGTGCTCTACCAACTGAGCTAATCGCCCGTTCAAGCGGCCGCCGGCTGGTCCCGGGTCCGCCAAAGAAATCGGCCGCACCGGACTTGCCGCGGCGACCGGCCTACCTGGCTCGAAACCGCATGACCCTAGTTCACGGCCTCTTTCAGGCCCTTGCCGGCCTTGAACTTCGGCTGATTGGAAGCCGGAATCGTTATGGGTTCGCCGGTGCGGGGATTGCGCCCCTGAGATTGCTTGCGACGGGTTACATTGAATGTCCCGAAGCCGACCAGGCGAACTTCCTCCCCGGCCTTGAGTGAATCGGCGATGGCATCGAACACGCCATCGACGGCCCTCACGCAGTCGGCCTTCGAAAGCCCGGTGTTATTTGCGACGACGGCGATGAGATCATTCTTGTTCACGTCAACCCCCCTCTTAAAGACAAGTTTCCGAACCGGCCGCACAGCCACGGATAGCTCGAGCGAAGTCTAGATCGCGCATCGGCGAAGCGTCAATGGAAGACACGTAAAACGCGTAGCATGGGAAACCAGAACGCTCGCGAGGGGTTAGCGCCAATTCACTTACCGTTGCCTCAGTGAGTGATGAGACCGCCGCGTTCGCCCTTGCCCTTGGACGCCGACACCGGATCGACCGGCTCGGGCTCAATCCACTCGATCGGGCTCGGTTTCTCTACCAGAGCGTGTTCCAAGACTTCGTCCACGGTGGCCGTCGGAATGATCTTCAAACCGCGCTTCACGTTGTCCGGAATCTCGGCCAGGTCCTTCTCGTTCTCCTTCGGGATGACCACCGTCTTGAGTCCGCCGCGCAGGGCCGCCAACAGCTTTTCCTTGAGGCCGCCAATCGGCAGCACACGGCCGCGCAGGGTGATCTCGCCGGTCATGGCGACATCCCGGCGTATGGGAATACCGGTCAGCACGGAAACGATCGAGGTTACCATGGCGACACCGGCTGATGGACCGTCCTTCGGGGTCGCGCCTTCGGGCACGTGAACGTGAATGTCTTGCTTCTCGAAGAAGGTCGGCTTGATGCCGTAGGCCGTGGCGCGGCTCTTGACGAAATACTCGGCAGCCTGGATCGACTCCTTCATGACGTCGCCCAACTTGCCGGTCGAACTCACCTTGCCCTTGCCCGGCACGGTGACCGACTCGATTTGCAGCAGTTCGCCGCCGACCTCGGTCCAGGCCAGACCGGTCGCGACACCCAGCAGGTCCTCCATTTCGGCTTCGCCGTAGCGATAGCGCTGTACGCCGGCAAACTTATCGAGGTTGCGCCGGGTCACCTTGACCGTTTCGCACTTGCCCATGGCGATCTCCTTGACCGCCTTGCGCACCAGGCCGGCGAGCTCCCGCTCCAGGTTGCGAACCCCGGCCTCGCGCGTGTAGTAGCGAATCAGATCGCGCAGGGCATCGTCCGAGATCGACCACTCCGCAGGTTTTATCCCGTGGTCCTTCATCTGCTTCGAGATCAGGTGCCGCTTCGCAATTTCGACCTTCTCGTCCTCGGTATAGCCGGGCAGGCGGATGATCTCCATGCGATCAAGCAGCGGCTGAGGCATACGCAGGGTGTTCGCCGTGGTCACGAACATCACGTCGGAAAGGTCGTAGTCGACCTCCAGGTAATGGTCGTTGAAAGCATTGTTCTGTTCCGGATCCAGGACCTCAAGCAGGGCCGAGGATGGGTCGCCGCGCCAGTCGTTGCCGAGCTTGTCGACCTCGTCCAGCAGGAACAGCGGGTTGGACGACTTCGCCTTCTTCATGCCCTGAATGACCTTGCCGGGCATGGAGCCGATGTAGGTCCGCCGATGGCCGCGGATCTCAGCCTCGTCGCGCACGCCGCCCAGGCTCATGCGCACGAAGTTGCGCCCCGTGGCCCGTGCGATCGACTTGCCGAGTGAGGTCTTGCCAACGCCCGGAGGTCCGACCAGACACAGGATCGGCCCCTTGACCTTGCGCATGCGCTGCTGCACGGCCAGGTACTCCAGGATCCGTTCTTTGACCTTGTCGAGGCCGTAGTGGTCGGCGTCCAGGACCTTGTGGGCGTTGTTGATGTCCTTCTTGATCTTGGTCCGCTTTTTCCAGGGTATGCTCAGGATCCAGTCGAGGTAGTTGCGGACCACCGTGGCCTCGGCCGACATCGGGCTCATGCTGCGCAACTTCTTGAGTTCGCTGATCGCCTTCTCGCTGGCTTCCTTCGACAGCTTGGTCTTCCGGATGTTTTCTTCCAACTCGGACAGCTCGTCGCGGCCGTCCTCGCCCTCGCCCAGCTCCTTCTGGATCGCCTTGAGCTGTTCGTTGAGGTAGTACTCGCGCTGGGTCTTCTCCATCTGGCGCTTGACCCGGTTGCGGATCCGCTTCTCCACCTGGAGCACGCCGATTTCGGCTTCCATGAAGGCGTAGACCTTCTCGAGCCGAGCGCTGATGGTGTCGCTTTCCAGCAGCTCCTGCTTCTCGGGAATCTTGAGAGACAGGTGCGAAGCGACCGTATCCGCCAGCTTGCTGGCCTCGTCGATCTGGTTGATCGATACCAGCACCTCCGGCGGGATCTTCTTGTTCAATTTGATGTATTGCTCGAACTGCGCCACCACGGTGCGACCCAGGGCATCGAGCTCGCGCTCCTCGCCCGGGTCATCCTGGGCGATCTCGGCATAGGCCTGGAAGAAATGCGGATTGTCGTTGTATTTGATGATGCGCGCGCGCTGGCCGCCCTCGACCAGCACCTTAACCGTACCGTCGGGCAGCTTGAGCAGCTGCAGCACCGTTCCCACCGTGCCGACCGAATAGATGTCGGCCGGAGTCGGGTCGTCCTGCGTCGCGTTCTTCTGGGTGACCAGCAGGATCTGTTTGTCGTCCTTCATAACGTCTTCGAGCGCCCGCACGGACTTCTCGCGCCCGACGAAGAGCGGCACAATCATGTGCGGGAAAACCACGATGTCGCGTAGCGGTAGTACCGGGAACAAGTTGCCCCTTGGGAGTTCTAGCATGTGTCCTCTTGGCCGCTTGGGCGCTTTGATAGAGCCTGTAGGGACGCAGAACACTATCTAGCATGTGTTCCACCCTCGACGTAGCAAATTGTGGATACCGCCGGAGAGTTCAAGGGGCATCGCCGGCAAGTCGGGTCGGCAAGGCTAGGCGCTGCTGCCCACATCCTCGCGCCGGTCGGTGTAAATGTAGAGCGGCTGGGCCCGCCCCTCCTCGACGACATCGCGGTTTATCACGATCTCTTCGACCCCTTCCAGGCCCGGCAGATCGAACATCGGCTCGAGCAAGATGCTTTCCATGATCGAGCGGAGACCCCGGGCGCCGGTCTTTCTGGCGATCGCCTTCTGGGCAATGGCCTTCAGCGCATCGTCGGTGAACTGAAGCGCCACGTCTTCCATCTCGAACAGGCGTTCGTATTGCTTGACCAAGGCGTTCTTCGGCTGGGTCAGGATCTCGATCAGCGCGGATTCGTCCAGATCCTCGAGCGTAGCGACCACGGGCAGGCGGCCGACAAACTCGGGTATCAGGCCGAATTTCAGCAAGTCCTCTGGCTCCACGTCCTTGAGAATTTCGCCAGTTTGACGCTCGTCCAGCGCCTGTACGTCGGCGCCGAATCCGATCGAGGAACCCTTGTCGCGCTGGGCAATGATCTTCTCGAGGCCGGCAAAGGCGCCGCCGCAGATGAACAGGATATTGGTGGTATCGACCTGCAGGAACTCCTGCTGAGGGTGCTTGCGACCGCCCTGCGGCGGTACGGACGCGACCGTGCCCTCCATGATCTTGAGCAGGGCCTGCTGCACGCCTTCGCCGGAAACATCTCGTGTGATCGAGGGGTTGTCCGACTTGCGGCTGATCTTGTCGACCTCGTCGATATAGACAATGCCGCGCTGGGCCCGTTCCACGTTGTAGTCCGCGGACTGCAGCAGTTTCAGGATGATATTCTCAACGTCCTCGCCGACATAACCCGCCTCGGTCAAGGTGGTCGCATCGGCCATGGTAAAGGGCACGTCGAGTATCCGGGCTAGGGTCTGGGCCAGAAGGGTCTTGCCACAGCCGGTCGGGCCGATCAGTAGGATATTCGACTTGGCCAGCTCGACATCGTTGTTCTTGGAGCCGTGAGCCAACCGCTTGTAATGATTGTGGACCGCCACGGACAAGACACGCTTTGCATGACTCTGACCTATTACATAATCGTCCAGCACATTACAGATATCGCGTGGCGTCGGTACGCCGTCACGGGACTTGACCAGCGTGGTCTTGTGTTCCTCGCGAATAATGTCCATGCAAAGCTCGACACATTCATCGCAAATGAACACGGTCGGGCCGGCAATGAGCTTGCGCACCTCATGCTGGCTCTTTCCACAGAAAGAACAGTAGAGGGTATTTTTTGAATCGCTATTGCTCGATTTTGTCATGCCGTCTCGTCTCGAGCCCCTTGGTCCGACTCGGCCATCCTAGACAAACGGACCACCGGCACACAACGACAAAAACACTATATCTTGTCGCGCCTTTACCGACGGGCGTTCAAGCCGCCGCGACTTTAGCCGCGCGGCCTGAGTAAGACTAGTCCTTAGCGCTCAATATATTCTTAACGACGCTGTTACTAAGGGCTAAAACCCTTAAGAATCAGAGCCTTTTCCCGAACCTGACTTGCCCCTACCACCGGCGTCATCGGGCATTTCGTGCCGTGTGACGACGCTGTCGATGATGCCGAATTCCATCGCCTCCCGACCGGTCAGGAATTTGTCGCGCTCCATGGCATCCTCAACCGCCGATAGCGGCTGGCCAGTGTGCTGCGCGTAGATCTCATTCAGCCGACTTCGAGTCGCCAGGATCTCCTTGGCGTGAATTTCGATATCGGTCGCCTGCCCTTGGAATCCGCCGGACGGCTGATGCACCATGATCTTGGCGTTCGGCAGGGAATAGCGTTTGCCCTTGGTGCCGGCCGCCAGCAGCAGCGAACCGGCGGACGCCGCCTGGCCGATGCACACGGTCGAGACGTCGGGGCGGATGTACTGCATGGTGTCGTACATCGCCAACCCGGAGGTCACGATGCCGCCCGGAGAGTTGATATAGAAGGCGATATCCTTCTTGGGGTTCTCCGATTCGAGATACAGCAGCTGGGCGCACACCAGGCTGGCCACCACGTCGTTGATCGGCCCGGTGAGAAAGATGATCCGTTCCTTCAGCAGGCGGGAATAGATATCGTACGAACGTTCGCCGCGGTTGGTCTGCTCGACCACCATGGGCACGAGCGTGTTCATCGTCGTTTCGTAGATGTTGTTCATGTGTTTGGCCAAGTCTTTCCGGTTTCGCCTCGGGTGCTAGCCTCGGCTTCCCTCAGTTGCTCTTGTTCGCTTTCTTGCCAGTGCTCTTCTCAGTGGCACCCGATTTGGCTTGCACCGTTTTAACCTTCTTGGCCGCCGGCTTTTTGGCAGCCTTCTTTTCGGCGCCTGACGGTTTGCCGGCCGACTCGCGCGCTGCCTCCTCGTCCTGGAGCTCCTGAGGCGTCATCTTTCGTTCGGTCACCTTCGCCAGGGCGGTGATGAAGTCTATCACCTTGTCCTCGAAAATCGGCGCACGCAGGTTGGACAGGGCCTCCGGCGATTTCTGATAGAAATCGAAAACCTCTTTCTCATGGCCGGGATGGCGCCGAGCTTCCTGCATGAGGGCCCGGTTCAGCTCCTCCTTGGTCACGTCGATGCCGTTCAGGCGGCCGACTTCCGAGAGCAAAAGCCCGAGCCGGACCCGCCGCTCGGCGATGGCGCGGTACTCGCGCTGGAGCGCCTCGTCGTCCTTGCCTTCGTCTTCCGGGTCCATCCGGCCTTTTTCCTGGTCCTCCTTGACCTGGCGCCAGATGACATCGAACTCGGCGTCGAGCATGCCGGGCGGCACGGGGAAATCGTGGGCATCGGCCAACTGATCCAGCAACGCGCGCTTGAGGCGGCCCCGGGCCAGCTGCTCGTAGTCACGTTCGATCTGCTCGCGCACCTTGGCCTTAAGCCTTTCCAGGCTCTCTTCACCCAGTGCCGTGGCCAGCGCATCGTTGATCTCGGCTGGACAGGTTTCCAGAATATCCTGGATCTTGACCTCGAAAACCGCCTCCTGACCGGCCAGCTTGTCGTTCGCATAGCTGTCCGGAAAGGTCACCTTGATCGTGCGATCGTCGCCTTTGTCGGCACCGATCAGCTGCTCCTCGAAGCCCGCGATGAAGCGGTTCGAGCCGAGCTCCAGGTGATGCCCCTCGCCCGCCATGCCGGGCAGTTCTTCACCGTCCACCGAGCCGCGGAAATCGATCACCAAAACGTCGCCCGATTGGGCCCTGCGCGGCTTGGCCAGCGCCTGGGTCGTCTTCTGGTTGGCGGCGATCCTTTCGAGGGCAGTTTCGACCTCGTCTTCCGGCACCTGGACGACCGCCTGCTCGACCGCTATCTCGGCAAAGTCCATCATCTTGATGTCGGGCATGACCTCGAGGGCCATGGTGTATTCCAGGTCCTTGCCTTCGGCGAAGGCCACGATTTCGATCTTTGGCTGCAGGACCGGCCGCAAGCCCCGCTCGTTGATGGCCTGGGTCGAGCTGTCGTTGACCGCGCGCTCCACGACCTCGCCCATCACGGACGAGCCGTAGCGCTGCTTGAGGATCTGTACCGGAACCTTGCCCGGCCTGAAACCCGGCACACGCACCTGCTGGCCGATCTCTTGAAGCCGGTGCTCCAGTTTCTCGGCGATATCCTTGGCCTCGATGACGACCTTGTACTCACGCTTCAGGCCGTCGGTCTGTGTTTCCGTGACGTTCATTGCCGGCTCGGCCTCTCCCATTTTCCGCTTATCATCGCTCGGATTTCCGAATCTACCCCGAGGTGGCGTCCAGCCTCACCCCAAGCCAGTCCAAAGCTGGTGCGGGCGGAGGGACTCGAACCCCCACGAGTTGCCTCACCAGGACCTAAACCTGACGCGTCTACCAGTTCCGCCACGCCCGCGTGGCCGCGTAAGGCGCCGGTGTATAGCACGGCCAAATCGCCGTCACAAGCAGCGCTCGCGCCGTACTCGCAACAGCTCTTCGCGGCCCCGCGATCAGCGGCCGCGACGGTCCAAACAGGCTGCCGCACAGGCCTCCAGAATGGCCTCCTGATCGATTCCATATCGACGGTAGAGCGCCGCGATATCGCCGGACTGTCCGAAATGCTCGACGCCCAATGCCTGCACCCGGTGGCCCCGCACCGCGCCCAGCCAGCTCAAGGTCGCGGGATGGCCATCCAAGACGGTGACCAGCCCGGCATCGTCGGCCAGCGGCGCGAGCAGCGCCTCGACCTGCGAGCGGGCCGCGCCGTGCCCGGCGCGGCGGTCGCGTTCCGCGGCGTGCCAGCCCGCATTCAGGCGGTCGGCCGAGGTAACCGCGAGCAGGCCGGCGCCGGGCAGATCCTCCAGGGTCTGGTTGTGTGCCTCGATCGCCTCGGGCGCCACGGCCCCGGTAAAGACGATCGCCAGCTCAGCCCCGGGCGCCGGCGCCCGCAGCCAGTAGCCGCCGCCGATCATGTCCCGGCGCAGGACCGCGCCGATCTCTCTTTCGGGCTGCGGCAACGGCCGAGTCGAGAGCCGCAGGTAGACCGACCCGCCCGTGGAGTCGCGCAGCCAGTCGTTTCCCGCTGGCCGGCTGCCGTCGCGCTGCATATAGTCGAAAGCCCACGTCATGATCGTGGCGAGCTCATCGACGAAGGCCGGCTCGAAGGCCGCCAGGCCGTCCTGGGCCATGCCGATCAGGGGCGTGGCAATCGATTGGTGGGCGCCGCCTTCCGGGGCCAGGGTGATGCCCGACGGCGTCGCGACCACCATGAATCGGGCGTCCTGGTAGCAGGCATAGTTGAGCGCATCCAGCCCACGCTGGATAAAGGGGTCGTAGAGCGTGCCCACGGGCAGCAGGCGAACCCCGAAAAGTTCGTGCGCCAGGCCAAGCGCGGCCAGCAGGATGAAGAGGTTGTTTTCCGCGATACCCAGTTCGATATGCTGGCCGTCCGGAGACATCGCCCAGCGCTGGGCCGAGACCACCTTCTGTTCCCTGAAGGTGTCGGCGCGCGAATGGCGGTCGAAGATGCCCCGGCGATTGACCCAGCCGCCCAAATTGGTCGACACGGTCACGTCGGGCGAGGTCGTGACGATACGCTCCGCCAAGGGGCTCTGCTCGCGGGCCAGCTCGGCCAGTACCTTGCCGAAGCCTTCCTGCGTGGATTGGGGCCCGCCGCCGGGCATGGCCAGGGACAGCGGTACCGGAACCGCCGGCGCCTTGGTCCGACGCGCTCCGCGCTCCGCGAAGGGCACCTGAGCCAGAAAGGCCTCCAGCTCCTCGACCGGATGGTCGAGGCCGGCGAAGCGCTCCCACTCGGCGCCTTCCGGGACCTTGTTGCGCCGCCTGAACTCGGCCATCTGGTCCGGGTTCATGAGACCCGCGTGGTTGTCCTTGTGACCGGCGAATGGCAGGCCGAAGCCCTTAATGGTGTAAGCCAGGAAGCAGGTCGGCCGGTCGTCTCGCACACCGTGGAACGCTTCGAGCACGCTGCTCATGTCGTGGCCCGCCAGGTTGGTCATGAGGCCGGCTAGGGACTCGTCGTCGTATTGGTCGAGCAGCCCCTTGAGTCCAGCGGAGTCGCCGATATCCGCCAGCAGTTGCCGGCGCCAGGCGGCGCCGCCCTGGAAAGTCAGCGCCGAGAACAGCGAGTTCGGGCAATCGTCGATCCATTGGCGCAGCGCGCCGCCGCCGGATTGTTCGAAGGCCCGTTGCAGGCGGCGGCCGTACTTCAGGGTAATCACGTGCCAGCCCATGTTGGCGAACAACTGGTCGATCCGGCTGAACGTCCGGTCGGTGATGACCGCGTCGAGGCTCTGCCGGTTGTAGTCGATCACCCACCAGCAATTGCGCAGATCGTGCTTCCACCCCTCGAGCAGCGCCTCGTAGATGTTGCCCTCGTCCAGTTCGGCGTCGCCGACCAGCGCCACCATGCGGCCTTCGGCGAGGTCTTTCGGCGCCCAGCTCTTGAGCCGGACATAGTCCTGTACAAGGCTGGCGAAGCTGGTCATGGCGACGCCGAGGCCGACCGAGCCGGTCGAGAAATCGACGTCGTCCAGATCCTTGGTGCGCGACGGATAGGACTGCGCGCCGCCGAAAGCTCGGAACCGCTGCAGCTGGTCGAGCGACTGCTGCCCTAGAAGATATTGGATGGCATGGAACACCGGGCTGGCGTGCGGCTTGACGGCAACCCGGTCTTCCGGAGCCAGGACATCGAGGTAGAGGGCCGTCATCAAGGTGACCACCGAGGCCGAGGAGGCCTGGTGCCCGCCGACCTTGAGTCCGTCGCGGCTGGCGCGCAGGTGGTTGGCGTCGTGAATCATCCAAGCGGCGAGCCACAGGATCTTGCGTTCCAGCGCACCGAGGCAGGCCAGCTTTCGCGCCTGAACGTCAGTTTCGGCGGCGTCGCGCCGCGAACCGATAAGCTTGGGCATCCATGCACTCCACGGGCCACGCCGGCCGACCGGTCTCCCGGCGCGGCGAGCAGTGCATCTTTTCAGGAAACGGGGTGGGCGCTCAAGTGCGTTGGAAAGCGCGCAAATCGAATCCGCCCCGCGTTTCGGCGAGGCGGACCTTGGAAAGTCCTTTGGCGGGGCGCCGCGCGACGAGGCGTCAGGCTTCGACGATCTCGGAGAAGTACGTGCTGAAGGTCTCGAGATTGAGCGTGCGCACAGCAGCGAAGTTGTTGTGTCGTTCCCGGCAGCGTTCGACCAGGACCTCGAAACGAACATGCGGAATGCCGACCGCGTCCGGTCCGACGTCTATGACTCTTGCGGTCTCCTGAAGATTGCCGGGTCCGATGTGGCGATAGAGCTTGCCGACTTCGATGTCCGGCAGGCGGCCGTCCGGCTTCGGACCTGAGCGGAAAAAGCTGCCCACGGTTTCTGAAAGCATGGCCTCGTTCCCTGATTGAGTCCGGTTATTACCCGGATGTGTTACAACCATCCACGAGTGTAGAGACCGCGGGTTAATGGCGGGTTAAGGGAAGGTCCATTAAATTATTGATATTGTGTTATTTTTGGGTCAGTCGTCGAAGCGTTTCAGGTAGCCGTTCGGGAATGTCTTCGGCAATCATCCCTCGACCGATGGATGTAGCCGTCGCGCCGTGTAGCCAGGCGGCGGCACAGGCCGAATCGAATACCTCCATGCCCTGCGCGAGCAGCCCGGTAATCAAGCCGGCCAGCACGTCGCCGGCGCCGGCGGTGGCCAATTCCGGTGGCGCGTTGGCATTAATCACGGCCTTGCCTGACGGCGCGGCGATGACCGTGTCGGCACCCTTGAGCAGGACGACGGCGCCGCTCCGTTCAGCGGCCAGCCGCGCCCGGCTCAGCTTGTCGCCGGCCAAATCGGGAAACAGGCGGGCAAATTCGCCCTCGTGAGGCGTCAGAACACAGCGACCGTCGATCGCGTCGAACAGGGCATCGGGTCGATCCTGAAACACGGTAAGCGCATCGGCGTCGAGCACCACCGCCTTGCCGGCGCCGAGCGTGGCCAGCACCCGGTCCCGGGTTTCCGCGGTCACGCCGTTGCCGGGGCCGAGCAGGACGGCGTTGTGCCGCGGGTCCTCCAGCAGACGCTCGAAATCCGCCGCCCGGTCGAGCGGCTCGGTAATGCCGCTGGGCATGCCGAGGGCGTAGATCGGCATGGCCGCGCGCGGGCAGGCCACGGTCACCAATCCGGCGCCGACGCGAAGCGCCGCCCGGGCCGCCAGCCGGGCCGCACCGGTCATCGTCGCCCCGCCGAGCACCAGGGCGTGGCCGAAGCGGTACTTGTGATCGCCCGGCCGGCGCCAGGGATAGCCGTCGAGCCACAGGCCCGGTGCGTTCTCCCAGGTCTCGGGCGCGATTGCCTCGAGGACGCTGTCGGGAATGCCGATGTCGGCGACCACCACGTCGCCGCAAAGTTCCCGGCCGGGCAGCAGCAGATGGCCGGGCTTCTTGCGAAAGAACGTGACGGTGAGCGCCGCCTTCGGACAGACGTCGCCGAGCACGGCGCCGGTATCGCCGGCCAAGCCGCTCGGCACGTCGACCGCGACCACCGGCAACGCGCGGGCCGCCAGTTCCTCGATCACGGCGCGCGCGGCGCCCTCGAGCCCGCGGCTCAGGCCGGCGCCGAACAGGGCGTCAACCACGATCCGGCACTCGCCGATCACCTCGGGCGCAAGCGTCAGGACCTCACCCGGCCAGCGCTCGGCGTGGTGGGCGGCATCGCCTTTGAGACGGTCGCGCTCGCCGAGCAGGGCGAGGCGAACCGGCCAACCGGCCGCCGACAGGAGACGGGCGACCACGAAGCCGTCGCCCCCGTTGTTGCCGGGGCCGCAGCACACCAGAAGCGGATCGGGCTGCCAGCGCGCCCGGATCGCCTCGGCCACGGCCCGGCCGGCCTGCTCCATCAGCTCGACGCCGGGCACGCCGGCGGCGACCGCCGCGGCGTCGGCACGGGTCATCTCATCGACCGATAGCAGCGCCGAACGGTTGCGCTCGCCCCATGCGCCAGCGCTGCCCTCGAGCGTCATGGATCGGGTCTCAACGTTCCTGGGCGGCGCGCAGGCGTGCCACGCTGGCCCGCGCCGCGTCGCGCAGCATCAGGACGTCGAAGTCGGCCAACACCAGGTCGTAGCCGGCCGCGAAGAGCACCTCGGCGGTGCGCTCCGGAGTCGGAATGCCGCCGAGGCGCACACCGGCCGCCTTGGCCGCCTGCTCGACCGAGGCGATGCGCGCCAGCACCTCCGGGTGGTCCGGCGCGCCCAGATGGCCGAGGCTGGCGGACAGGTCGAATGGGCCCAGAAAAAGCATGTTGACACCTTCGACGGCGGCGATCTCGGCCACGTCATCGACCGCGGCCCCGGTCTCGATCTGACAGATCACCAGGAGCTCGTCGTTGGCCCGCTCGACATAGCCGCGCCAATCGACGCCGTAGTCGGCAGCCCGCACCAGGGTCGGCGCCATGCCCCGGCTGCCGTCGGGCGGATAGCGGCAGGCCTCGACGGCGGCCTTCGCCTCGGCTTTCGAATTCACCGCCGGAATCATGATCCCGGCAATTCCGGTGTCGAGCGCCCGCTTGATCTCGACCGGATCGTTGGCCGGCACACGCAACAGCGGTGCGCAATCCCGCCCCTGTACGGCTTGCATGAGCGAGATCGCATCGACGTAGGTGGCCGCGCCGTGCTCGAGGTCGATCATCACGCAATCGTAGCCGGCCTGGGAGATGATTTCGGCGGCGGTCGGCGAAAGCAGATGGAGCCAGCAGCCGATCGCCCGGTCGCCCGAGCTGAGCCGCGCCTTCAGAGACCCGCCGTGCGCCATCTTTTCCTCCCCCGTATTGTTGGCCGCGCTACTTTTGTGCCTTCACCTTGCAAAACGCACCAGGCTCGGCGGCCCGCAGCTGCTGGCACAATGCTTTGGCCGCGCGCCGGCTGTCGAGCGGCCCGACCAGAATGCGGAACAGCGCGTTGCCGTTGCCCAGGTCGACCCGGCTGACGTCCACGCCGGTATCGGAAAATAGCTCGGGATGGCGCTGGCGCGTCTGTTCCCACAGGCTCGCGGCTTTTGCATCGCTGTCGGCCGAGCCAAGCCAGGCCCTGTAACGCCCGTTC
>JBFJPL010000010.1:0-65031 GCA_041617155.1 Kiloniellales bacterium
CCTTAGGGGGGAGCCGCCACAATCCCCTCGAGCTCTTGTTGGCCCATTGCCGGGTAAAACGCGCCTAGTTGTGGCAGAAGGCGAGCGGCCTATTCCTCGATCGGCGAGAAGGGGATCACGCCGCCGAAATAGACGTAGAGGTACTCGTCGAACCGCTCGGGCGCGCCGTTGGGATTGCGGAAGGTGACGACGCAGACGCGGCCCTCGCCCTGCCACCAGATGCACAGTTTGTCGTCCCGCCAGCCGTCGACCACCCCGGTGTCGACCAGATCGCCGATGCGGCTGGTGGCCATGCCGTCCCGGGCGATCGAGATCCAACGGTCCTGGCCCGACTGGGCGTCGGTGCCCTTGATCGTACGCCCGACATAGACCGCCCTGAGATCGGCGCCGCGCACCAGGTCGGGTGAACCCGGGTCGAAGCCCCAGGGGATCTCCTCCAGGCCGGCCTTGCGCAAACCGGCGCGGAACTGGCGGCGGATTTTCTCCGACTTGAAGGCCCAGCTGTCGACCGAGAGAACGCTGTAGCTCCACGCCTCCGCCCTCTGCTTG
Organism: Kiloniellales bacterium; assembly: GCA_041617155.1. Classification (GTDB taxonomy): domain Bacteria; phylum Pseudomonadota; class Alphaproteobacteria; order Kiloniellales; family JAKSDN01; genus CAMYKD01. The sequence goes on from JBFJPL010000010.1 coordinate 550, forward strand.
GTCTTGATCCGCTCGATCTCGGCCTGCGCTTCGTCGGCCTTGCCCAATTGGCCATAGGCCGCGGCCAGGTACATGTGCGTGTCGGTGAAATCGTCGCCGACCTCTAACGCCAGCCTGAACTGCTCGGCCGCCTGCTCGAAGCGGCCTAGATGATAGAGCACCTGCCCGCGCCGCCAGATGAAGCTTTTCGGATTGAGCGGATCGAGCCGCGCGCCCCGTTCCAGCACCTCGAGCGCCTCGGCGGGACGGCCGGTATAGAGATAGGCCTTGACCATGGCATCGTAGCTGTCGGCATCGGCCATGCCCGAGGCGATCGCTTTCTTGGCCGCCGCGAAACCCTGCTCGTATTCACCGCGGATGTAATGCACGTGAAGCGCGACGCTATGGGCAAGGGGCGTCGGGTGCTTCATGGCCCGGCGCAGGTAGTGAACCGTCAGATCCATTACCTCCTTCTGCGTCAGCCCCAGCGACTTCTGCCATCCGGCGGCGAAGGTGAGCCAGTAGACATGGGCAAGCGCGGCATAGGCACGGCCATAGCCGGGATCGAGCTCGATCGCCCGCTCCAGATGGGCGATCGCCTTGGCGTGTTCCGTCGCGTCGTAGATCCGGGCGTACTGCCAGCCGCGCAGAAACGCATCGTAGGCCGCCGGGTTGCCGGTCAGGGCCGAGGCCACGCCTGCCCGCATCCCGGCGGGCAGAGTCATCCCGAGCGCGGCCGCGACATCGCGCGCTATCTTGTCCTGCAGCGCGAAGACCTTGTCCAGGGAGTCGTCGTAGCGTTCGGCCCAGAGGTGGAAGCCGGAAAGGGCGTCGATCAGCTGGGCATTGACCCGCACCTGGCCCCCGGCGCGCCGCACGCTGCCCTCGAGCACGAAGCGCACGCCGAGCGCCTCGGCCACCTGCCGGATGGCGACGGGCTTGTCCTTGTAGGCGAAGCTCGAGTTGCGGGCGATGACGAAGAGGCCGTCGAGCTTGGCCAGCTCGGTGATCAGGTCATCGGTCAAGCCCTCGGCGAAGTAGTCCTGCTCTGGGTCGCGGCTCAGGTTGGCGAAGGGCAGGACGGCGATCGAGGGCCGGTCGGGCAGGGGGAAGGCCATTTTGGCCTCCGAGGCGGGTTCGACCCGCGATTCCCAGGGCCACAGCCAGGCGGCTAGGCCGCCGGCCGCGAACACGGCAAGGACCGCGGCAAGCGCCGCCCTACGCCAGCGCCACGGCCCGCGCGCGCCTGCGCCTCGCTCGTCGAAGACGGCTTCGTTCGCGGCTTCGCCGCCGTGTTCGGAGAGGACGGGCGCGGGCCGTGAGGCCGCCGGCGCGTCCACGGCACGCGCAGCCGGTTCCGGCATGCCGTTGCGGATCGCCGCGACCAGCTGCTCTGTCTCGGCGTCCGGTTCGACGGCGAACTCGCGCCGCAACAGCTTGCGGCAGGTCTGGTACTGGCGCAGCGCCGCTTCGCGCTGCCCGGCTTGCGCGTAAAGCCGCATGAGTGTCCGGTGGGCCGGCTCGTGCGCCGGGTCCAAGGCGATCAGACGTCCGGCCAGCGCGACCGCCTCGTCGCGCAGCCCGGTCTCGGCCTGGTCGGCCAGCAGCCTGCCGAGAGCGCCGATCACGAGCCCGCGCAGGCGCGCCCGCTGGCCGCGCAGCCAGTCTTCGAAGACCGGCGCGTGGACCGCGAGCCCGGCGAGGAAATCCCCCGCGTAGAGCTCGGCCGCCTGCGCGAGGCCCTCCGGAGAGCCCTCGGCCACCAAGGCCTCGAAGGCCACGACGTCGACCTCAGCCGAGGTGGGTTCGAGGGTTACCGCGTTGCGGTCGATGGCAAGCGGCGACGGCTCGACCGCCCGGAGAGCCTTGCGCAAGGCGGTCAGCGCCTGGCGCAGGCAGCTGCGCGCATGGGCGTCGTCGCGGTCGCTCCACAGGAGGTCGGCCAACGCGCCACGTGACTGGGCCCGGCCCGGCTGCATGGCCAGATAGGCCAGAACGGCTTGTGCTCTTTGGCTTCTTAGTTCGATCCCCTCGCCGGTCGCCAGCCGGGCCTCGAACCCGCCCAGGAGTTTGAGCCGGAGCGGTGCCATCGCCCCTCGATTGATCGATTCAAGAGCTTACAACCCGATATTAACGCAGTTTTCACGATTATCCCAGCCCCGAGCGACTCGCTTCACGGGCGCCGAACGGTGGTTTCACGGCCGCGGCGTAAGATTTCAGGTTGGATCGGAACGATTGTCGAACCACGGGGGAACAACGGGGAACAGCCATGAACACCCATCGCGGAAACCAAATCCTTCTGTCGGCGGCGCTGGGCGCCGGCCTGCTCACCCTGGCGTTGGCCTTTGCCGGTTCCGCCACGGCGGACGACGACGATGACGATGACGACGACATTACCGTCGTCTATCCCACGGGCGATCCATCGGACGACGTGCCCAACGTGCAGGACGCCGTCGCTGGCGGCGGCACGGTCCTGCTCAAGGCGACCGACCGGGACGGCAACCCGACGGCCTTCAACTTCGGTCAGGTCTTCCCCGCGACCCTGCAGGAGGCCTTTGACGCCAGGGAGGAGAACAGCGTCAACATCAGGCGGAGCGTACGAATCCGCGGTGAGAGCCTGGACGACGACTGGGCCGAGAGTGACGACGATAACGACGAGGACCTGGACGATGAGGTTCGCACCACGCTCGAGGGCGGCTTCGAGCCGTTTCACATTGTGGCGCCCGGCATCGACGTGGTCATCGAAGGCATCGACTTCACCTGCACCCGATACAAGGCCATTTCGGTGAAGACCGGCGACCGGGTCGTTATCAGGAACAACAGGTTCGGCAAGGTCACCTTCTTCCAAACCGATTCTCCACCGCCGTTTTTTCCGGTTCCGCGGACCTTCGGCATCGCTGTTGCCGACGACACCGGGCAATTGATCTCTGTGGGGACGGCTGAGATCACCGGCAACCTGTTCGACCTCAACCCCGACCCAAGCCCCCCCTGCCCGCTTCCTGAGGATGCGTTCGATCCAGATCCCAGCCGCGAGAAGCTGGGCGATACGCGTGCATTTGCCTTCATCGGGGCCAGCGTCGATGGCACTGTGATCGTCCGCGACAACACCATCAGAAACACCGCACGTTTGGGCGTGAACTTCCTCGACCCGCTGGGCAAGGTCGAGGTGCGCGACAATGTCATCGATCTCGGTCCCTTGGCGGCGAGCCGACCCCTGGGAAATCTCGGTATTCAGTTTCAGCCCGGATTTTTCCCGCCGTTCGACCAGGAGGGCGGCCGCGCCCTCATCACGGGCAACAAGATCATTTGCAGCAATCCCGATTGCCGGGGCATCGCAGTCGGAGACACCAGCCTGCCCAGAACAGCCCGCGCCATCGTCAAACACAACCACATCGTCATGGCGGTTCCCGAGAGTGAGACCCCGGTTCTACCCTTTGCGGCGGGTATCGAGCTCTTCATGTCGAACAGCGTGGTGTCCGACAACAGGATCGAAGGACGAAGCAACTTCGCCATACTGGTCGAGGGCGATTTCGGCGACGGCGTCAACGTCAACCTGGCGAACGACAACCGTATCGTCCGCAACAAGGTCCGCGACTTCACGCCGCTCAGCAAAGACTACTTCGGCCTGAAGCTGCCTGAGCCGGTCGACTACGCGCTGTTCGATGGCAACGACAACCGGCTTCGGGACAGGAGCGGAACGGTTTGCCTAGGCGGTTTCACGGGCAGTAGCGGCAATGTCGTCAAGGGTGGGCTCGAGGTGGTTGTCGGTGACAACTGTCAGTGAATGGGCATGGCCAAGCCTCGGCCAACCCGTTCCACGGCGGCTTCTTTGACATCGGAATTCGTACGAACTGATCGCTGAAAAGGGGATGACAGCCATGCACATCCAATACAGAAAACGACACCTCCACGCCGCGCTTGGCGCCAGTCTCCTCGCCTTGCTGGTGGCTATTGCAGGCCCCGCCGTGGCGGACGACGATGATAACGACGTGACCGTCGTCTATCCCACCGGCATCCCCGCGCAGGATATCGGCAACATTCGGGATGCCGTTGCCATGGCGGCGGAAGGCGGTACCGTCCTGCTTCGGGCAACAGCCTTTGACGGCACGCCGACGCCCTTCAACTTCGGTCAGGTCTTCCCGGAAACCCTTGAAGAAGCCTTCGCTCAGCGTGAATTCAACAGCGTCAACATTACGAAGAGCGTGCGAATCCACGGCGAGAGTCTGGGCGATATCTGGGACGACGACGATGATGACGAGGAGGTTTCGGGCGACGCGATCCGGACAACAGTGGAAGGCGGTCTCGAGCCGTTCCGCGTTCTGGCGCCCGGCATCGACGTCGTGATCGAAGGCATCGACTTCACCTGCAACCGCTACAAGGTCATTCAGGTGATTGCAGGCCGCCACGTGGTGATCCGAAACAACCGGTTTGGGAAGGTCACGTTTTTCGCGACCGATCTTCTTTTCGGCACGCCCCGGACCTTCGGCATCGCCGTGGTTAGCGACACCGGCGAGGAACAGATCTCCGTGGATAAGCTTGAGATCGTCAACAACGTGCTCGATCTCAACCCCGACCCGAGCCCCAGGTGCCCACTTCCCGGCGAGGCCTTCGACCCCGACCCCAGCCGCGAGGACCTGGGAAACAAGCTCACTTTCGTGATCTTCACGGCAAACTTGGAGGGCAACAAGATCATCGCGGGAAACCGTGTTCAGAACACGGGTTTTAGAGGAATTTCGGTGATCGACAACTTTGGCACGGCCATCGTTCGAAGTAATATCCTCGAGTTGGGTCCGCTGGCCGTGGCGAACGGTAACGGGGGGATCAGCGCGCAGAACGGTATTTTCCCACCGTTCGACCGAGCGGCGGGTCGCTTTGCCATCATGAAGAACAGGATTACTTGCAGCCATCCGAATTGCACCGGCATCGGGGTGGGAGACACCACGGTGCCACGGGCAGGACGGGCCAATGTCAGGCGCAATCACGTGACCATGGCCGTGCCGGCGTCGGATGCCCCGACATCGCCCATTGCGGCCGGTCTCGATATTCTGATTTCGAACAGCGTGTTTTCCTTCAACAGGATCGTCGGGCGAAGCAACTTCGCAATCGCGCTGACCGGGGAGATCGACTTCGACGGCCCCGGACCGGCGCCTCCCGTCACCGGCTTGGCGGACAACAATCGAATCGTCTTGAACGACGTGACGGACTTTGACGCCTTCGACGTCTTCAACCCCTCCGAGGCCGACTACGTCCTGTTCGATGCCAATCACAATTTCCTGCTTGGCAGGAGCGGCACGGTCTTCGATGCCGGCGAAGGCAACGTCATTCGGGGCGGGCTCGAGGTGGTCGGTGGAGGGAGCTGAACGAGACTGTTCTCTCGACAAACCGGACCAGCCATTAGCCGCCCCCCATGCAAGGGCGAAGTTGTTTTGTCCCGCCGTTGCCGGACAGGTTTTGAATTGGTGCGTTTTGCCCTTGACCTACGAGGATGGGCCACACCGCTCGACCCCCCAACACACAAATACGTCAATTCAAGACCTGACCCCAAATTTTGCATTAATGCCGGCCAGGCCCTGGTTTCGGCTTATAGTGTCCGCGAACTCGCCCTGACGGACTCCTGCATTGCCCCGGGTTCCGGACCGGCGGGCCTGTAACCATCACAGAGGCGGCGATGGCGGCACTCGAGGCGTTGCTGGAGGAAACCCGCGAGGCGGTCGCCCAGCGGATCGGGACCGGCCGGGTGGCCGATTACATCCCGGCTCTGGCGCGCATCGACCCGCACAAGTTCGGCATCGCCGTGGTCGACCTGGAGGGCCGGGTGACCGCGCTGGGCGATGCCCACGAGCCCTTCTCGATCCAGAGCATCTCCAAGGTCTTCACCCTGACCCTGGCCCTGGGCCGGCTCGGCCAGGGTATCTGGAAACGGGTCGGGCGCGAGCCCTCGGGATCGCCGTTCAATTCGATCGTGCAGCTGGAGCGCGAGCGCGGCATCCCGCGCAACCCCTTCATCAACGCCGGCGCGCTGGCGGTCAGCGACGTGGTGATATCCGGCGCCGGCGGCGCGGCGGCCGCGGTCGAGGAGATCACCGGCTTCATCCGACGCCTGGCCCAGGACCCGGCCATCGCGGTCGACCCGGAGGTTGCCGCCTCGGAAAAGGCGACCGGCTACCGCAACGCCGCCCTGGCCAACTTCATGAAAGGCTTCGGCAACCTGGAGAACCCGGTCGAGGCGGTGCTGGAGGTCTACTTCAAGCAATGCGCAATCGCCATGAGCTGCGCCCAGCTGGCGCGCGCGGCCCTGTTCCTCGCCGCCGGGGGCCGGGATCCGGTCGCCGGCCTGGAGATCGTCACCCGGCAGCGGGCCCGGCGGATCAAGGCCCTGATGCTGACCTGCGGACACTACGACGCCTCGGGCGACTTCGCCTTCCGGGTCGGGCTGCCCGGCAAAAGCGGGGTCGGCGGCGGCATCCTGGCGGTGGTCCCGAGCCGCTGCGCCGTCGCCGTCTGGTCGCCCGGCCTCAACGCCAACGGCAACTCCCTGGTCGGCACCCTGGCCCTTGAGCAACTCGCCGCCAAGGCCGGCTGGTCGGTGTTTCTGGGCTAACGGAAAATCTCGGTGACAATGGCGTGTTTCACCGCGCACCGCCGCTCGCTCGTGCGAGCGGGGGACCGGCAGATCAATCGAGTTCGAGCCCCTTGGTTGCTCTCAGCCCACGCCGTAATCCGGATAGGGGAAACCGGCGGGCGGGGGAATCTCCGGGTTGACGTGGCGGCGCAGGCCCGCGTCGCACACGGCGTATCCCCAATTTATGATCCTTGCCCGGTGCTTCTTGGATAGCCGCTTGAGTCTGGTGGGGGTCTCGGCGATGCGCAGCGTCTTGGCGTGCGGGCAGTCCAACGCATCGTCGAGCCGATAGTTGGCGATGTCGGTCCGGATGCCCCAATAGACGCCTTCGCGGTCGCCCGCGATGTATGACTGAATGAGCTGTCGCTTGCGCAGGCTCCTCACCTGGTTGTCGATCAGATTGAGAACCCGGTAGGCGTGCCGCGCCCAATCCTCCTTCGGCTCCTCCTCCGGCAGGGTCTTGCCTCCCGCATCGCTGACCAGAATCGTACCGTAGCGCTTCCACGCGGTCTCGAGGCCCAGGTTGTCGTACACGCCGCCGTCGGAGAGCACGACCCGCGTCGTGTAGGGTTCCTGTTGCAGGTCCTTGCCGCTATCGGGCGTGTAGGCGGACTCGTCCAGCTCCATGACCAAGGGCGACAGAACCGGCGGAAAAGCCGAGGACGCGGCGACCGCCGTTGCCAGCCGCACCGTGGGCGCCCGCACTTCACCGACGCGATAGTCGCGCATGTATGGTTTCATGAAGCGCCAGAGCGCGCCGGACTGGACGTTTGTCGCATTGATGACGAAGCGCGGCGTGTCCGGCAGATCCTGAAGCGTGGTCTTGCCGAAAAGGTGTTTGCGGTAAGCCGCTTGGATCTTGTCGCTGATGGTACCGGGAAGCAGGATGCCGCCGATGATCGACGAGGCGTCGATCGTCTCTTTCGCCAGGGAGTGAATCGGATCGGCAACCTGATCGATGAAGTCCGGTATGGACGGGGTGCCGCTGGCCATCAGGCTTTGCCATTTGAGCCCTAGTTGCGCCGCCGTTATGGAGCCGCCGGAGACGCTGGAAATGCGCTTGACCTGCGCCAGGATGCCAGTCTCGTACAAGCGCCAAAGGGCACCCACGTGAAACAGCATGGCCCGATAACCGCCACCTGAAAGGCACAGCGCGATTCCCGGCTCGGGCGCCCGATGCACCGAACCAGTATCGATCTCCTCGACCGGGCTGCGTGTGGAAATCTCGTTCGTATCGCCCATTGAAATTACCCTTCCTGGTATTCCGTTGAGGCTCTGGCCGAGCCGTTTGTGGCCGCCGCGAGTTCGGGGGCGAATTTATACGACTCCTGCGCTTGCACCGCGCTAAGCCGAAGCGGGAAGGCCGCTGGATAAGCAAACTCGTCCCGCCAAACTCCCATCGCCGAGCCGAAACTTCAAGGACCGGCAGTGGATTGGTTCACCTCGTGCGCGAAAAAGGTGTCTGACACTTTTTTCGCTATCAAACTTTGACGCAGGCCGCGTGCGGCCCCGGACTTCAAGCGTGTTGAGCGCCGTTGGGCAACTATCGAGCCTGCTCAAGCCATAGCTTGAATTCTTCACCCGTTAGTCGATCCCAGCCTTTCGGGCAGCCCTCTTTGAGCCGCCGCAGTATGGTCGAAGCTCCGTGGTCTTTTGGTTGAGCCGCGATCTGAAACGAAAATGCCGCCTCCGCCGGGAAGCTCAGGTTCGGGAAGGTGCAGGCAAGTGCTGCCGCGGCACCGTAGGCGCCCACCTGCGTGACGTCGCCAAACCTCTCGCGCCGATCCAGATGCAATGTTCCGCTATCATCTACCTTATCGTAGATGGTCTTTATTCCGGACATGCGATCGAGGACCTCGTTGAGGAAGACCTGATGAGACCGGATCTGCGACTCCATCGCGAGCTGACGATTCTTGAGCCCGATGTCGGACAGGGCCTGATAGCCGGTAACGCACGAGACCAGGATGCCGGCGGAGATAGATAGCGTTGTCAGCCATCCGCGTCTTTGAGCGTCACGGGCGGAATTGGCCTCGCACTGTAGTTTCTCGATCTCCGCCTCGATCTTTCTGCGCTCCAGCTGTTCGTCGGTGTTGGCAATCATCGTGAAGACCTCCGTTTAGGGCAGTCCGGCATTCGCGGCATTCGAATCAGAGTCGGAAACGGGGCCAGCATTCAGCAATGACGGCCCATCCGTGGCCGCTGACCGCAGCGAGCGAAGCGCTCCGCCGACGTCGGCGTGCCCACCGCGACCAGAGCCTAGTTCCCCTGGCGGCAGCCCGAAAGTGCGTCCGCCAAGACCTGTCGCAGCAGCTAGAGCGGGATGATTTTACGCGGCATCGCTCAAACTTTGACGGTCACCACCGGGCTTGACCCGGTGGTCCAGGGCCATAAGTGCGGCCGCTCATCGCTGGAACCCTGGATGCCCGTGTCAAGTCCGGGCATGACTCTGATGAATGAACCAACTTTACCGCATCCCGCTTTAGGTTTTCTGCCGCAAGACCGCGACCAGATCCACTTCCTTGGTTCGGGCAAAGCCGCTCGGCGCGACGAAGCCGCGAGGGTCGTACTCGATTTCCACCCCGAACTTCGCGTAGCAGTGCCAGGCGTACTCCGAGCAGATGTACTCGTTGTCGGGCTTGAGCTCTTTCCGCTCGTTGTCCGAGAAAGGCAGGAACGACGCCGCAATCCGCGCCGCGATCTTGGCGATCTCGTTCTTGTCGTAGGGATAGCCGAAAAGCTGCACGGCGAACTGCCCCAACTCCCTGAGGCGATCCGGCGTGGCCTTCTGCTCGAAATCGCGATGCCGCGCGACGACCAGGCCGCCCGGATAGGGATTGCCCTTGCTGTCGTAGTCGCGCAGATACTTGGTGACCGGCACGGTCCTGACCCCGAGCGGCTCGACGCTCTCGAGCACCATCAGGCGATCGATCGCCTGGACCCACATGACGAAACCGACGTGGCTCCACACGCTGTCCGTCGCTCTCTGGATCATTCTCGAGAACCAGGCGGAGCCCGAACACAGCAATATGTCGCCCGAGCGCAGATCCGCGCGGATCGACGGGTAGGGCACGGCTTTCTTCTTGGGGAAGACATCCACGGATATGGCCATTGGCGCCTCCTCTATCGAAGGCCGGGAGTCCAGCGGCCGCCCGGCCGGAAATTCGCAAGATCCGCCAGGAGTCCCGCGGCGAGGCTTCACGCCGGGTCCTCCCAGCTCCCCCACAAGGCTACGCGTGGTTGCCACCACCGGTTGTGGCAATAGTCACAGCGGACGAGCGCGGGAGCCCGGTCCCAGAATCAATCGGGTCTGCCGTCTTGATGCGGAATCCAATGCAAGACCGACACGCATTTCGTTCGACCTATCGGATCCCGCGCTCGCCGCCCCGCCTATGCCGCCTGGTCCGTGTCCGCCGGAGTCGCCACGGCGTGCCAGTCGCTCGGCAGCACGGTGCGCCAGAAGTTGGAGAAGATCCGCGCCAAGCGTCGCCGGGCGATCCGGCCGATCAGGTAGAGCATCACGAGGCCCAGGAGCAACAGCCAGAGCTCGGGGCCGGCGACCAGCGCGTAGAGCCGCTCGCCGACCAGCGGCACCGACGAGGCCCCGGCGTAGAGCAGCTTGGTGAACAGGGTCGCTTGCGGCTCCGGGGCGGCGATGCCGCCGGCCAGCCACAGGGCCGCCAATGTGCCGATCAGCAGCGCGTAGTGGGCCCAGCGGCGGGCCCCGATCCACAGCCTCGCGCCGGCCTGATCGAGCAGCAGCGGCTGGTTCTTCGGGGTGACGCCGCCAATGCTTCTGACCACCTGCCTGAGGTAAGTCGGGTGCTCGCCCGGGGCCGGGTTTCTGGCATTGAACGGCACGCCGACGAACCAGCCCGGCAGGTTGCCGGGCGCGTAACCTTCGGTGCCGAGCGATGTCCGGTACAGGACGCTGACATGGACCTTCGGCTCGATGCGGCCGTTTTCGCGGCAGATCTTGGCGATATCGCGCGGTTCATAGCGGTAGTAGACCGCCAGGCCGGCGCGGGAATCATAAAGCTTGTCGTGGACGTTCATGTGCTCGCTGTAGTCCCGAAGGCTGCCAGCCAGAAACCGCAAGCCTTGGTTGGCCGCCTTCTGCATCATCCAGCACAGCGGCACCAGTGACATGCCCTGCTTCGGGTATCCGCCGCCGACATTGGCGTGGGCGCCGGCGAACCAGACCTGCTCGATGCGGTTCTCGCCCCGATCCTCCTCGCTTTCGTCCCACATGGTGGGGTGAAACGACCGCCTCTCGTCATCTATGGCGAGGGCGTGGCAGCCCTTCTGGACATGCGTGCCGAGGATCAGATCCGGAAACTTGTACGGCCAGATCCAGTTCAGCGCGGTGGCCAGCTCGGCGACCGGCAGGCCGACGGCATCGACCGTGTCCCAGACGCCGACGAACTTGATCTTCGCCACGCCGTCCGGCGCATGATCCGGATGCTTGACCGCATAGCGCTGGCGGAACGCCGAGCTGGCCTGCTCGGCCGTGCTCGAGAAGGGGATGAACCTGTGCAGCCGGTCGCTCCAGCGCCGGCGAAAATGCTTGCGGAAGTGGCGGTAGGCCCGGTCGACCAGCGCCTCCAGTTCGCGGTCCTTGAGCGTCGTCCTGGCGCGGCCCGACGCACTCACGGGGTGCGTGTCGATGATGCCGCAGCGGCCGATCAGCCCGGCCAGGGTGCGCACGGTGAAGGCGCCGCGGCTGAAGCCAAAGAGGTAGACCTCGTCGCCGGCGGCGTAGGCGCGGCATAGCTCGGTATAGAGCTGTTTGACGTTGCGCTTCAGCCCGTAGCCGACCGCGCCGGCCATCAGCCTGAGCAGCTTCAAGCCTTCCGTGCCGACGCCGTCGTCATAGAACGCGATCTGCTGCATCTGGCCCGGATCTTCCTTGTGGCCGTTCAGGTCGACGGCCTCGAACACCTTCCAGACGTTGGTGCCGCGGTTCTTGTTGGCGGTGTTGCCCGTGCCGTCGGAACAAAGAACGATTCGCTTCTGCCGCATCATCGTGAAACTCCTTCCCCTTTCCGGGCGCCGCCCGCCCGCAGCAGCTTGCAGGTGCGCCAACTTGTGAAGAGTTCAAAAATCGCGTCCGGCGTTGTGCCGGCTACCGGTCGCCGGCCGAGCGCCTAGTCGCCGCCGCTCAGCTTCTTCTGTGCCGCCTCTCTGACCCCGAGCAGGAACGCCAAGGGGTCCTGGTCGTGCTTGGGAACCGCCGGATGATCCTTTTCGAACTGTCGGAACTTGGCCCGCGTCACGGGACCGGGGAGGCCGTCGACCGATCCGATCTCGTAGCCGGCTTTCTTGAGAAGACCCTGGACGATTTCGACGTAAAGGTCCTTCTGCTTTGACGTGGCAAGCGCTCCCGCTTGGCCGACATTGCCGAGGGCGGCCTTGTAGGCGTTGACCCAGTTGCTGGCGTCGTCAAGGGCCTTCAGCTTGTCCCAGACCGCGCCGCGTGCCAGCAGATTGTTCAAAAGGTTCTGTTTCACCAGCGCCAGGGCCGGGACGACCTTGTCCTGGCAATGCCGCTCGAGCGCCGTGCGGGGGGCATCGCCGGCGCCGCCGCTCAGCGCCGAGAGGCAGGCGATCTCGACCGCGTCCATGTTGATGTCGTGGAGATAGTTCTTCTGCATGCTCTCCAGTATCCTGGCCGCCTCAAGGCCGGCGCCGGCCGCGCGGCCGGGGTCGTTCCCTTGGCCGGGCCCGGCGGCCGGCTCGATTTCACCGGCTTGGTCTACCGTTCCGGAACGCACGCCGGCGAGCGACCGCCCGACGTTTCCAGCCGCCAGTTCGGCCAGCAGCAGCGTGACCATCGTGTCGTCGTATCGGCTTAGCATGACGGCGTATTCGGTCTTCGAAAGCGCGCCGTTCGCATAGGCCTCGCACGCCCGGTACATGCCGTCGCGCAACAACTGGACGGTGGCGATTCGCTCGGTCATCTGCGCGATCGCTTCGGCCCGCTGTCGAGCCAAGTCCAATGCCAGGCTGCCGCTGCCCTGGCCGGCGACATCGGCGGCGATCTTCGAGTCCAGTTCGAAGCTTTCCGAGACCGCCTTCGCGACATCGGGGCTGGGTTCCGCGCACACGATGGCGGAGGGTTTGATCCGGCCGAAATCCGACTCGGCCCCGACGCGCGTGCGCGTCACGGCGCGATACTCGGCCTTGGTCAACAGGATCGAATCGTCGCCGAAGCTGTGCCATTGAATCGCCTTTTCGCCGGCGCAGGCGGCGAGCAGGAGCAGGGCTGCCAAGCCAACGGGCACTTGGAAATTCAAGACCCTCGACATCATAGCCTCCATTGCGTTTGTCTTCCGGGGGTCCGCATTCGCGTATCGAAGCGGAGCTCCGAGGCCGGCCGCGGATCTTGCCCGGCCGGCCTCGACGACGCCGGCGGCCGGCGGCGGATTTTCCTCCGCCGCCCGGATTTTCCAATGGCCGCTCGGTACCCCGACCGGCTGGTCCGCCGCCGGCGCCGGCTTCAGGCCGGTTTCGTGGAGAAGGCCGGCGGCGGTAAGGGCAACGGATCCCGACGCTCTCCTGCGCCGCGGCGTCGTATGGCGCGGCCGAGAACAAAGCGAGCCATGAGAGATCGCGCATCTCCACCTGCCCAAAAATAAATGAGTCATCGGACCGATGGTGCCACCGGCGCCCGGCCGACTCTGTGGCAATTCGCACAGTTCGCGAAAAAGGTCAGTGACGCCGTTTTCGCCCAAGACCCGACTGCCGCCCCGCGCCACGGCGCCGAACGGCAGGTGGCGGGGCCGAGAGATTCAACCGGGCGTCGCTGGATGCCGCCGCGATGTTCCGTTTATGTTCCTGTCATGTTTGGCGGCAAGGACAGGCAACTCACGCTCGGCGAGCTCAGGCGCACCGGGCGGGTGGTCCATTGCCTCTGCCGGCGCTGCCGGCACGAGAACAACCTGGCGACCAAGCTGCTGATCGCGCGCGCAGGGGCCGCCACCAAGGTGACCTACGCCGCCAATTTCCTGCGCTGTAGCCGCTGCGGCTCGAAGAACGTCTGGACCATGCCCGGCGAGCGGCCGCGGCACCCCTACCGCATGCCCCCGGCGCCGGAGCGCTAGCGACGACCTGTAGGATCAACCCGGGCCGACGGGCGAGTGCCGGATCAAATCCAACGCCGATGTGACGTTGGTCACGGACAGCCTTGTTGGGCCGGTGCATGCTTGGCGCCGTACCGGAGGCCGTCCGGGCTTAGATTTCAAGCACGTGTGACAAAGCGAACATTATTTGAGCACGGGCGAAATTGGTTTTTACCGCCCGCCATTCATGAGTTCGACGGACGATTCGGCCCCAATCGAAAAGTAGCGCTTGTCGCGGCATGGCGTCGCGGGCGTCGCATGCGACGCATTCACATAGGGACAGAAGGACGAATGATTTGATCAACCTGGAGGTGGATAGTTTCAATGCATAGGAGCACGAACAAGACTTTCGGCGGTTCATATGCCGCCCCTGAAAAACCTGGGCGGACGGCTTCGACAGAGTCCGCTGTTCCGACAACGGCGGCCGGCCGGGAGCCGGGCCAATGATGAAGGTCCTGCTTCTGGTCTGCGCCGCCACCCTGCCGCATTTCGAGTGTCAGGAGACCAATGCGCGCGTGGTCATCCAAGGCCCCGACGTGCGGACCGCGCTCGGTTGCGCCATGCGCTCCCAAGCCTACATCGCGAGCACGGCGATCGAGATCGGCGCGGCCGAATACCTCAAGATCAAATGCCTGCGCAGCGGCATCGGCGCGCATAACGTCGGCTAGCGCGTTATTCGTTCGAATAGAATCGGCGCCGGCCCGCTCCCCCTCCCGGCCGCCCATATCATACGATTCCGTGGCCGGCCGCGAGGGAGAGCGGGCTGGTTCCGACTGATTGAAAAATGCCCTAGACGCCGGTCCCCGGACGGGCCGACGGCCGAGCCGCGAAGCTCACAAACGGCGAGCGCCCCCTGCGGGGGCGCTCACTTGGGAGCCCTTGACGATCGTGACGAGCACGAGATCGGAGGCTGCGGCGCCGGCATCGTCGGTCACGGTCAGGATCAACGTGTGGCCGCCGCGTTTCAAGCGTATCGTGGTCGCCGCCCCCTCGGCCACGCCGGTGCCGTGGCGGCTTCAAAGGGAGGAGGCGATCGTGCCGTCGGCATCGACCGAGGCCGAGCCCGCCAAGGGGCTTTCTTCAGGCCGGCATTAGTGGTTTGTTTGGCAATACCCCCTAGACCGGGTGGATCGCGCCGGCCCGGCGGCGCGGCCGGCGCCGGCGACAACCCGCTTCGAGGACAAGGCTCGATGTTCACGGAATCCAATATCGTCAATCTTTTCCCGATCCCCGTTTGGGTCCACACCTTGGGCGCCGAGGAGGCGGCGAGCGTCAACCAGAGCGCGCTCGCGCTGCTCGACGCGATCAGGGCCGAGAAGCCCGACATCGCCCCGGGCCAGCACTGGCAGACGCCCAACGACCTGCAGAACCGGCCCGAGCTGGAGGCGCTGAACGGCCACGTCAATACGGCGACCAGCGCCATTCTCGACCATCTGCAGGTCGAGTACGGCGCCTTCCTGATCACCGGCTGCTGGGCCTCGGTCATGCCCAAGGGGTCGTCGGCGCAGCGCTCGCACACCCATCCCAACAACTTCCTGAGCGGCGTCTACTACGTCCAGACGCCGGCCGGCGGCGACAGTATCGTGTTCCACGACCCCAAGGCGCAGACCAACATCATCGCGCCGCGCGTTAAGCAGGCGAACGAGCACAACTCGCGCAACGCCACCCTGTCGGTCGAGCCCGGAACCTTGGTCATGTTCCCCGCGTGGCTGCCGCACTCGGTCGGCGGCAACGACGGCGACGGCGACCGGGTAAGCATCAGCTTCAACGTGATGTTCGGCCAGTTCGGCGAGCAGATGAGCCAGCCGAAACCGGAACAGGACCCCGACGGGCAGGGCCGCACGTCGGTTTGAGGCCGGCGCCCGCGCCGGCCGCGGAGATCGGCCGATGTTCTTCGAGGGCTTCGCGCTCGAGCAGGCGGCGGTCGCCGGCGGCACCCTGAGGCTGCGCCGCGGCGGGTCGGGGCCGCCGCTCTTGCTGCTGCACGGCAATCCCCAGACCCATGCCATGTGGCACAAGGTGGCGCCTGGGATCGCCGCGCGTTTCACGGTCGTCTGTCCGGACCTGCGCGGCTACGGCGGCTCCTTCAAGCCGGCAGCGACCGCCGATCACGCGCCCTACGCCAAGACGGCGATGGCCCGGGACATGGCCGAGCTGATGGACCGTCTCGGGCACCGGGAGTTCTGCGTCGCGGGCCACGACCGCGGCGCGCGGGTGGCGCACCGCCTGGCGCTCGATTGCCCCGAGCGGGTGAGCAGACTGGCGCTGCTCGACATCGTCCCGACGCTCGAGCATTTCGAGCGCACCGACATGGCCTTCGCGATGGGCTATTACCATTGGTTCTGGCTGGCCCAGCCGCATCCCTTCCCGGAAACCCTGATCGACGCCGCGCCGGAGGCCTGGTTCCGCGCCCACACCGGGCGCGAGCCCAAGGGCGCCGACTTCTTCCATCTTGAGGCGCTGGCCGACTATCTGGCAGCGGTGCGCCGGCCGGCCACGATCCGCGGCATTTGCGAGGACTACCGCGCCGCCGCCACGATCGACCTGGCGCACGACCGCGCCAGCCGCGACGCGGGCGAAAAGATCGCCTGCCCGCTGCTGGTGCTCTGGGGCGCCAGGGGCAAGATCGGCGAATGGTACGCGCCGCTCGAGATCTGGCGGCGCTACGCCGTCGCCGAGCCGACCGGCGGGCCGATCGACAGCGGCCACTACCTCGCCGAGGAGGCGCCGGCCGCGGTCCTGGCGGCGTTCGAGCGTTTCTTCGCGTGAGAGCCTGAGCGTCTCATTGACCCGCACGTGCGGGTCTACGGCGATACGGCCATCAACACCGGCTACTACACCTTCAGCTACGAGAAGGACGGCGAGATGAAGTCGCTACCGCCGCGCTACAGCTTCTCGCTGGTAAAGCGCAACGGTAAGTGGCTGCTCGCGGATCACCACTCCTCGGGCATGCCGGCACCGGTGAAATAGGGCGCGAGGCGGCCTCTGACAAGTAAGCTCGGCCGGGCGGTTTCGTGGGACATCCCCTGGCCCGGTCGAGCGTCGTGGCGATGTCTCGACCACATATTCTGCACACGCCCACGTCGGCTTCGGGTCACAGCTTGCCGTAGAGACCGCCTCGCAGCCGGGTCCGCTGTCAGGGGTAGAGCGGTCGAAATGCCGTCGAACTACCGGTCTGAGCATCCTTTCGGACACGCTTGAAGGCAGATCCGAAAGGGCGAATTCAGCCAAGGTCGGAAACTCGGCGGTGCGGCAGAAGCCACACCGGACATACCTCATCACCTCCGGGTGGACGGTCCCGGGTGATATCTCGAAATATGAGAACGGATTTCTCGTCCGAGGACGCCGTGCAACGCGTCTCACCGGTTCAAGCGGGCTTTATCCGACATTGCCCGAACGCGCGGTCACCGACGGCTGCGCACGTTGCGTGGCGATTTCGGCAAGTGAGATAACCATACAACAGATGCCCATGAGCACGACCGAGAGCGCGGCTGCCGCTGGAAAGTCCGAACCTGTCTCCGAGATCTTCGAGTAGAGCATGAGTGGCAAGATGTTGACCTGGGTGCCGACCAGGGCGAGCGCGGTGCCGTAGGCGCCGATGGCGACCGCCGAGGTCAGGCAAAAGGCGGCGAGCAGGCTGGGGAATATCTGCGGCAGGAGCACATCCAGATAAGCCCGCAGCGCGCCCGCGCCGAGCGAACGCGCGGCGGCGATCTGCGCCTGGTCGAAATTGATCAGGACCGGCAGCACGACCAGCACCACGCGCGGAATCAGATAGTAGGTATAGGCAACGCCCAGACCGGCCGGCGAAAAGATCAGGCCGCCCACCACGGCCGGGTCGGCGCCCAACTCGGCGAGCAGAAGCGTGACGAAGCCGGCCCGCCCAAAGACCAGAATGAAGCCATAGGCGACAATCAGGCCGGAGAAGGTGAGCGGCAGCGAAATGACGAAAAGAAGCCCGGTCCGGGTCGCTTGGTCGAGCCGCGAAAGGTGCATGGCCACGGCCATTCCGACCGCGACGGAAACCAGCGGCGCGACCGTGCCGAGGACGAGCGTCCCCTGAAGCCCCTTCCAAAACACCGGGTCCTGGAACAAGCGGCCGAAGGCCGACCCGCCCTCCGAGACCGCCTCGACGACGATCACGGAGAGCGGTAAGGCGAAGAAAAGCAGGAGGACGACCAACCCCGGCGCGGCGAACGCGGCGCGCAGCCCCGGCGGCGTTAGGGCCGTCCTCCCTTCGCTCATTGGCCGAGCACCTGCTTGGCCCAAGCGCGGTCGATTTCCGACTTCATGGCCTTCGCCTTAGCCACGTCGAGCGGCCGAAGCTGCGGCGCCGCCGGCATTTTCGAGGCCACGTCCTTGGGCAGGGCGACACCCGGCACGGAGGGCCGCACGAAGCCGTCGGCGAAGCGGGCTTGGCCCTGCTCGGTCATGATGAAATTGAGCCAGAGCTTGCCGGCGTTCGGATTCGGCCCGTCCTTGACCAAGCTGATGGCATAGGGCGCCGCGGCGGAGGCCTCCTTGGGAATGATCACGGCGATGTCGTCGCCCATGCCGTCGAGGTACTTGGCCTTGAGGCCGTCGTTCTCGTAGCCGATCCAAATCGGGATCTCGCCCTTGATGAACTGGGCGTAGGGAGTGGTGCCGACCACTCGAAGCACGTTGCCGCTGGCGTGCAGCGCCGCCAGGTAGTCGATTCCCGGCATGACGTTGTCCATATCACCGCCGTTGGCAAAGGCCGCGCCAAAGGTGACCACCTGGCCTTGCCCGGTCGAGCGCGGGTCCAGGTAGACGATCGAGTTCTTGTATTCCGGCTTTTTCAGATCGGCCCAGCTTTGCGGCACGTTCTTCACCACCTTGGTGTTGACCAGGAACGCGACGTTGAGGGTGTGGATGGTGAACCACTGGCCGGAGGCATGCTTGAAGGCGTCCGGCAGCTTCTCGAAATTCACCGGCGTGAAATCGGCGACCAGCTTTTTCTCCGCCGCGTCCAGCGCCGAACCGGCGAAATAGTAGGCGGTGTCCGCCTGCGGTCTATTGCGGGACTTTTCCAGGGTCACGACGGTGGCCGCGGAACCCAGATCGTTATAGACCATCTCAACGTTGGGATAGCGCTCCTTGAAGGCCTGGAACTGCGCCTTCCAGTTGGCCCAGGTCGGGCCGGTGTCGAAGCTGACCACCAGGCCCTCCTTCGACGCGGCATCGTAAAGCGCCTTTTCGCCGGGATAGAGTTCCGCACCCTCCAGGGCATGAGCAGCCAGAGGCGATGCAATCGCCATGGCTGCAAGCCAAGAAACAAGTCTGTTCATATCACGTCTCCCTTGTTCGTCTCGTTGTCATCGGGGGGAAGCAGCCGGACGGCGTCCGGCGGTATCGCGACCGCCTTGGGTGCAGCGCGATCTCGGGTCTCGACTCGGATCACATGGCCTTCGACCGCAAAATCGAAGCGCCGGATCGAGCCGAGAAAGCGGTCTTGTGTAACCTGACCCTTGAAATAGTTGGGGGGCGGTGTTTCGCGGTCCTCGAAATAGAGGTCGAGCCGTTCGGGCCGGACCAGCACCAGGACCTTGTCGCCGGCGCGCGCGCCCTCTTGCCGGTGGCCGAGGCGGCCGATCGGCGTATCGACCTCATAGGCCCCGCATACGGTGCCCTGCCAGAAATTGGCCTGCCCGACGAAGCGCGCGACGAAGCGGGTTCGCGGCCGGTCGTAAACCTCGTCGGGTCGGCCGACTTGAACGATCTCGCCCTCGCTCATGACCGCCACGCGGTCGGCGATCGACAGGGCTTCTTCCTGATCGTGGGTGACATGGATGGTGGCGATGCCGGCTTCGCGCTGGACCCGGCGAATCTCGTCGCGCATGGCGACGCGAAGCCCGGCGTCGAGGGCCGAGAGCGGCTCATCCAAAAGCAGCGCGCGAGGCTCGAACACCAGGGCGCGGGCCAGGGCGACGCGCTGCTGCTGCCCGCCGGACAGGGTCTTGGGAGCGCGGTCGCCGAAGCCTGAGAGGCCGACCCGGTCGAGCATTTCTTCCGCGCTCCGCCGCCGCCCGGCACGGGTGACGCCACGAACTTTCAGCGGATAGGCGACATTGTCGAGGGTGCTCATGTGCGGAAACAGCGCGTAGTTCTGAAACACCATGCCGAGCCGGCGGCGTTCCGGCGACAGGGTGCCGACGTCGTGACCGTCGACATTGATGCGCCCATGATCGGGATAGAAAAATCCGGCCAGCAGCTTGAGACAGGTGCTCTTGCCCGATCCTGATGGACCGATCAGGGCGACCAACTCGCCGTCCTCGACCGCGAGGTCGACCCCCCTGACTCCGGTCCGGGTGCCGGGATAGGTGAAGGATACGGCGTCGAAGCGAACCGGCATGGCGATGTCCCTACCTGGTCTGTGCGCCGCGCGCGGTCAGCGCGCCGGCCGCCGCCGCCAAAATGGCCAATACCAGAAGCACGACGGTCGCCGCGCAGGCAAAGCCCGTGGCGCCGTAGAAGGCCTGCAGCAGGACCACCGGGTAGGTTCGGCTAAGAAAGCCCGCGACCAGGTTGGAAAGCTGAAACTCGCCGATCGAGATCGCCGCGACGGTTATCAGCCCCGACATCAGGCTGTGCTGCAAACCGGGCACGACGATATCGAAGAAACGATTCCTGAAGGAGGCGCCCAGGGTCGCCGCCACCCGCTCGAGATCTTCCAGGCCGAGAGACGCCATGTCGGCCAGCAAGACGTTGAGAAGATAGGGCAGAGTCAGCACCACATGGGCCAGGACCAGCAGCCAAGTGGACCCGAGAAACGGCAGGGTATCGCTTGAAAAAACCAGGATGAAGCCAAAGGCCAAGACCAGTTCGGGCACCGCGATGGGCATCAGCGACACGATCCGCGCCGCGGTCTTGACGCCGGCGCGCGCGGCGCTGTTGATCGCGTAGGCGAGCGGCAAGCCGATCAGTGTGTTGAGCACGCAGGTACACAAGACCACGACGAGGCTTGTCTCGAAGGCACGGCGGAAGCTCGGGTCGGTGAAGACCTCCAGATACCATTCGGTGGTAAACCCGGAGGGCAGCAGGGTGCCGGTCCAAGTGGCGCCGAAGGAGCCGACGAACAGCAGGAGAATCGGCGCTGCGAGATAGAGAAGATAGGCTCCCGTGACGGCACGCATAACGATACTTACCTTGGACGATTTGTTTCATTGAACAGTGTCTTGCTGGTTCCTTCCACTCGAACCGGGACTCAGGCTACCTGTAAGCGGCGGCGCATGTCAGCCGTCGAGTGCGAGGATGCGCCGCGCCACCCGCTCCAACGCGGTTTCGATATCCGTGCAGCGCACCGCGCCCGGCACCTCCGGCGCGTCCTCCAAGGCGATCACCAGCCGATCGAAATGCAGGCCGAAGGCCATCTCGGACAGGGTCCCGTATTCGCCGCCGATGGCGAGCAACGCGATCGCGGCGCGCGCGATCAGGGCGTTGCGCGCGGGACCCAGGCCGGTTGCGATAGGTATGGCGATATAGGGGTTGGCCTCGCGCCACTCATCGCCCGGCAGGATGCCGATCGGCAGGCCGCCGGCCGCCTGATGGCCGCGCGACGCGGCTTCCATCACGCCCGATCGGCCGCCGCAGACCATCGGCACGCCGAGTTCGCCCAGGCGGCGGCCGAGAGTCTCGGCCACTTCCATCTGGCGGGGGCTGGCGTTCTTGGGGCCGATCACGGCCACCGGCACGCGCCGGACCTTAGATTGGGAATAAAGCCAGGCGACGGCGGCGAGAGGCGTGATCTCGCGCGCGTCTTGCGGCCGGCCCTCAGGAGGCAGCCAAGCGAGCGTCCAAGGGTCGAACCTGGCGCCATCTCGAAGCAGCGCATTGGCCGCTTGGCTGAATTCGAGCATCCGGTGGCCTCCAGCTTCGCTCAAACCAATTAACCCGACAATTCGCAGATGGCATCCAAATTTTCGGCAACTGTACTATCGCCCCACCACCGGCGGAACTGTAGCCCCCCTTTGCCGGCATCCGATAGCACGATCTCGGCAGTCCGCCGGGGCGGGTCTTGGCCGGAGTTCATAGACCAGGCTCAGGGATTTCCGGAACGCTTCCCTCGGCACGGACATCTGGCCGATTGAAAGGTGGCATAGCGCCCTTCAGCAACGGCCTTGGCACCGATCTCGATCAGCTTCTCGCGCAGGGCGGTCAGCGGCGAATACTCGAACTCCCGTGGCTGATCCCGTGTCCGGTTGGGTCACGAGCGGCCGTCCTGGCTCGTCCGTGGCAACGGCCGCTGTTGGATCGAAAGCCGCCATCGCCGATTATGCAAGAACGCTTGGTTCAGATGCGGCGCCACGCTCACGGGTGTCATTCCCTCTTGATGGGGCAGGGCAATCACACCGGCGCCGTCTTGAAGAGCCTATCCCGATGGCGAACAAACGCTAAGATCGGCTTGGCGGCGGGGCTTGACGCCACGAGTGCGAGGTCAAATCGAAGGGCAGTGGGGAGCAGCGGGCGTGAGACCTTCGTTCGGGCGCGTGGTTTGGCCCCTGGCGGTCGCCGAGACCGTGGTCTGGGCCGCCATGTTCTACAGCTTCCCGGCCCTGTTGCCCGCATGGGAGGCGGACCTCGGCTGGTCGAAGACCGAGCTCTCCGCGGCCTTCACGCTCGCCCTGGTGGTCTCGGCGGCGCTCGCCCCGGTCGCCGGGCGTCTGATCGACCACGGCTTCGGCCGGCAGGTCTTCGCCGGCGGCGCGCTGCTCGGCGCCGTGCTGCTCGCCTTGCTGTCCCAGGTGACCCAGCCCTGGCAGTTCACCTGCCTCTGGTTCGGCCTCGGCATCGCCATGTCGAGCTCGCTCTACGAGGCCTGCTTCGCCGTACTCACCCGGACGATGGGGTCGGACGCCAAGAAGGCGATCACGCTGGTTAGCCTGGTCGCCGGGTTTGCCGGCACCGTGTCGTTTCCCTCCGCCCACGGCCTGGTGGCGGCGGTCGGCTGGCGCGGCACGGTGCTGGTGTTCGCCGCCGCCATCGTCGCCGTGGCGGTGCCGCTGATCTGGATCGGCTGCCGGGGCGCCGAGCGGCACGGCGAGAGCCATGCCCTGCCGGCCAGCGAGAAGACCGCCCAGGCCTTCCGGGTGATCGGAACCTGGCCCTTCTGGCTGCTCGCCGTGGCCTACGCGATGTTCGCGCTAGACCATGGCCTGGTGATCACCCATGTCCTGCCGATCCTCGACGACCGCGGCGTACATGCCGATGCCGCGGTGCTCGCCGCCTCGATGATCGGCCCGATGCAGGTCGCCGGGCGGCTCGCCATGATGGCAGCCGACCGCTACGTCTCGACGCTGACCATCGCGCTCGCCTGCTACGTCGCTTTGGGCGTCGCGGCGGGCGCGCTGTTCGGCGCCAGCCTGATCCCGGGTCTGGTGGTCGTCTTCGTCATCTGCCACGGCGCCGGCAACGGCGTGACCAGCATCATCCGCCCGGTCGTGACCGCCGAGCTCTTGGGGCGGCGGAACTTCGGCGCGGTCTCGGGCCTGCTCGCGGTGTCCTTCGTCGGCGGCATCGCCGTCGCCCCCACGGTGGCGGCCGTGGTCTGGGAGGCCGGCGGCTACGATCTGGTGCTGCTGCTCGCGATCGCGGCCGCGGCGCTCGGCTTGCTGGCGCTCTCGGCCGCCTGGTGGTCGGCGAAATCGAGACCGCCGGTCTAGGCGTGACTGCCGATCGCTTGCGCCTTCAGGCCGCGCCGGTCTCCAGCACCGCGGCGCCCTGCAGGCGGCCGTCGCGCAGGCGGCTGAGCGCCTCGTTGGCCTGCTCGAGCGGCAGGGCCTCGACATGGGTCTCGACCGGGATCCGGGGAGCGAGCGCCAGGAACTCCTCGCCGTCCCGGCGGGTCAGGTTGGCGACCGAGGCCAGCTTGCGTTCGCGCCACAGGATCTCATAGGGGAAGCTCGGGATGTCCGACATGTGGATGCCGGCGCAGACCACGGTGCCGCCCGGCGCCACGGCCCGGAGCGCGGCCGGCACCAGGGCGCCGATCGGGGCGTAGAGGATCGCGGCGTCGAGCGGCTCGGGCGGCGTTTGGTCCGAATCGCCCACCCAGGCCGCGCCCAGACGCCGGGCGAAGTCCTTGGCCGCTTGGTCGCCCGGGCGCACGAAGGCGAAGACCCGGCGGCCCTGGTAGCGGGCCACCTGCGCGACGATATGGGCGGCCGCGCCGAAGCCGTAGAGCCCGATCCGCTCGGCCTCGCCAGCCAGCCGGAGCGAGCGGTAGCCGATTAAGCCGGCGCACAGCAGCGGCGCCGCCGCGACATCGCTCAGGCCGTCGGCCAGGGGGAAGCAATAGCGCTGGTCGGCGACTAGGTAGTCGGCGTAGCCGCCGTCCAGGGTGTAGCCGGTGAAGCGCGCCGTTTCGCACAGGTTCTCCCGGCCGGCCGCGCAGTAGCGACAGGCCCCGCAGGTCCAGCCGAGCCACGGCACGCCGACCCGCGTGCCCTCGGCGAAGCGCGCCACACCGGGCCCGAGGGCGGCCACCCGCCCGACCACCTCGTGCCCGGGGATGAGCGGCAGCTTGGGCTCGGTCAGCTCGCCGTCGCAGACGTGCAGATCGGTGCGGCAGACGCCGCAGGCGGCGACCCGCACCAGGACCTGACCCGGCCCCGGCTCGGGCATGGCGCGCTCTTCCAGCCGCAGCGGCCGGTTGGCCTCGTGCAGCACCATCGCGCGTATTATTTCGCTCACCATTGGATCGCGTCCTCCCAAAGGAAAGCCGAAATTGTAGTGTGTTTTTAGCGAAGACCGGAACGGCCCCGGCGTCTTTGACGCAGATCAGCAGGAAAGAGAAGGGAGTCTGTCCCGACTCACGGGTGAGCGCCGCCCGCACCATTGGGCGGCGTCCAGAGGACGCGGATCGGGAATTCCTTGCCGATGATCGCGGTGGCCAGGCCGAGGCAGATCACCGTGACCACGCAGGTGCGCTCGCAGTGGAACGGCAGGGCGGTGACGAAGCCGTAGCTGCTGGCGAGCACCAGCGAGAACCAGCACCAGCGCCACCAGTGCCACAGGTGGCGCGGGTCCTGGCTGATGCGGTACTTCATGATCTCGTTGGGGTCGTAGTGCTGGCCGCCGTTGCGCCGGGCGCGCACCACCTTGGAGAGCGCCGTCAAGGCCAGGTGATGGGCCGCCGCGGCCAGCAGGACCGCGGTCAGGCCCGGCTCGGTGCGGACCTCGAAGACCCGGTCGACCAGGCCGATCGCGACGATGCAGATGGCGCCGCTGGCCACGCCAAGGGCCATGGCGAAGCCGCCGGAGACGGCCCAGGTCTTGAGCGAACGCCAGTCGAAGGCCTCGACCAGGCCGGGCCGCTCGCCGCGCTCATGGCGGCCGTCCTCGGGCATTGTGGGCTCCCGCGAGAGCAAAAGCCCAGCTTATCGGACCGGGGTTGATGGCCGCTTAACGCTGTCGAAGCCGCAGCCATAGCGGGCCCGGTGGCCTCGGGTTCCTGGCGGTTGTAAGTCGACCATGAGCCCTGGTGCTTTCGCGATCACTCACCCGTGCCAGGCTCGGGTCCCGCTTCGCGCCCTGCTGCGCAGCCGGAGCTTCCAGGGATGCGGCCGCCCCTGGATTGCCGGATCAAGCCCGGCAATGACAGCCGCGGGAGTATGACGCGTTGGCCTCCAGGCTCCTAGCGCGAGCGCCGTTCCAGCACGCGGATCGGGTATTCCAGGCCGATCACGATGATCACCGCGCCGAACGCGAGCGCCAGGCCGGCGTCGATGCCCTGGACGCGGAGGCTGAGCGCGTTGACGCCGTAGATCACCATCCAGATCAGGCAAATCCAGGGCAGCAGGAACAGGCCGTCCTTGGGGTAGCTGACGATCTCGCGGATCAGGATGCCCCGGCCGTCCGACGGTCCGGCGCCGACCGCCCGGCCCAGGGCCAGCAGGGCGAAGAGATGCAGGATGCCCGCGAAGACCGCGCTGGCGGTCATGGCCTCGAGCGATCCCGGGCCGGCCGGCGCGATCGTGGCGACCAGCATGGTCGCGCCAATGGTGAGGAGGGCGCTGGCGGCGCCCAGAACGACGGCGAAGCCGAGAAAAACCGCCCAGGTCTGCCACTTCGCCCAGTTGAACGCCGCCGCCAGTCCCGAGCGCTGGTCCCGCGGGCCGATGCTTGTCTCCGTCATGGAACTCCCCTTGGCTGCTTGCCGCCCCAGCATAGCCCCCGACGGTTGACGGTCTGTTAAGGCGTTTCCCGTTCAGGTCGTAAATCGGCGGGCGCCACGACCGTCACGAGCCCCGATGGCGCGCGCTGGGGAAGAACAGCTGGCGGCCGTCGACCTTGAAGGCGGCGATGGCCTGCTGGCCTTCGTCGGAGATCAGCCAGTCGATCAGGGCCTGGCCGTCCGCGGCCTTCACGTGCGGGTGGCGTTCGGGATTGACCAGGATGACGCCGTAGGGGTTGAACAGGCGCGGGTCGCCTTCGGCCAGGACCGCGAGGTCGCGCTTGTTGCGGAACGCCAGCCAGGTCGCCCGGTCACTCAGCAGGTAGCCGCCCAGCGCCGCCGCCGTGTTGAGCGTGGCCCCCATGCCGGCGCCAGTTTCCCGGTACCAGCCGCCGCTCGCCGCCGCCGGGTCGATGCCGGCGATGCGCCACAGGCCCTGCTCCTTCTTGTGGGTGCCGCTGTCGTCGCCGCGCGACAGGAAGGTCGCCTTGGCCCGGGCGATCCGGGCCAGCGCCTCGGCCGCGTCGCTCAGCCCGGCGATGCCGGCCGGGTCGTCCCTGGGGCCGATCAGCACGAAGTCGTTGTACATGACGTCGTGGCGGGCGACGCCGTAACCGCGGGCGACGAAGACGTCCTCGGAAGGCCGGTGGTGGACCAGCAGCAGGTCGGCGTCGCCCCGTTCGGCCATCTTGATGGCCTGGCCGGTTCCGCGGGCGACGACCCGGACCTGGATGCCGGTCTTGGCGGTGAAGATCGGCAGCAGATGGGCGAACAGCCCGGAGTTCTCGGTCGAGGTCGTCGAGGCCAGCAGGATGAAGCGGTCGCCGGCTCGGGCCGGCGCCGCCAGGGCAAGGCCGGCGGCCAGGGCGGCCAGGAGCAGGCGTCGTGCGATTACCATAGCAGTTCTCCATCCAGGAAAGCTCGCGCCTCGGGGCTTGCGGGCGCGCGGAAAAACGCTTCGGCCGGCGCCTGCTCGAGCAGGCGGCCGCGGTGCAGAAACACCACCTCGTCGGCCAGACGCCGGGCCTGGCCGAGGTCGTGGGTGGTCATGACGATCTTGGTGCCGGCGGCGTGGATCGCGTTGACGATCTCCTCGACCGCGCGGGTCGCCGCCGGGTCGAGGCTGGCGGTCGGCTCGTCGAGGAACAGCAGGTCCGGCTCCAGCACCCAGGCCCGCGCCAGGGCGAGGCGCTGCTGCTCGCCGGCGGACAGCAGCCGGGCCGGCTGGCGGGCCAGGGCGGTCAGTCCGGTGCGCGCCAGCACCGCGTCGCGGCGCCCGGCGCGCGCCGGCCGTTCGACCCGGCCGAGCGCCAAGGCATAGTCCACATTGCCGGCCGCCGAGCGGCGCAGCATGACCGGCCGCTGGAACACCATGGCCTGGCGCGCGGCGGCCCGGGGGCTTTGCCAGACGACCCGGCCGGCGGAGGGCGCGATCAGGCCGTGGGCGAGGCGCAGCGTCAGGCTCTTGCCGGCGCCATTGGGACCCAGGATGATGGTGCGCGGCCCGGCCTCGAGGGCCAGATCGAGGCCGTCGATCAGGCGCCGCCCGCCGGCCACGTAGCTCAGCCCCGCCAGGCGCCCGGGCAGGATCGAGGCATTCATTGTTGTGCCTGCATTCTTTCCCTCTCCCTCTGGGAGAGGGAGGGCCGCGCGGCGGAGCCGCGGGAGGGTGAGGGCGCGTTGGTTCTGGCGGGGTGTGAAAAGCAATCTGCCGCTTTGCCGTTCGGCACAAGCCAACAACCCGCCCTCGCCACGCGCTTCGCGCCCTTGGCAGGCCAAGCCCTCTCCCGAGGGGAGAAGGGACGCTGCCCCAGCCCGCCCCCTTGGAGTGGGCCACTATCAGGGATGTTTGGCATCAGGCATGCCCCTTGGCGGCCTCGCCGATCGCGAAGGCGGCGCCGTTCACGCTCAGCGACAGGACGATCAGGATAATGCCCAGGCCGAGCGCCAGGGGCAGGTCGCCCCGCGCCGTCTCGAGCGCGATCGCCGTGGTCATGACCCGGGTCACGTGGTCGATGTTGCCGCCGACGATCATCACCGCGCCGACCTCCGCGCTGGCCCGGCCGAAGCCGGCCAGAACCGCGGTCAGCAGGCTGAAGCGGCCGTCCCACAGCAGGGTCGGGATCGCCCGCGCCGGCCGGCAGCCGAGCGAGCGGAGCTGCTCCTCGTACTCGTGCCAAAGGTCTTCGACCAGCTGGCGGGTCAGCGCCGCGATGATCGGCACGACCAGCAATGTCTGGGCGATGATCATCGCCGCCGGCGTGAACAGCAGGCCGAGCACGCCCAAGGGCCCGGCCCGGGACAACAGCAAGTAGACGACCAGCCCGACCACGACCGGCGGCAGGCCCATGAAGGCGTTGAGCGCCACGGTCAGCAGCCGCCGGCCGGGGAAACGGAAGAGCGCCAGCGCGGCGCCCACCGGCAGGCCGATCAGCGCCGCCAGGGCGACCGCCGTGAGGCTCACCCTGAGCGACAGGGCGACGATCTCGACCAGGTTCGGATCGAGGCCGCCGATCAGCCGAAAGGCCGTGGCGAAGGCCGCGGCGAAGTCGCCCATGATCGTCCCGCCTGCCCATAATCATGCGTAGTTATGCATTTTCATGTTTTTTCTACAACATTCTCTGGCTATTTGGAAATAGTGCAGATTTGTCAAGGCGTCTGGGCCGCCAAACCACACGCTCGCGATTGCGGAACAACGATCCCCTCACCATCGCGCGGCTTCGCCGCGGCCCCCCTCCCTCTTCCCGGGGAGAGGGGCTAACACACCGAGTCGCAGAAATTTTCCCTCTCCTTGAGGAGAGGGAGGGACCCGCGAATCGGGAGGGGGACGTTGTTCGTCATAGCGGAACGGCAGGTCTGATCAGACGAACTTCACGATCAGGAAACTAGGTTGGGTTCGGGGGGTGAACGCCGGCGCGGCGAAAAAAAGACGCCCGTGCGGGCACGGGCGCCTTGCAAGAAAACCGGCCGGGGCCGGCTTTCCAGGATCATCCGATCATTCGGGTTCGGCTTCCTCCGCCGCCTCTGCTTCCTCGGAACGCGGGTTGCCGATGAACTCATCGGTGAGGTCGCCCGGCGGCAGCAGCAGGTCGGCTTCGGCCGGGTCTTCGTCGAACAGGCTGCCGTCGGCGGTCGCCCGCAGCACGGCCTCCAGCAACTCGCGGGCGTTGTTCTTCAGCATGCCGATCGACTTCTGGCCTTGGCCGCGGATCTCGACCAGGATGCTGCCGCCGACCGCTCCCGCCTCGCCGGCCGCGATGCGCGCGCTGCCGAGCAGGCCGTAGGCGTTGCGCGCGATACCCGGGAATCCGCCGCCGCGCAGGGCGACGCCGGCGCTGTTCCGGAACAGGTAATTGGTGAATTCCATGTTGCCGAGCTCCTGCGAGCGCTTCTTCATGACCAGCGTGATCTGCTTGGAGAAGTCCACCGCGTCGGGATGCACCTCTTCGTTGGTCGGCCACAGGATCGAGCCGGTAATCAGGCGCCCCGCGCGCCCGACCGCAGGATCGACGCCGTCCTGGACCTTGGCGCTGCCCTGGTTGTGCACGTCGATAACCCAGATCGGCGCATAGGAATCGTAAGCAGCCCGGACGGCGCGCGCCTCGGGCACCGGATTGAGCGCCGGGTCGTAGGGGTCGGGGTCGAAGCTTCCGGCCGTCAGGTCCGGATTGCACACCACCTGCCAACTCGTTGACCAATCGGGCCAGTGGTAGCGGTTGATGTCGTAGGACGAGAGCCGACCGAGATCGGGGTCGACGAAAGTCGTCGAAAAGGTCCCGCGCCCCTGGTTCAACTGGCTGGGTATGATATTGCCGTCGTCGTCGAAGCAATCACGAGAGTCTCGCGGCGGCGTGGCGAAATTGCTGTTGCCGCGGGTGAAGAGTTCCGAGCCGTCCGGGTTGACCCGCGGGACGATCAGCACGAAGAGCTCGCCCAACACCTCTTGAGCGAAAGAGCCGCCGGAGATCAGTTTCTGGATCAGCTCCACGGCCGCCTCGGTGCCGTGCGGTTCATTGCCGTGCTGCTGCGTGATGATCAGCACCGGGGTGTTCGCCGGGTTGCCGAGCTTGGCGAGCCAGACGTCGCGGCCCTGGTTGGTGACCCCGACCGATTCCAGCTCCATCACGCCCTTCGAACGCCCCTCGAGCCGTATGAGCTTCTTGACCAGTTGCTCGTAGGACTCGAAGCCTTCGAGCGACACTTCCTGGTCTGGCGTGATCCAGGGGCCGGCCGGCACCGACGTTTGCGCGGCGGCGGTCGCCGCAAAACCGCAGCCGACCACGATCGCGCCGGCAAGAGCCAACGTTCCGTTCAACAACTTCATTTGCCATTCTCCCGAACAGAGCACCCGCCTCGACGGCGTACTCACGGTTGCATGATGTGCCTTCAGAAGGCGCTACAATGGTGTGATTGTTATCGACAGCGGGACAGCAGGCAATCTCTTTGAGGTTTGGCCGTGCGAAATACAGTTCTCCCGGTGCGAGCGATGGGGTTCGGGCGGCACGAATGCGGCTGAAGAGGCGGTCGCCGCCGACGCCAACGAGGGGGCCGCCCCGGGGCGGCCCCCTCTCTCGAGTCTCTGGACTTTCGGCGCCCTCGGTCTGGCCCAGGATCTCGATGTTTCATCCGAGCTTCCCGGATCGCGCCCGCAATGAATAAAATACGGCAGCACGCTAGCCTGTCGAAGGCGATCAGGCGGTGTCCGGGTCTCGGCGCGTTCGGCGCCTGCCAAGGCCGGGGACGGTCCGGCCGACCCGCGACGCAAAGGGAAGATTGCCGGTGCCGCGCTCGGATGCGCGGCAGGTGTGGTAATTGCCACAGCGCGGCGCGGCCGGCGGGCGGATCATGGCGGCCAGGGGTTACGACTTGTCCAGGGAGACGGTTTTTCATGACACGCAGCGAGAAACGCCCGGAGAGATCCACCGGCGGCCGAGACGTCATCTCGGCCTGGATCGTTGTGGCGGTGTTGTTGATGGCGCTGGCGTTGGTGCCCGCTTTCAATTCCGTCGTATCCGAAGGCGCGCGCGCGATCGCCGAGCTTCGCTAGGCGGACATTGCGGATCGAGCGCCGGCTCGGCTTGATCCGTCCCGACCCGGCGCTTGCTTGCATCCCTCCGAGGCATGCCGCCAGCCGGTTCCGGCGCACGCCTGCGGCCCGGCATTTGTCGGCGCGGCCTGGCGACCCGAGCCCGCCGCGCGCGAAGAGATCATTTTAAAGGCACGACCCGACGGACCGCGTGGGCATATCTATGGGCGCGGTCTTGACCTTTCGGCTAAGCTGGACTGAGGTAGGGATCCGGGTGAGCTGCGCTCGCGCGTCGCCCAACCCCGCAACCGCGTTGAGGGAGCACCGCCATGAAGCGCACCACTGGTCGCAATTTTCTTTTCGTTCCCGGACCCACCAACATTCCCGATCGGGTGCAGCGCGCCATGTTGGTCGCGATGGAGGACCACCGCTCCTCGAGATTCCCGGACCTTTCGATGAGCGTGCTGAGCGACCTGAAGCAGGTGTTCAAGACGGACGATGGCCAGGTCTTCATCTTTCCCTCCTCCGGCACCGGCGCCTGGGAGGCGGCGCTGACCAACACCCTCTCGCCGGGCGACAAGGTGCTGGCCTCGAGCTTCGGCCAGTTCAGCTACCTGTGGATCGACATGGCCCAGCGGCTCGGCTTCGACGTCGAGGTTCAGGAGGTCGCGTGGGGCGAGGGCGTACCGCTGGCGTGGACCGACGAGGTGCTGCGCGCCGACAAGAATCACCAGATCAAGGCGATCCTCGCCTGCCACAACGAGACCGCGACCGGCGTGACCAGCGACATCGCCGGGCTGCGCCGGGTGATGGACGAGGTCGGCCACCCGGCCCTGCTCTGCGTCGACGCGGTCAGCTCGCTCGCCAGCATCGATTTCTGCATGGACGAGTGGCGCGTCGATCTGGCGGTCAGCGGCTCGCAGAAGGGCCTGATGCTGCCGGCCGGCCTCGGCATCCTGGCGGTCAGCCGGAAGGCCCTCGAGGCCACGAAAAGTGCCCAATCGAAGCGCTGCTACTTCGATCTGGCCGACATGATCAACACCAACCCGAGCGGTTACTTTCCCTACACGCCGGCGCTACCGATGCTCTACGGCCTGCGCGAGTCGCTCGACATCATCTTCGAGGAGGGCCTGGAGGACATCTTCTCGCGCCACAACTACCTGGCCGAAGGAGTGCGCGCCGCGGTCACCGAGGGCTGGCGGCTAAAGCTCTGCGCCAAGGAGCCCAAGTGGCACTCCGACACGGTGAGCGCGGTGATGCTGCCGCCCGGCATCAACGGCGCGCACATCATCGACGTGGCGTTCCGGCGCTACAACCTGGCGCTCGGCGCCGGCCTGTCCAAGGTCGCCGGCAAGCTGTTCCGCATCGGCCACCTGGGCGACCTCAACGAGCTCATGCTGATGGGCGCGATCGCCGGCGCCGAAATGGCGATGCTCGACGTCGGCGTCGAGGTGCAGCCGGGCAGCGGCGTGGCCGCGGCCTCCAACTACTGGCGCACCCACGACCCGGTGCCGAAGCGCAAGGTGTCCAAGGAAGAGCAGTTCTACGAGGCCCACTCGACCGGCTCGGTCCACGGCTGACCGGCCCGGCCGCTTTTCCGGCCGAGGGTTTGGCGATCGCTCGGCGCATGGCATTGCAGCGGCCGATCTGGTTGGTTCGTCCTTATGGTCAAGACCGCTTTCGTGACCGGCGCCACGGGCTTTCTGGGGCGCAATCTGGTCGAGCAGCTAGAGCCGGACTGGGAAGTGGTCGCGCTGCACAGGCCGAGCTCGGACGTGAGCGCGCTCGGCACGCGTGCCGTACGATGGGTGGCGGGAGACCTGCTCGACCCGGCCTGCCTGGGACGGGCCATTCCCGGCCGCGTCGACGCGGTCTTTCACCTGGCCGCCGACACCTCGTTCTGGTCGCGCCACAATGCCCGACAGACGCGGGTGAACGTCGAGGGTACGGCCAACGTCCTGGAGGCCGCGCTGGCGGCACGGGCCAGGCGCTTCGTGCACACCTCGACCTGGAACACCTACGGCCTGGAGCAGGGCCAGCTGAGCGAGGCGACGCCGCAGCTTGGGGGCAGCTCCTGGATCAACTACAACCGCACCAAGTTCCTGGCCGAGCAGCAGGTCCGCGACGCCGTGAAGCGCGGCCTCGAGGCGGTGATCGTGAACCCCTGCCACATCATGGGCCGCTACGACAGGCACGGCTGGGCGCGGCTGATCATCGACCTGTGCAACCGGTGGATTCCGGCGGCGCCGCCGGGCGCCGGCACCTTCTGCCACGGCGAACAGGTCGCGAAAGCCCACATCGCCGCGGCCGAACGCGGCCAGGCGGGCCAGAACTATCTGCTCGGCGGCGCCTTCGCCTCGCTGCTCGAGGTCTTCCGGACGATCGCCGAGGTCACCGGCTGCCGGGCTCCGAAGATCACCTTGCCCGCCGGCGCCTTCCGCCTGGCGGCGCGGCTCAACGTTCTGCTGGCGGCCGTGACCGGAAGCGAACCCGAGTTGACTCCGGAGGGCGTCGAAATGGTGAGCGTCAGCGCCAAAGTCGTCTCGACGCTGGCCGAGCGGGAACTCGGCTATCGCCCGGTGCCGCTCGAGACCATGATCGAGGACAGCTATGGCTGGCTCGAGGCCGAGGGCCTTGTGCGCCGCTCAGCCGAATCGCGGCCCGGCGGCCAGCGCGCGGCCGGCGCGGCGTTAGTCGGTGGGAAGACGGACGCGAATGGCCGCGCGCTTGAAATAGAAGTAGAGAAGCGAGCTGTCGGCGGCGGCAAAGAAACACCAGACCGAGACGAAGGCCGCGAGATAGAGGTAGGCGGAGACCAGGAAACCGACCAGGACGATCGCACCGAAGACCTGGATGATTCTGTGCGAGGAAAGCAGTAATGCGCCGCAGCTGCAAAGGAGGTAGGGAATCTGCTGCCAGGTTATCGCCTCCACGTCGCTCGTGTAGCTGATGCTGTGGCCGCGGATGGCGGCGACGGACGGGTCGCCGAGAAGACCGACCAGGAGATAGCCCGAGAGCACGGACCCGATGACCGCGATCGCTGAGAGAACCTGCCGACGGCGGCGATCTGGTTCGATCAGCAGCACGGCGAGCGCGGCGTAGATCGGCCAAAAAACCTTGGCGAAAATCAGAAAGGCGAAGGAAAGCGCGGCCACTTTCGCGCTGTCGCTCTCGCCGGACAATTGCAGCCACAGAACGCCCTCGATCGCTTGCTGGCTAGTGAACAGCAGTGGCACGATCGCCAGAGGAAGTTCCCGCGGCTGCTTGACATGCTTGATGGCCGCGAGGCCGATCACCGCGGTGGTCGCGGCGATGGAGAAGCTTGCGGTTGCCGAGAAGCACATGACAGCGGCGCCTCGCGCACAGGGACGAGCCCGCGTTCGATCCGGATGTGGCTAAGAACGGGCGCGAGAGCCAGCGGTTGCTGAGCGGCGATCCATACCACAAGGCCGGCGACGAATCGATAGCGCCTGGTGGGCGCAACCGGCCGAGGCCGAATCCGGGGCGCTGCCGTGGGTCCCCGCAGCCGGCCTTGCGAGGCTGCGGATATTGCCGGGCATCGACAAGCCAGGAGCAGGGGCGACGCTTGCGGCGTTTGCGCCGGCGTCCGGCTCGGTCGATTGGACGCCTAGCGAGCGAAATGATCTGGCGCCGTCGTTCGTGCGTATGGAAAGATGGTCATTTACGATTGGGACGCCTCGACCATGTTCGCACGACTCTTCGTTACGCTGGTCGCCCTCTTCGCGGCTTGCGCCGTCGCCGCCGGCGAGGCGAACCAATCCGCCCACGATTTCGCTTTCACCTCGATCGAGGGCGAGCCTTTGCCGTTGTCGCGTTTCAAAGGCAAGGTGGTGCTCGTCGTGAACACGGCCTCGCGCTGTGGTTTCACCCATCAGTATGGTGATCTCCAGGCGGTCTGGGAGCGCTACCGGGACCGCGGGCTGGTCGTGCTCGGCGTGCCGTCGAACGACTTCGGCAATCAAGAGCCGGGGACGGAAGCCGAGATCAAGAACTTCTGCGAGGTCAATTTCGCCGTCGATTTTCCCATGACCGCCAAGGTCCAGGTGACCGGAGAGGCGGCGCACCCCTTTTACAAATGGGCGGCGCGAGACGCCGGGCCCGACGGCCAGCCGCGCTGGAACTTCCACAAGTACCTGATCGGCCCCGACGGTCGCCTCGCCGATTGGTTTTCGACCCCGACGGCGCCGACCTCGAGCGAGGTGACGGGCGTCATCGAAGCGCAGCTTTCGCGAGCCGCCGGCGGCGGCGGATGATCCGCGCCGGAGGGCCGAAATCTATGCTCCCTCGACAGCGGGCGTGGCTTCGGAGGCTGGCTGCGGCTCGCCCCAACCTTGGTCTGGGTGCCGCCATGATCGGCCGACGCGCGCGTCGCGGTCCAAGGTCGGCCGGTCTTCCGGTTCTGGCCGCGGCTTTGGCGGTTCTTGTCTGCACCGCGCAGGGACTGTCGGCCGCGGAAACGGCGGAACTTTGGAGCGCGCTCCGTTCGGGCGGTCATGTCGCCTTGTTGCGCCATGCGATCGCGCCCGGCACCGGCGATCCGCCGGGCTTCGCGCTGGGCGACTGCGGTACGCAAAGGAACCTGTCCGATGAGGGGCGGGTCCAGGCCGAGCGTATCGGCGCCCGCTTTGCCGCCAACGGCATAGCACAGGCGGAAGTATTCTCCAGCCAGTGGTGCCGCTGCCTCGAGACCGCGCAACTGCTTGGGCTCGGCTCGGTCGAGCAGCTGCCTGTTCTCAACTCCTTCTTTCAACGCGCCGAACGCCGGGACCGGCAGACCCGAGCGCTCGAGACGTGGCTCGCCGGCCGAGCGCTCGACCGGCCGCTCGTGCTGGTCACCCATCAGGTCAATATCTCCGCTTTGACCGGCGTCTTTCCCGCTTCGGGCGAGCTGGTGGTCCTGCGCCGGTCCGAAAACGGCGCGCTATCGGTCGTCGGCTCGATCGAGACGGATTGAGCAGACGGTGCTGGGGCCGGAGAGAAAGCATCGCGGCAGGGCCAAGGACCTGCTCGGGCTCGCCCTGTTCGTGGCCGGCTGTCTGGCGGTCTCGGGCATCGGCGGGGCGATCACGGCGACCAGCGTCGGCACCTGGTACCAAGCGCTCCAGAAACCGCCCTTCAACCCGCCCGACTGGGTCTTCGCGCCGGTCTGGACGACGCTTTATCTCTTGATGGCGATCGCGGGCTGGCGCGTCTGGCGCGGTGCGGAACCAAAGGCCGGCCGGCTGGCCCTGGCGGTCTTCGCCGGGCAGCTCGGATTGAACCTTGCCTGGTCGTGGCTGTTCTTCGGCTTGCGGCGGGTCGATCTGGCGCTGGCCGAAGTGGTGATTTTGCTACTCGCGATCATCGCCACGGCTGGCCTGTTCTGGCGGATCGACCGATGGGCGGCGGCGCTTCTGGTGCCTTATGGGCTCTGGGTCGGTTACGCCACGCTACTCAACGCCTCGCTTTGGTTGCTGAACTAGCCCTGGCGAGAAAACCCTGGTTTGGCGACCGACCCGGCCGACCTTGCGGCGCTTTGGCCGGCGGCTCATATTGTTCTGCATGGACAAAGGACGAGCAGGGGCGGTGGACCAGGACGCGGCCGGCGGCGCGCCGGTCAGGACGGTCCGGCGGGCCCGGCCCAAGGCGGCCGATCCGGTGGCGCGCGCGGGGTTTCTGCTGGCGCCCGACCCGGACGATCCCAAGCTGACCGAACGGGTCCGCGGCGTCGACCACGAGGGCCAGGCGATCGAGACCGCCGTGGTGGTCGAACGGCCGCTCACGTTGTTCCTGAACGGCCAGGAGATCGTCACCATGATGACGATCGGCGATTATCCGGACTACCTGGCGCTCGGCTTCCTGATCAACCAGAACATGCTCAAGCCCGACGACGTGGTCACCGCGGTCGAGCACGACGCGGAGCTGGAAGTCGTCGTGGTGCGCACCGAGCGCCCGACCAACTACGAAGAGAAGCTCAAGAAGAAGGTGCGCACCTCGGGCTGCGCCCAGGGCACGGTGTTCGGCGACCTGATGGAGAAGTTCGACCAGGTCGCGCTGCCCAAGGACGCCCGGCTCAAGACCTCCTGGCTCTACGAGCTGACCCGCCAGATCAACACGGTGCCCAGCCTCTACCTGGGCGCCGGGGCGATCCACGGCTGCGTGCTGTGCCAGGGCGACCGGCCGCTGGTCTACATGGAGGACGTCGGGCGGCACAACGCGGTCGACAAGATCGCCGGCTACATGTTCCGCCACCGGATCCGGCCCGAGGACAAGATCTTCTACACCACCGGGCGCCTGACCTCGGAGATGGTCATCAAGACCGTGCAGATGGGCATCCCGATCCTGATCTCGCGCTCCGGCTTCACCGCCTGGGGCGTCGACCTGGCGCGCCGGGCGAACCTCACCTTGATCGGCCGGGCCAGGGGCCGGCGCTTCATCGCGCTTTCCGGCGAAGAGCGCATCGTGTTTGACGGCGACCCAGGCCAGGCCGCCGAGGAGGAGCCGCGCCACCAGCGCAAGGCCGCCCGCGACGACGATGGCGGGTGAATCGCCCGCGGTCGCCGGGGTGCTCATGGCGGGCGGACTGTCCAGGCGCATGGGCGGCGGCGACAAGTGCCTGAGGCCCCTGGCCGGGCGGCCGATCCTGGCCCATATCGTCGCGCGGGTCGCCCCGCAGGTCGGCGCCCTGGTGCTCAATGCCAACGGCGACCCGGGCCGCTTCGAGGCCTTCGGCCTGCCGGTCGCGGCCGATGTGGTCGAGGGCTTCGCAGGTCCCCTGGCCGGGGTGCTGACCGGCCTGGAATGGGCGGAACGGCACGCGCCGGGTTGTCGATGGGTCGCCAGCTTCGCCTGCGACGCGCCCTTTCTGCCGCTCGACCTGGTGGCGCGCCTGCTGGCCGCGGTCGAGGCCGAGGGCGCGGACCTCGCCTGCGCCAGCTCAAAGGGCCGGGCGCATCCGGTCTTCGGGCTCTGGCCGCTGGCGCTCAAGAACGATCTCGCCCGGGCCATGGGCGATGAGCAGCTGCGCAAGGTCGACGTCTGGACCGCGCGCCACAAGCTGGCCACGGTCGACTTCGCCGAGGTCGCGACTGCCGCCGGGCCGCTCGACCCCTTCTTCAACACCAACCGCCCGGAAGACTTGGCGGAAGCCGAGCGCCTCGCCGAGGTGTAATATCAAAGGTTATTGATAATGACCTTTGGTATTAGGCATGGGTCCGCTGGCCATGGCGTCGGCGCTCCTTCTCCGCTGCCGTCCTCGCCGCGGCGGTCGAGGTAAACAGGGCCAGTTCGGCTGCTTCATCGTCCGCCGCCGGCGCGAGTGACAGATCCATATAGTCCCAGCGCCGCGGATCACGCTCGATCCGTCGGCGAACCCGGTTCATCCGCCAGGCGAGCCGCGCGATGCGCGCATGCTTGGCCACGAATTCGGCGGCGAAGCGCCGATAGAACGTCAGCCGGCCCTCGACCGGCAGCCCGGGACGCCGGTCGCGCCGGTACTTGCGCCGCAGGATGCCACCCTCCAGCGGATGCACCTTTTCAAGGAAGATCAGGCCGCAGAACCACAACAGGTCGGCGAGGATCCAGGCCAGGCTGATGCCGCGGGCGGCCGCTCGGCGCATGACGGTTTCAATGTGCGCCGGCGTATAAAAGGTTTCCCACGCCAGGCGATTAGCGCGCTGCCACTCGTCCGCGCTCATCCGCGGGTGCCGCGTGGTGACGTGGTTGAGGTCGTAGTTGTTGAGATCGGGATCCATCCACCCGCCCGCGGCCGCCAAATCGCGGTGATCCGCGGATCCCGGCAGCGGGGTCAGATTGAAGAACTCGACCAGATCGAGCGGCAACTCGCGCTGGATGATCTTGATGTCACGCACTATGGTCTCGGCGCTGTCGCTTGGGAAACCGAGGATATAGCCGGCATAGGTGCGGGCGCCGACGTCCTTCCACGCCTGCAGCATGACGCGATACTCGGTGATCCTGTTTTGCCGCTTGCGGGCACCGGCCAGGCTCTCGGGATTGATGTTTTCCAGACCAAGGAACACCCGGTCGACACCGGCCCGCGCCGCCTTTTGGACGAAGTTCGGGATGCGGTGGCACAGCGTATCGACCTGCACGAGGAAGCGGATCGGGAGTCCTTCCCGCTCGCGCAGCTCGATCAACCGGTCGAAGATCGCCTCCCAGTTCTTGTTGCGCGCGAGGTTGTCGTCGGTGATGAAGAACCGCTCGACCCCCTGGGCCAAATTTTCGCGCACGATCCGCTCGATCGCGTCGGCGTCGCGGAAACGCGACTTGCGGCCCTGCACATTGATGATGGTGCAGAACGAGCACTGGAACGGACAACCGCGCCCGGCATCGAAGCTCGACTGCGCGCCGACGGTGCGCCGGATGCGGGCATAGGGCAGGAACGGCAGAGGGGCGCCCTGCAAGTCGGGGACCGCCGCAAGGTGGTCGTAGACCGGCTCAAGCGCGCTGCGATCGGCGTCGCGGAGCACTTGCTCCAGTCGCCCCTCCTCGGCCTCTCCCACAAACAGGGAAATGCCCAACTCTCGGGCCTCGCGCAGCTCGGGGGTCAGGTCGGGCAGCATCGCCAAGCAGCCGGATACGTGGAACCCGCCGATGCAGACCTGGACGCCGGCCTCGCGCAACGGTCTCGCGATATCCATGGCGCGGGGGAACTGGTTCGACTGCACGCCGACCAGCGCGACCAGTCCACGTCCGCCGGCGCGCCGGATACGCCGGATGATCTTTTGCGGCTTGATGCGGACGTTGGTCTCGTCGAAGGCCGACAGCTCCAGATCCACGTCGTCGCCCAGCACCCCTCGCTCGCGGCAGTCGACCGCCAGCCCGTACACCGCAGCCAGCGAATTGGAGGGGATCCACGAGCGCACCCATTGGATGACATAGCCGTCATCGTCGTAGTGCGACGGTTTGATCATCACCAGGTGGAATGTCTTGCGATGTATGCGCCGAAAAACAGCCATCGCCATGTGCTCCCCTTGCAGCAGAATGCGATATCGCTAAAAAATTTTCGCAGCTTTGTTCACGCGAGCCTCGATTTCGATCAGCTTATTGAGCGCAAATGGCGACTCACGGGACGTGACAATTTATATCCCAATCGGGTCAGCTGCGGAAGTGCCGTCCGGTCGTGACGAACGACCGCTTTTGCGGCACAGGCGGAACCTGTTGCGACCCTCATCAGCGGCCGTTTGTGGCCCGCGCTCGGACGTTTGGGTTCGAGCGGTCGAACAGGCGCGCAAGATAGGCCTCGAGGGCCGCCGGGTCCGGTTTGCCTGCGCCGTAACCGATATAGCCGTCCGGCCGCACCAGGATCACGCTGGCACCCAGCCGATCGTGCAGCGCGCCCTGGGGATCGCTCAAACGAGTCGCGCGGTGCGCCGGCGGGGCTTGTGAGTTTCCTTCGAAAACCCACAAGACGGAAAGGTCGTAGCTCCAGAGGTCCGCCGCCGAAGCGGCGATCGCGGTGAGCGCCTCGAGCGCCCGCGGCGGGCTGTCCGCGCGCGGCAGCAGGAGCAAGCTGTGACGCTGGTGATCGAGCGCTTCATGGAGCCGCATTGCTGTGCCGTTGGCGGCGGCGAGGCCGGCATCCGGGAGCCTTTCGCCTGCGCCTCTGCCAGCGACGAACGCGCTCCGCCGATAGCGGATCGTGAGGTTGCCGATGGTGTTGGCGAAGCGGCGCCGCAGGCCCGGCTGGCCTGCCAGCCTCGGTATCAGGAAGCGACGCAGCCAGTGGCTGAATCTGCCCCGGCGACGGATCGAGCGGGTCGCGAGATCGGTCGCGCGCAGCACGCTGCGCGCGACCGGCAGCCGTTCGGCCTGGTAGCTGTCGAGCAGCGCCTCGCCGGCCTGGCCGCGCAGCACCAGCGCCAGCTTCCAGGCCAGGTTGACGGCGTCCTGGATACCGGTGTTCATGCCCTGTCCGCCGGCCGGGGAGTGGATGTGCGCTGCGTCGCCGGCGAGCAGCACGCGGCCCACCCGGTAGCGCTCCACCATGGGCCGGTGAATCCGGAACCCGGCCAGCCAGACCGGGTCGTGCAGGCGCGTGCCGGCCGGCGCGCCCTCCGCCAATAGCTGCCGGAAGAAGTCCAGGCTCGGCGCCTCGGCCGCCGCGCCGGGTTCCGGTTTGGGTAGGATGGTGATCACGCGCTGATAGCTGCCGGGCAGGGGGATGACGCCTAGCGGGCCGTCGCGCCGCAAGAACGCATGGGCCCAGTCGGCCGCCAGCGGCCAGTCAATGCGCAGGTCGGCGAGCCGGAAGTCGTCCTCGTAGGCCGCCCCCTCGAAGGCGAGGCCGAGCCCGTGGCGCACTGCCGAGTGGGCGCCGTCGCAGCCGATCAGCCAGCCGGCCCGCGAGGCCTCCTGGCTGCCGTCGGCCCGGCGCAGGCGCGCGCTCACGCCGGTTGCGTCCTGGCTGAAGCCCAACAGCTCGACCGGACGCGCGACCACGACCCCGAGGCGCGCGAGCTGCTCGATCAGCAGGCGCTCGGTCTCGCTCTGCTCGAGCGAGAGAATGTAGTTGTGGCGGCTGTCCATGGATTCAAGCGAAAGCCGGGCCAGGGGCCGGCCGCCAGCGTGGACGGGGAGGCCGCGCACCAAGAGCCCCCGGCCCAGCATCGGCGCGGCGACACCGAGCGCCTCCAGCGCTTCGAGTGTTCGCGCGTGCACCGCCAAGGCCTTGGAATGCACGGAGGGCTCGGCGGCCTTGTCGACCACCCGGCAGCGCACGCCATGGCGCGCGAGCGCCAGGGCCATGATCAGGCCCGTCGGACCGGCCCCGGCCACCAGCACGTCAAGCTTATGGCCGGCCGTCGTCACCGGTTGACGCCGAAGTCCCTGTCGAACTCGCAGAAGCTGCCGTGGCCCTCGGCGACGCGCCAGGTCGGGACGGTTTCGGTCAAGCGCATGGACTGACAGCCGTAGGCCCGGATCGCGGCGGCGTACGCGCCCTGGCGGGTGCCGTCGACGCCGCCGCGGGTCCGCACCCTGATGCCGGTGCGGGCCTCCGGCCGGCGGCTCACCGCATAGGTCACGCCCTTGACGGTGAACAGCAGGCTCGGCGACAGCTCGTTGCGCAAGGCCAGCCGCTGCTCGGCGAGATCGCGCGGCACGGGCGCGCAGCCGGCCAGCAGGCCGCCCAGCAGTAGGCAAATAACGGCTGGTTTGAGCATGGCGTCCGCTACTCGAAAGCTGCGCCGGCACGGCGCCGACTTGGTCCCCGGGACTATATGAAGGCGGGTGCGCTTTGGCGAGGGGGCGGGGCGTCCGGGGCCGCCAAATACCGCTTCAATAGCCCAAACTACTAAATGGTCGGATTTATCTAATAATTTAGGTAAAACTTGGAACGTAAGTGGCAATTTTGTGGTATATTTACCGCTATGGAGTTGTCGGAGAAACTATTGAGCGGAAGTCCTGCGCGGCCGGACTATCTCGATCACTATCAGGAGCACGGCTATGCGGTCGTGCGCGGCGTTTTCCGGCCCGACGAGGTCGCGCAGCTGGCGGCGGCCTTCGACGAGATTTATCAGCAGGGCCTGGCCCACGGCGCCAGCTATCGCCATCAGAACACCCTCTTTCGGCTGGCGCGGGACCGCAATCTGGGGCCGATCGTCCGCTTGGTCCAGTGGCCGGTCTATTTCGAGCCCGTGCTCGACCGCTTCCGGCTCGACCGCCGGCTGTTCGAGATCGTGGCGCCGCTGCTTGGCCCTGACCTGAAGCAGATCATCAACCAGCTGCACTGGAAGCCACCGGGCGCCGACGGGGTCGAATTCGGCTATCACCAGGACATCCGCTTTCGCCGGCCGCGCGCGGCCTACCGCCGGCCGGAAACCGCCTACGTACAGACTGGCATCGCGATCGATCCGCACCGCAAGGACAACGGCGCCATGACCCTGTTCCCCGGCAGCCACAGGCTGGGCGAGCTGGACTTCGCCGAGGGGCCGAAGGTCATGGACCGGCCGCTCGACGACGCGGACATCGTGCGCGCGGGCCTCGACCCCAAGGCGCGGATCGACCTGGAGCTGGAGCCGGGCGACGTCGCCCTGTGGAACCTTTTCACCGTGCACGGCTCGGGCCCAAACCGCTCGCGCGACGACCGCCGGCTCTACCTCAACGGCTATGTCACCGCGGCCCATTGCGACCGCGGCGAATGGGCCTTCAAGGAGGGCCGGCCCTGTCAACTGGGCGAGCCGGTCCTGGTCCACTACGAGGAACTCTTCACCCGCCCCGAGCCGCACTACCTCGAGGACTAAAGCGGGATCGGGTTCCATGGAGTCGGCGGAGGTGCCCCCTCATCCTCCCACAGCGCTGCTGCGCTGCGGGCCCCCTGCCTCTCCCCGAGGAGAGGGAAGAGTAAGGCTCGCGTCGCGGCGTTCCCTCTCCTTGGACAGAGGGCTTGGCCTGCCAAGGGCGCGAAGCGCGGGGTGAGGGGGTGATCCCAACCAAACCGATCCCGCTTTAGGGTTTCTCCGATGGCGGCGTAAGCTGGCCGCGCCCAGCGGTGCTGGCGCGAAGGGCCTCGAATTGCTCCACCGTGATGGCCTCCGCGATCTCCGCGATGCGCTGCGTGAGGGCGTCACGCTCGGCGGCGGCCGGCGCGCCGGCGACACCGTCGCTCAGGGTCGACCAACGCGGATTGCCGCGCGCCTGCTTGATGAGCGGGCCGAAGCGCGCGGCGATGCCGGCGGGCTCGAGCGGCGCTTCGCGG
Source organism: Kiloniellales bacterium (assembly GCA_041617155.1). GTDB lineage: Bacteria > Pseudomonadota > Alphaproteobacteria > Kiloniellales > JAKSDN01 > CAMYKD01. Next base: position 44,206 of record JBFJPL010000010.1, read on the forward strand.
ATCGGGGTCTGCGCGCCGTGGCCGCGGCCCAAGAGGGCCGCCGCGAGAGAGGCGTTGCGCGCGATCAGGTGCATGAGGGTCGGCTCGGCCACCCTCATGTCGGCGAACCCCCGGACAGACGAGATCAGATCGCCGCCGTAGCGACGGATGCCGTCGACGATGAAGCCGACCGTGGCGCCGGCGAGCGCGGCCGCGCCCAGGGTCAGGCCGCCGGTCATGAGATCGATCGCCAGGCCGGCCGTGGCGCCGGTGGCCAGCGCCTTCGCGGTGTTGATCGCGAAACGCTCCAGGACCGCGGGATCGAAGAGGTCCTCCTGCCATTCGCCATGGGCGAAGGGCAGGTCTTCGGCCGCATAGTCGCGCTCGGCGAAGCGGTGCACGCGCAGCAGAGCGCTGACGGCGTCCCGTTCACGGCGCCGCACCGCGTCCTTGAGGGCGGCGGCGACGGCGGCCTCGGCGGCCTCGTCGCCCGCCGGATAGAGGCGGCGCGCTGCGGCCACGTCGACGATCAGCTCAGCCACGATCAAGGCGGCCGCCCGCTTCAGCGCCTTGCGGGCGGCGGTAAGCTCGGCCATCAGCGCCTCGAGCGCCGGCGCGAAACGGTCCGCCAGGGTCGCGATCTTGGCGTAGAGCGCCAGTTCGTCGGCCTCGCGATAGACGACGGTGTCGAAGGCGACGACGGCGTGCATGTTGACCCGAGCCAGCTGGTCCCGCCAGGCGGCCTCATGTGTGGCGCCGGGCGCCAGAAAGTTGAGCACGGCGACGACCGGGCGGGCGCAACGGCCGATCAGCTCCAGTTCGTCCCGGTGCTTGGCGCGCACCGGGTCGCGCACATCGACGACGTAGAGCAGCAGATCGGAGGCCAGGATCTGGTTGACCGCCTTCGCCTCCTGGCCGAAGCCGGCCTGAAGATCCGGCTCCCGCGCGAAGGCCTCGATCGTCTCGATCCAGTCCTCGCCTCTTTTCACCTTGAGGCGCTCGATATGGGCCAGCAGGCCGCTGGAGTCCTCGAAGCCGGGAGTGTCGTAGAGGTGCAGCACGGTGCGTCCGGCCACGGCGAGTTCGGCCAGCTCGACGTGGCGCGTCGTCGCCGGATGCGCGGAAATTTCGCCGAAGTCGCGCTGCCGGGTCAGGGTCCGCATCAGGCTGGTCTTGCCCGTATTGGTGTGGCCGATGACGGCGATCGCGGGAACCTTCGTCACGGGGCGGGCCCGAGCAGTCGTGCCAGGCGGTTCCGGCTGTCGTCCGCCCGCCGGTCGAGGTCGATGGCGACCATGTCGGCCGTGTCGATGCCGGCGTTCCGGCCGGCCGCGACCCAGTCGGCGATGCGGGCCGCGGCGTCCTGCTCGGCCAGGCGTCGATGCAAGGCGGTCGCGCCAGTGAGCAACAGGACGAGCCGCCCCTGGGCCGCGGCCCTTAGGGCTGCCAGCGCCGCGGTGACGCCGCGATCCGGCGTCTGGCGCAGGTCGACCACCGCGACCACCCGTGCCGGTTTCGCAGTCGCCTCGCCCAGCGCGGCGATCGCCTGCACCAGCTCGGCGCGGCCGTCGCGGCGGCCCAGGTCGCGCACCTGCTCGGGCGTGCCCGGCGGCGGCCAGCCCGTGGCCGGCTCGTCGATCTCCCAGCCGAGCAGATAGATGGGGCCCGCAGGCGGGCGTGGCGGCAAGACCTCGAGGTCGGGCACGGCCGTTGGAGGCGCGGCGCCCACTTCGTCGTTGTCGACCACCCGGGTCGCGTGGGCCAGGGGCGAGAGCTGCGCGGCGAGCTGGGCGTAGTAGGGCTGGCTGAGGTCGAGCGGGGCGGCGGCGATCCCGCGCCAGGCCAGCACCACGCTGGCCGCCAGCGCCAGGCCGCGCGGCACGAGGCCGTACAGCACCAGGACCGAGACCAGCAGCGACGACCACAGGACCTGGTCGCCGGTCGGCGCCGAGCCCGGCCATTTCGCGGCGAGCACCGCGGCTTGGTCCGGCACGGCGATGCCGAGGGCTGCGGGTAGCAACGCCAAGGCTTCGGTCAGCCAGGTATAGGCGGCGGCGTCGAGGATCGTGGTTTCCCAAACGAAGGTGTAGAGCTGTGCGCTGAGCAGGGCCAGCGTCATGGCCAGCGCGCCGAGCAGGTAGCCGAACCACAGTCCATGGCTCAGGCCCGAGGCCAACCAACGGCCCCCACGGCCGCTGGCCCAGCGCGTCGCCAGCGCCTGCGCGGCCGCCGTGCGATAGGCGCCGGCACCGAAACGCTCGGCGGATTGACGCCACAGCCAGAGTACCGCGCCGCCCAGAACGCCGCCCCTGGACCGGCGTGGCGCGGCGACCATCAGGACCAGCCAAAGCAGGAAACTCAGGATATGCAGGCCAAGCAGGCTGGCCAGCAGCCAGAAGAAATTGACCGTCGTGTCGTCGGCGCTCGCCAGCGCCGTGCGGGCGGTCGCGGCGCCCGCGGCCGCGGCGATCACGAAACCAGCCAAGCTCAAACCACGCAACACGGCCCAAAGGCGCGCGACCTCGCGGCCGAGATCGGGTGCCGCAGTCTGAACGCGGGCGCGGGCGACGACCTTGGCCTCGGTCGAGGCGACCGCCTGCCGGATCTTTTCGACCGAGCCCGCCGCCGCAGCGCCGGGGCCATTGACGGTTTCATAGTACCGCACCGCCTCCGCGAGCAGCCGATCCGCGGCGGACGGTGTGCCAGTGATCTTGCACGTGGTCTCGCCGATGATGGCCTCCCTCTCTGCCCGACCCGCGCTTCAGCCGCCGCCTGCGGCCACGATCTCGCGCACCAGGGCGAGGTCGGAGACCTTGTCGACATCGACCGGCGCGGTCGGGAAGGGCATTTGCACCACCGTGGCCCGCACCTTGATGGCCGCCGAGGCACGTCGCATCGCGGCCGACAGGGTCAGGCGGCCGAGCAGGAACAGGACCAGCGAGACGACGCCGAAGCTGGCGATCATGCGCCAGGGCTTCTTGCGGTGGCTTTCCGCACGGGCCCAGAAGCGCACCGCCTGGAGCCCGGCCGGCCTTGTTAACGCGAAGAGGTTGCAGCCGGAAAAGCGTCCGTCGCGGAACCTCAGGTAGGTGCGTTCGGCGCCGGGAAAGGCGCTCTCGATCACCGATTTCGCCGCCAGGGCGGCGACCACGTCGGCGCCGGTCGCCTGAGCCTCGGCCAAGAAGTGCTCGATCATCTGAACCGTCACGAGCGGGTTGTCCGCCGTGGTGACGAGCAGGGGGGTGGGGCTCGCCAGGGCCTCGGTCGCCGCCAGTACGCTGCGGCTCGGAGTCGCGCCGCTGGTCAGGACCCTGACCTTGCCGGCCGCGACCGTCGCGCTGACCGCCGAAAGCTCGGTCAGCAACTCGGGCGCCTCGATCGAGATCACGATGTCGCCCACCGAGGGGCTCGCCAGCAGCGTCTCCAGAACCCGCACGACCATCGGCACGCCGGCGATATCGACCAGGCACTTGTGGCTCTTGCCCTCACTCAGCGCGACCGGGTCCGAGGCCCCGCGCGAGCCGGCCAGGACCAGGGCGGTGAAGACCTGGCCACCGGGGCTGCCGTCCTCCTTGCTCACGCCAGCGCCTTTTCGTAGATCCGGTAGGTCTTGTAGGGCCGGCCGCCAGCCGTCTCGATGATGCTCTGGGCCTGCAGGTTGTCCTCGAGCACCCAGGAAAGCTCCGCGCTCTCAAAGCCGCGCCGGCGCAGGCCTTGGTGCGCCCGGTTGATCACCGCGAAGGCCAGGGCGGCGCCCAACGTGCCGCCCTGGAATTTTCGCCGCACGCCCATCAGCGGCATGCGGGCGGTGCGGATCTTGCCGGCTTTCAGGCGGTACAGCAGTTTGGCCCAGCCGAACGGCAAAAGCGCGCCGTCCAGATCGGCGATCGCCTCGTTAAGGTTCGGCAGGCCGACCGCGAAAGCCGCTGGCTCGCCCTCGACCTCGGCGATCGCGACGCATTCGGCATCGATCAGCGGCTTCAGGTCCTTGGCGACCTTGGCGATTTCGACCTGGGAGAAGGGGACGAAGCCCCAGTTGTTGGCCCAGGCGTCGTTGAAGATTCCCATGACCGCCTTCAGGTCCTCGTCGAACCGACGCATCAACAGCGGCCGGATGGTCAGGCCTGATTGCGCCTCGAGGCGACCGATCAGCCGTCGCGCGGACTCGGGCAGCGGGTCCCTGGCCATGTCGAATTCATAGGCGATGAGGTCGCGCACCTTGGCGTAGCCCAGGGCCTCCAGCCGTTCCGCGTAGTAGGGCCGCGCGTGTCCCATCATCAGCGAGGGCGGCCGCTCGAATCCCTCCACCAGAAGGCCGGACTCGTCGTTGATCGACAGGCTGAAGGGCCCGCGCACGCGCACCAGGCCGCGCTGGCGCAGCCAAGCCTCGGCGGTGCCGAGCAGCTGGGCGAACACTTCCGCGTCGTCGATCGCCTCGAGGAAGCCAAAATGCCCGGTCGCGTCCTGGTGCTGGTTCAGCGCCGCCTGGTCGATCTGGGCGCTGATCCGGCCGACCGGCGTGCCGCCGCTGAGCGCCAGCCAAAGCTGCACCTCGGCGTGGCGGAAAAAGGGATTGGCCTTGCGGTCAAGGTGCTGGCGCCGTTCGAAGACCAGCGGCGGGACCCATTGGGAATCATCCCAGTAGATGCGCCAGGGAACCCTGATGAAGCGGTCGAGTGCCGCTTTGCCTTCGACCGGCAGGATCTCGACGGCGCCGGGCGCCGGCGCGCGCGCCGCGACCTGTTCCCGACCCGCTCCGCGCTTAGCCTGCTCAGGCAATGTTATGACGCTCCTCTTCGCCGATCCGATCAGCCGCTGCAGCGGTTCCGTCGCCGCGCAGCACTATAGCGCCGAAAAAGTGATTCGGGGACCGTGCGGTGGCGCCCGGCGGCGGGCTATTGTCGCAGGGTGATCTCCACGGTCGTACCGTTGGGGCCGACCGTAAAACGCGCTTCCTTGTGCTTCGGCGGCCCGAGGCGCAGGCCGGGATTGTTGGAGACGCCATAGGGCTCGGCCGGCAGTCCCAAGGCGTTCTTGTCGAACTTCCTGTTGCCGTTGACGTCGTGATAGAGGCCGATCGCGAAGACCCCTGGTCCCGGCACCGGCAGGCACATCTCGACGCTGCCGATGCGCGCCGGAACGCGAACCCGCACCAGTTTCTTCTTCTTTTTCAGGAACTCCTCCGGCTTGTCGCCGTGCAGGTCCGCGGTGATCGTGCCCTTGGCCTTGCGCACGTTCTTGACGATGACACGGATCGCGCCGGCCTGTTCCTCGCAGGCCGCGGCGCGTGGTGTGGCGGCGCTTTGATCGAGGCCCGAGGCCGGCGCCGCCGAAGCGGGCAGGCCGACCGCCAATGCCAGCATCAAGCCTCTGAGTACGAATGTCATCGATAGCCTGCCGTCGGTCCAGTTGGTGAAGCCGGGGTTGCCTCATCTTTATACGAAGCCTCGGGGCCTTACATCCACATTCCTTTGGTCGTCGCTTAAGGCGATCAGAAATACCTGTTTTCAATCCGCCCGGCAGGCTAAACCTAAGCGGCCCGTTGCATCGCAGGTATCGCGCCCCGACCACGTTGCGAGCACTATGTTCAAGACCCTAGACCGCTACGTTCTCCGGCAGATCATCGTCTCGTCGGCGGCGATGATCGGCATTGCCCTGATCGCTCTCCTGCTGGAGCGGTTGCTGCGGCTGCTCGGGCTGGCCGCCAATCCGGACCGGGTTCTGGGCTACATCTCGCAAATGCTGGTCTCGCTGATCCCGCACTACCTCGGGATCGCCCTGCCGTTGGCGTTCTTCCTCGGCATGATGCTGACCTTCAACCGGCTTAGCCGCGACAACGAGCTGGCGGTGATGACCGCCGCCGGCAAGGGGCTGCAGCGGGTCATGGTGCCGGTTCTGGGCCTGGCCTTCGTATTGACCGTCATCGCCGCCGTGACCTTCAGCTACCTTCAGCCGCTGGCCCGCTACACCTATCGCTCGCTGGCCCACACGGTGGTGCATGCGTCGCTCAACGCGGCGGTAAAGGAGGCGACTTTCGTTCATGTCGATGGCCTGACCTTCATCGCCGAGAACGCCTCGGCGGACGGCGAGCAGCTCGGCAGGATTTTCGTCTACGAGGAAAAGGCCGACGGCCGATCCTTCGTCACCACCGCGAGCCGGGGCACCTTGCGCGCTTCGAAACAAGGTCAGGGGCCGCTTCTGGTCCTGGACCAGGGCGAGCGGCTGGAGTTCCGTCCCGAACGCGGCGGCGCCGGTACCTTGGAGTTCAGCCGGTTCCAGTGGCCGATCACCCGCTCGTCGGACGCCGGGTTCCGGGCGCGCGGCAAGGACGAGAGGGAGCTCACCCTGTGGGAACTCTGGGCCGCCGCGAAGGCGCCGCCGCCGAAGATATCCGCGGCGGAGGCCATCGCCGAACTGCACGCCCGGCTGGTCAGCGTGCTGACCATACTGGTGCTGCCGTTCCTGGCGGTGCCCCTCTCGCTCGGCGGCGGGCGAATTGGCCAGTCCTACGGCATTGGCGTCGGGCTTCTGATCCTGGTGGTCTACGAGAAGGTGGTGACCTTCGGCGAGGCCATGGCGGAGAAGGGCGACATTACGCCCTGGCTCGCCATTTGGCTGCCTTTCGGCCTGTTTGCCCTGCTCGGCGGCTACCTCTTCTACCGGGCGGCCTACACGGTTTCCAGCGGCACGCTGGCCGGGTTGCCGGCGCCGCGCGACCTGTTCAAGCTGCTCGGCCGGCGCTTTCGCCTCAGGCACAGGCGCGCCACATGAACAGCCTGTTGAGCCGCTATCTGGCACGGCTTTTTCTGGCACGGCTGTTGGTCATCCTGCTTGGCCTCGCGGCCCTGGTGCTTTTGCTCGACCTGCTGGCGAACAGCGACGAGATCATCGAGCGCGGCCGCGGCATCGCCGAAACGCTCGGCCGCTACAGCGTGCTGCGGTTGCCCGGCGTGCTGTCTCAGGTTATTCCCATCTCGGTCCTGCTGGCCACCTTGACGATGCTGGCCAGCCTGGCCCGGCATAGCGAACTGGTCGCGATCTTTGCCTCCGGCGTGTCCCACTTCAGGCTGATTCTCACCTTGTTGCCGGTCGCGCTGCTGGTTGCCGTGGTGCAGTACCTGGTCGAGGACTGGGCGCTGCCGCCGGCCAACGCGGCGCTTCGGGCCTGGGGTGTCGCCGACTTCGAGGACTTCGCCGCGAAAGACGATCAGGCGCGAACCTGGTTTCGACAGGGCGACAACTTCGTGTCGGTTCGCAAGATCTCCGGCGAGCAAGGGGATTTGTCCGGCATCGCCATCTTTCGCCGCAATGCCGAAGGCCGGCTGGTCGAAAAGATCGAGGCGGCGCGCGCCAGCTATGCCGCCGAAACCTGGGTTCTGGAGGATGTGGTCCGGAGCAATCCGGGCTCCACGAACAAGGTCACCGAGGCGCGTCTGGTTTGGCCCGGGGCGATCGAGAGCTCCGTGTTGCACCTGCTGTCCGTCCACCCGCGGGAGCTGCCCCGGGCGCAACTGGTCCATCTGGTCGAGAAGAACGGCTACGGCAACCGGCCGCTCTATCTCTACAAGGTCTGGCTGCACAACAAGGTCGCCCGACCCTTCGCGACCATGGTACTGGTCCTGGTCGGTATCGCGGCGGTGCAATGGGTCCATCCCCGGCGGCCGGCGGCCGGCATGCTGATCATTGGCATCGGGGTCGGGTTCATCTATTGGATCTTCGACGAGTTCGTCGTGACGATCGGCGAAGCCGGGCTGCTGCCCGCCGTGATCGCGGCCTGGGCGCCGCCGATCATCCTGGCTGCTCTTGCCAGCGCCGTGATCCTGCGCCATGAGGGAAAGTAGCCCGAACATCCCATGAAAATCGGATTGGTCAGCAATTGGCGAAGCCGGCGCAACAAGCGGGGTCTGCCGGTGCTGCCGGACACCAGGGTTTCGGGCGTCGAGATTCTGCATCGTCCGTTGGACGGGATCGTCGGCCTGGGCGACGTCTTGCGCGACTTCGCGGCGGCCGAGGTCGATATCCTCGCCGTCAATGGCGGCGACGGCACCGTCTCGGCCACCTTGAGCGAGCTGCTGCACCGCAATGCGTTCGACAAGCTGCCCCTTCTGGCGCTGCTGGGTGGCGGCACCACGAACATGACCGCCGCCGACGCGGGCCTGCGCGGCCCGGCGGCCAAGGCCTTGAGGCGCCTGGTCGCGCGGACCGCGCGCAACGAACTCGAAGCCGTCACTGTCGAGCGTGACGTCATCCGGGTCGACTACCGGCCCGACCGGGCGCCGCTCTACGGCATGTTCTTCGGGACCGCCGCGATCTGCCGGGCGATTCAGCTGTGCCACGAGGTGTTTCATCCGATCAAGGTGGAATCCTCGGCCGCCGCCGGCGCGACCCTGGCCTACGTCTTCGCGTGCAGCCTGTTCGGCCGCACCGACAAGCATCGACTTATCCAAGGCGACCGAATGACCGTGCGCTTGGACGGCCGGGCCAGCGAAGAGGGCGAAAAGCTTTTGGCCCTGGTGACCACGCTGGACCGTTTGGTGCTGCGCTCCCGGCCGTTCTGGGGCAAGGAGGAGGGGGCGCTTCGATACATGAGCATCGCCCACCCGCCCTGGCGTCTGGGCCGCTCGGCCAGGCGCGTTCTGTACGGCGGCGCGGACCGCGGTTTGCCGCCGGAGCACTACGACAGTCACAACGCCGAGCGCATATCGTTCGAGATGACCTGCCCCTTCACGCTCGATGGCGAGATCTTCGAACCGGCGCCGGACGTCCCGGTCGAACTGAGCTGCGGCGGGCGTCTGAGCTTTCTGCACAATTGAGAGCCATGATGAAACGACAAAAGGCTGTCCGGGAGGTGATCGCGGCCGAGTTGGGCCAGCCGGTGTCCGACAGCGTCAAGGCCGCGGCGGCCGAGATCCGCCGACGTCACCGGGCGGCCGTCGCCGGCTGCCTGTTTTACGGTTCCTGTCTCAGGGAAGGCCGCGACCAGGGCCGGGTGATCGATTTCTACGTGCTCACCCAGGACTACCGGCAGTTCCATGGCCGGCGCTTGCCGGCGATGCTGAACGCCCTTTTGCCGCCGAACGTCTATTACCTGGAGACCGAGTCCGACGGCCAAGTGGTCAGGGCCAAGTACGCAGTGATTTCGCTCGAGGATCTGGTCCAGGACACCTCGGCTTCCGCCTTTCTCTCGACCCTCTGGGGTCGTCTGTCGCAGCCCTGCGCGTTGGTCTACGAGCGCGACCAGCAGGTCCGCCGGGCGGTCGCCGCCGCGCTGGGTGCCGCGGTCGAAACCATGACGACGGAGACGCTGCCGCTGCTGCCGCGCGAATTTAGCGCCCGCGACCTCTGGACCCGGGCGTTTGCCGAAAGCTATCGCACCGAATTGCGGTCGGAACGCACGAACCGTCCAGCCGAGCTCTATCAAAGCTATGCCGCGCGCTACGACCGCGTGACGACGGCCATGCTGGCCGGATCACACATCGGGTCGGAGCCGGAGGCTTCGGACCCGCCGCGGTTCCGTCATGCGGCCGACGGCGGCAAACGCGGCGGCGCCGAACGACGATGGTGGCGCCGGCGCGTGGCCGGCAGGGCGGTCCATGTGCTGCGGCTCTGCAAGGCCGCCTATACCTTCACGGACGGCCTTGACTACATACTCTGGAAGATCGAACAGCACTCCGGCGTGCGCACCGAGCCGACGGCGTGGCAGCGGCGCCATCCGCTCCTCGCGGCGCCGGGTCTGGCTTGGCGGCTCTATCGCCGCCGGGCCATCCGGTGAGAAGGTTGGAACCGAGGCTTTCGAGCTAGACCCGCTCTTCGGCCACCCGGCGCAAAGGGAAGGCCTCGGCCGCCTCATAGGCGCGCATATCTTCCGCGACCATCGCAAAGGCTTCGGCGATCCGCTCGATCTGCGCCGGCGTGTGTGCCGCGGACGCACTGCAGCGCAGCAGCGAGGTGCTGTTTGGCGTACCCGGCGGGATCGCCAGGTTCACGTAGACGCCCGCCGCGATCAGCTTGTTCCAATACATCACGGCCTGGTCTTGGCTCGGGATCTTGACCGCGATGATCGGGCTGGCCGGCGCCGCCAGGGTCAGACCGAGATCGCTCAGCCGATCGTAAAGCGCGTGCGCATTGCGCCACAGCGTTTGCCTTAGTGACGGGTCGCTCGAGATCCGCCGCAGCGCCGTGGTTACCGAGGCGACGTTGGCCGGCGAGAGCGACGCCGTGAACATGTAGGGCCGACTGGCGAAGCGCAGATAGGGGAATTTCGGATGGTCCGAGGCGCAGAAGCCGCCGATCGAGCCCAGGCTCTTGCTGAAGGTACCGACGATGAAATCGACATCCTCCAACACGCCGGCATGCTCCGCCACGCCGCGGCCATGCTCGCCGAACACGCCGACCGAGTGCGCCTCGTCGACGTAGAGGTAGGCGCCGTACTTGCGCTTGATCTCGGCGAACTCCGCCAGCGGCGCGATATCGCCGAACATGCTGTAGAGGCCTTCGACGATGATCAGCTTGTTGCCGCCGCCGCCGTCCAGGCGCTGTAGGCGCTTTTCCAGGTCGCTCGGCGAATTGTGCCGGAAGCGGATCACCGTGGCGCCGGTCATGCGGCAGCCGTCGTAGATGCAGGCGTGGCAATCGGCGTCCAACAGGATGTAGTCGTCCGGACCGGCGATCGCCGAGATCACGCCGAGGTTCGCCTGATAGCCGGTCGGGAACACCATGGCCGAACCGAAATCGAAGAAAGACGCGATCTCTTTCTCGAGCGTGCGGTGTTCGGTATAGGTGCCGTTGGCGATGCGCGAACCGGTCGTGCCGGTGCCCAAACGCTCCAGCGCATCTTGTGCCGCGTCGACGCACTCGCGATCGAAGGTCAGGCCGAGATAGTTGTTGGTTCCCGCCAGCACGACTTTCCGCCCGCCGATGATGGCTTCCGTCGCGTGCCGCATTTCGTCCATGCACACGCCGAAAGGATCCTGTCCTGCGGCGACGATCTGTTCGTGCAGCGCGGGCAAGCCGGCCATTTTGTCAAAGAGATCCATGTTCCTACTGGGCCCCCGCTTGTTTGTGGATGGCTCGGACAAGATCCCCAACTGTCCGAATTTCCGATAACAGGTTCATCGGAAAGGAGATGCCATACTCGTCCTCTACTTCCATGATCAGATCGAGCACAGCCACTGAATCAATCTCCAAGTCTCCCGTGATATCGGTTTCGCCTGTCAGCTCTAGGTTTCTGACATTGAATTGCTGCAGCTTCTGGCAGACTTTGCGTAAAACCAGATCGTCCGCGACGTCCATGGCGCTAGTTAGTACCCTAATGGTTACGCTTTGGTTTAGCTGTGTGCGAATTATCCGGCCGCCGCTGAAACGACCCAAGACGTAAAGCACGCCGCCTTAGAACACTCAAATCACTGTTTGTTACACAGTGTTACTGATCACTCTTTGTTACAGCCTGTTACGGCTCTTCGGACGGCCTGTTCTCTTGGCTCGGCCCTCGAATCCTTGGTCGCTTCGCGGTCCGTGAAACGACCACTTGTCGCAACGTCGCGGCGCTGGCCGCCACGCGTCCGGATCGTCGGCCGGCCACATCCGGATGGTGCTCAAAGCCAACCGTTTCTCAGATACCAACCGAGCGTCAGACGCATGCCTTCATCCAGCTCCACCCTCGGCTGCCAGCCGGTCAAATCGGCGACGACGTTGTCCCGGCAAACCCAATCATCGTGGTACAACTCGTTGACCTTCTCGGGCGCCATCGTCGGCGCACGTCCGGCAATTCGCGCCAGCCCGGAGTCGATGCCGGCAACCAGGCGCATCATGATTCTCGGCACGGAAACGCAGGTCACTCTTCTGCCCAGGAAGCGCTCACCGGCCTCGGCAATTTCAGCCCAGCTGTAGCCGGCGCCCCGGGCATCCCTGATCTCCAACCTCGATCCGCTCTCGACCTCGGCGGATAGCAGCGCAACGATCGCCTCGCAAAGGTCGGTCACATAGATGAGCGAGACCCGCGCCTTTGCAACCCTGGGCACCGGCAGAAAACCACGTTTCATGAAGCGGAACAGCCGCAGGGTTTCTCGGTCGCCAGGGCCATAGACAGCCGGCGGCCTCAGGGCGACCCAATTCAATGCCGCGCCGTGCGCGGCCAATGCCTGCTCCGCCCGGTTCTTGCTCGCCGCGTAGCCGGACAGCGCCGGTTCGCGCGCGGCCAGTGAGGAGAGAAAGACGATGCGCGGCGGCGCCTCCTGGCGGCCGCAGACTTCGGCCAGCAGGGAGGTGCCGGCGGCATTCACCCGATCCAGGTCATCGCTCCGCGCCGCCTTGATCAGGCCGGCGCAGTGCACCACCGCGTGACAGCCTTCGACCAATTCTTGCAAACTCGCCTGGTCCTCGAGCGTGCCGCCGACGACGGCGGCAGGCGCCGGCAAGCCGGCGCCATCCGGCCGGCGCGACAGAGCGCGCACGTCGAATCCCGCAGCCAGCAGGGACTCGACCAGGTGGCGACCGATAAAGCCGGTTGCCCCGGTAACCGCCACACGGCTGTTCATGTCATATCAGGTCTTGGTCGCTTCGGTGCGCCAGGTGCCGTCGGAATGCCTCGGAATTCATCGCGCGACTATCCATAACCCGGCGTCGTCCGGCTGTCCGATCAATTCTGAGGGGCGGCAAAAAATCCGGAAAGGTAGCGAACCTTGGTGAAGCTGCGGCTGATCTTGCCTGACGAGGTGAGCGGCAGGCTGCGAACCGGCGCCAGCACGACCTTGGTGTCGACGCCGACGGACTTGCGCACGATCGTCGCGATCTCGTTTGCCAGGGTCGCGCGCTCCTCCTCCTCCCGGCTTCTGCATTGGACGACGGTGACGACTTCCTCGCCGTTCTCCGGCGATTCCACCGAGAAAGCCGCGACGTCGCCGTTCTTTATGCCGGCCAGGCGTTCAACCGCCCACTCGATGTCCTGAGGCCAGATGTTTCGGCCGTTGCAGATGATCAGATCCTTGGCGCGCCCGGTGATGACCAGTGAACCGTCGATCATATAGCCCAGGTCGCCGGTGTCGAGCCAGCCGTCTTCCGAAAGCACGGCGGCGGTCTTCTCCGGGTCCTGGAAGAAGCCGCTCATCAGGCTCGGCCCTTTGACCATAACCCGCCCGACCTGACGATCGGGTAGCAGCGTGCCGTCCTCGTCCCTGATCTCGATTTCGTGCCCGCCCATCGCCGTGCCGCAGAGCACCAGGGAGCGCGCGTCCTCGACCGGCGTGTCGGCCGTCGCCGGCACCGCTTTGCCGCTCCGGGCCAGCTCGCGCTTGTCGATCCGGTCGGTCTCGAACTCCTCGGCCAGGGGCGCGAAGCTGACCGCCAGGGTGGATTCGGCCAGGCCGTAGCTCGGCACGAAGGCCGAGCGCTTGAATCCGAACTCCTTGAAGGTCTCCGCGAATCGGTTGAGCACGCCCGCGCGGACCATGTCGCCGCCGATGCCGGCGACCCGCCATGCCGAGAGGTCGAGCGAAACTTCCGAACCGTTGCTGCCCCGGCGCTGGCACAGGTCGTAGCCGAAGGAGGGGCTGAAAGCCAAGGTGCCGCCGTTCTCGGAGAGCAGCCGCAGCCACAGCAGGGGACGCCGGGCGAAGTCCGAGGTGGCGAGGTAGTCGATCGAAAGCTGTGACAGCATGGGACAGATGCTGAATCCGACCAAACCCATGTCGTGGTACAGCGGTAACCAGCTGGTGCAGCGGTCGCCCTCGCGGGCGTCCAGGCCGTGAATCATGATCGCCCGGCAGTTGCTGGTGATCGAGCGCTGCGAGATGACGATGCCCTTGGGGTCGCTCGTGCTGCCGGAGGAGTATTGAATGTAGGACGGATCGTCCGGGCCCGCCGGCCGCGGGTCGGGGCCTTCGGGCAGGGCGCAGAACTCCTCCGGGGTGCCGGCCATCGCGACTTCGAACCCCTCGAGCGCCTCGCGCAACATGCCGATCATGTGGGTCGATGCCACGGCCGCCGCCGGCAGGGCCGAGCCGATCATGCGCCGGATCTGCTGAAGGTAGGCCTCCTTGGCGCCGAGGTTCATCGGCACGGGCAGCTGCATCGGAAGCAAGCTGGCGTACTGGCAGGCATAGAAGAAGCGGTGGAAATCGGGCGTCGTCTCGGCCACCAGAGCGACGCGGCTGCCCGGCTCCAGCCCGAGCTTGATGAGCTTTCGAGCCAGAGAAATCGCGTCTTCGCGCATTTCGGCGTAGCTCAGACTGGCCTGAAGCTCACCCCTGATCGAGTAGAAGTTGCAGCCGGCCTCGCCCTTGGCGGCATAGTCGAGCCCCTCGGCGAGTGTTTCGAATTTTCCGCGCATGAACGGCAGGGAGCTGGAGGATGTCGGCGTGGGGCGTTGCATCGGCTAGGGCTGAAACTCGCACAGAGGACAAAACGGCCCGGTCGGCGCCAATACCGGTCCGAAGGAATTACGCCTAGTTAGTCTTAAGATTGTCTTGCACATGGTCTTTCGATACCCGCGGACAGAATCGGCGGGACACGAACCGCTCGCGGGCCCGCTGGCCACATCCAATAGCCGGGGAGGGATGTTTTCTCCCGTATTTTCCGGAAAATGCAAGAACAAAGTTTGCGGCAAGCAGCGCCGGCGGAGCGGTCGGACCGGCGGCGGCATGACGCGCGGCAAGCCCCGCGGCGGGACTTGCCGTCAAAGCGAAGTGGCTTGAGGTTCGGCTTCCGGCGTGACGGCGAAACGATCGGCGCCCAGTTCGTAGACCCGGTCGGCCGCGTCGAGCCACGCCGGCCGGTGGGTGATCGCCAGGATCGTGACAGAGTCCGCCAGACTGCGGATATTGCGGCAGATCGCCGCTTCGGTTTCCGGGTCGAGCGCGGAGGTCACCTCGTCCAGGATGAGCAGCGCGGGATTATGGACCAGGGCGCGGGCCAGGGCGATCCGCTGGCGCTGGCCGCCCGAGAGCCTGGCGCCGCGTTCGCCGACCAGCGTCATCATGCCCTCCGGCAGGGCGGAGACGAACTCCCAGGCATCCGCGGCTTCGAGCGCGGCCTGCGCCTGCTCGGCGCTGAACGAGTTGTCGCCGAGCGTCACGTTGGCCAAGACCGTATCGTGGAAGAGTATGAGCTCCTGGGGCACATAGCCGATCATTGCGCGCCAGGCATGGAGATCGACCTGTTCCAGCGGCACGCCGTCAATCAGAATTTCGCCCTCGTCCGGCCGGTAAAGCCCCAGCAGGAGATCGGTCAAGGTGGTCTTGCCGACACCGGACGCGCCCATGATCACGGTCACCTTGTTGGCCGGCACCTCCATCGAGATGTTCTCCAGGACCTGGTTGTCGCCGAACGCGAAGGAGATGTCGTGCATAGTGCAGCCTTCGTTCAAGGTCGGATGCTGTGTGCCGTGCACCACCTCGCGTTCCAGCTTGGATTGGTCGACCAGCTTGTGGATCGCCCAGTAGGCGCTTTCGACGATCGACGCTTCCTGCAGCAGTTTCTGAATGCGGTTGACCCGCGACACCGTGCGTTGCAGCACGAGCCCCATGACAAACAACTCGGTGAGCGGCTGCTGCAGAAACCGGACCGCCAGATAAAAGCCGACCACCAGGCACAACGTCAAGATCGGTTCCTGCAGGTTGCGCATCAGCTGGGTGCTGAGGGTTTGCCGCCGCAAAGCCTGTCTCAGGTCGTCGATCTTGTTTTCGAACAGCTGGGCGAAATGGCCTTGCCGGCCCATGGCCTTGAGCGGCTTGATGCCAACGAGCGCGTCGCTCAAGTGCACCACAAGCTCCTGCGTGCGCTTGGTCTGCCGCCGGCCCGCCTTCCTGGCGGTTCGCACCATGGAGCTGAGCAGGAGGGCGATCAGTCCGCCGATCAGCAGCGCGACCAGCGCCAGTTGCCACGACAGCAACAAGGCCACGGCGATATAGACCGCGCATTGCACGATGCTCGCGATGAACTGAACGGCCAGGACAAAGGCTTGGGCTGAACGCGATGCTTCGAAACTGACCGCATTGGCCAGTCGGCCGACCGGTTGGCCGATGAAAAAACTCCACTTCGCGCGCATCAGGTTGTCGATCAGCTTGGTGCGCAACTCGGTCGCGACCTCCGCCGCGGCGTAGCCGACATGGCGCATGGCCAGGAGGCTGAGGCCGGATTTCAGGACTATACCGCCCAGCACCACGAGAATCAGGATTTCGAGGTTGGCCGGCAGGCCGAGGCGATCCAGAGATTCGAAAATGACCTTGCTGGCCGTCGATGTTCCGCCGTCGGACCCTGCGCCGGCGACGGACAGCAGCGGCAGCAGGCTGGTCAGGCCGATCCCCTCGGCCAGGCCGGCCAGCAGCAGCAGGCCGAGAACGGTCCAACGGATCCGCGCCTTGGTGGCGAAAAAGATGCCTAGTACACCGCGCATCGCGTTTGCAGTTCCGTGATTTGCCCGTTCAGCTGCCCGGACGGGGCGCCCCGCTTCTTGCTCGCCGCAGGCTAACAAATCGCTGGTTTAGGGCTTCCTAACAGACTTCCCAATGTGACTCCAGTCGACTTTGGCCGGCATCGGCGCGGCGTGCGAGGCCGTAGGCGCCGTCCGATCGCCGGACCGCGGCTCTCAGCGGACCGGCCAGAGACCGCGCAAGTGCGCGATCAATGCCTTTCTTTGGCCCTGGTCCAGCTCGGTGTGGGCCCCCAGGTTGGGCAACGCCGGCCAGCCGGGATCATCGAAGGAAACGCCGCCGAACGCGCGGGGCTCGGCATATCTGGGCAGCACATGGAAATGGACGTGAGGGTCGACCATCATGAGCATGAGGTAGTTGATCTTGTCGTAGGCGAAGGCCTTGCCCAGGGTGGTTTCGATATCGGCGGTCACGGTACCGAGGTTGTCGAACGCCGGCTGGCCGATGGCCGCAAAGGCCGTTGCCGGTTGCTTGCAGGCCAGGACCAGGGCGCCCAGCGTGGCTTGCTGCGGGCGCAAGAGGATTACCCAGTGGTCGTAGTCCGCCAGCAGCGTCTCGGGATAGCCGAACTTGGCGATGGTCTGGTTCGCGGCCGGTGACGTGGCGGTTGGCTCGGACAACGGATCTCTCCAAACGAATGTCGGAACGTCGGCCGCCGGTCTATGCGCCGCTGTGCGGACGACGGCCAAATCTAGCCGTCACGGCCGCCAATCGCAAAGCCCATGCCGTGGCGGCATTTGCATTCGCCGCCAAATCGATTATGTACCCACGGCAGTAAATCGAAGTGACCGGCGGCCTGGAGCGCCAGCGCGGCGCCCGCCTGCCGCGACAGCTTTGGAGTTCGGCGTTGGTGCAGACAAGCGATTCGGCGCGGGGTAGAGCGCCCGGCCTTATGGTGATCGGCCAGTGTGATACCAAGATCTGGGGATTGGCGCCGGGCGAACGCCATATCCGCGCCTTCGCACGGGCCGGCGTATCCTCGCTCGTCAAGACCAGCGAGCCGGCTCCGGCCGAGGGTTCCGTGGTCATGATCCGGGCCGAATACGTGATCGCTGAGGAACTGGTCCGCGCCCTGGTGGAAACGCCCGGCGTGATCCTGGCGGTCGAGGGGCGGCGCGCCGGCGAGAAGCTCGCCGTCGCGGCCCACGCGGAGGCGGCCGATGCCGAGGCGGTCGCCGCGTTCCTGACGCGCGGCGCCTTCGGCCCGGACGATTCGGCACCCAGGGGCTTGCGCGTTCTGGGACCTGGCGAAATCGGCTCCCAGTACAATCAGATGCTGCGCAAGCGGATGGTTCCCTTCGTGCTGTCGCTGGCCGACCAGCCGCTCGCCGAGATCGAGAAAACGACCTTCAGCGCGGTCTACAAGGGCTCGACCGACTTCGTCACCAAGTGGTGCTGGCCGTTGCCCGCGCGCTGGGCCACGCGCTGGGCGGCCGCCTGGCACATCACCCCCAACACGATCACGACGGTCAGCCTGGTGTTCGTCGTCCTGGCGACCTATCTCTTCGCCCAAGGTGATTTTCTGGCCGGCGTCGCGGCGGCCTGGTTCATGACCTTCCTGGACACGGTCGACGGCAAGCTGGCCCGGGTGACACTGACCTCCTCCAAGTGGGGCAATCTCTACGACCACGGCATCGATCTGATCCACCCGCCGTTCTGGTGGGGCGCGTGGTGGTTCGGCCTCAAGGGCGTGAGCGATCCGGCCCTGCAGTCCTCGCTCGACCTGGCGCTCTGGATCATCCTGGTCGGCTATGTCGCCGGCCGCCTGTTGGAGGGCGTTTTCCTCTGGAGCTTCAAGATCCAGACCCATATCTGGCGCCCGGTCGACCACTACTTCCGTACGATCACCGCCCGGCGCAATCCCAATCTGGCGATCATGATGGTCGGTGCGCTGTTCGGCCGCCCCGATCTCGGCTTCCTGGCGGTCGCCGGCTGGACCGTGTTCTGCCTGCTGTTCCATGCCGTGCGCGTCCTGCAGGCGCTGGCCGTCCACACGCGCGGCGGGCGGATCAGCTCCTGGCTGAAGGAGCCGGGCTAGGAGCCTGTCCGAGTATTGGTCATGGACTGCATCGGTCGGACAGACGCGAGGGTTAGGAGCGGAGGCGCGGGCGATGCCGTGTGCATCGGCAAGCCTTCGCGACGCGGCACTCGCGTCTGTCCGGCCGACCCGGAGGGCCGCGTTTTCAAGGCCCTGGGCCGTCGTCCGGCACCGCTTGCGATGCGCACGGCATCGCGGCGCGGCACCGTCCTAGCCCAAGGCCTTGAAAACGCGGTGCAGCCCGTGACCAATACTCGGATAGGCTCCTAGGGAAAAGATGTCGGGCGACCAGCCACCAGACGAATCCGCAGGCGGGCCGGCGCGGCCCGTGGCGGTGGTCTTCGACCTCGACCGGACGGTCACCAAGTGGGGCACCTTCACGCCGTTCCTGCTGTTCGCGGCACGCGGCCGGCCCTTGAAATTTCTTCTGATCGGGCCGCTTCTGGTCGCCGCCCTGGGCTACAAGCTGGGCCTGATCAGCCGCGGGCGACTCAAGGAAATCATGCTCACATCCGTGCTCGGCGGGGCGACGCGCGACGAGGTGGCGGCGCTTTCCGCGGCCTTCGTCGAACGGCGCGTAAACTGCGGCTTGCGGCCGGGCGCGCTGCGGGCCATCGCCGAACATAAGGCCAAGGGCTGTTATTTGATCCTTGCAACGGCGAGTTTCGAATTCTATGTAGAGCGCTTGGGGCATCAGCTGGGCTTCGATAGGGTTGTCGCCACCCGGTCTCTTTGGGACGAGGGAGGGCGTCTCGTCGGACGGATCGATGGCGAGAACTGCTACGGGGCGGAAAAGCTGAGGCGCTTGGAAGAAGCTCTGCCCGATTTGAGCGCACGTTATCGGGTGGTCGCCTATTCCGACAGCCACGCTGATGAGCCGCTGCTCCGTTGGGCGGATATCGGCATTGCCGTGAATCCGACACGAAAACTACGCAGACGTGCAAAAGCGGGGAATTTCGAGCTTGTGGACTGGAACAGCACAGCGTGATCGCCAACGGCTGCGCCGCCGCCGTTCCGGTCACAAAGTTTACACAACTTAATCAACCCTTAACCCGCCACACCCCATCTATTCGACCCCTAGCGATATTGGATAGGCAGAATGAAAGCAGTGATCTTGAGTGCGGGCCAGGGCTCTCGCCTGCTGCCCTTGACCGAAGACCGTCCGAAATGCCTGCTTCCGATCAACTCGTCCCGCCTGATCGAGCTTCAGGTCCAGAACTTGGTCGCTTGCGGCATCGACGAAGTCGCCGTGGTCGTCGGTTTTCGGGCCGCCGCGGTCGAGACGTTCCTCGACGTCTTCCGGCGCGCCGGGCTGGCCATCCGTACCCTGTTCAATCCCTTTTTCAATGTCGCCGACAACCTGGCGAGCTGCTGGATGGCGCGCGATGAAATGGACCGGGATTTCATTCTGCTGAACGGCGATACGCTGTTCGAGCCGGCGGTGCTCGACGAGCTGCTGAACGCGCCGCCGGCGCCGGTGACCTTGGCGATCGACCGCAAGGCGGCCTATGATTCCGACGACATGAAGGTGCGGCTCGACGGCTCCCGGCTGGTCGAGGTCGGCAAGACGCTGTCGAACGAAATGGTCGACGGCGAGTCGATCGGCATGCTGCGTTTTCTGGGCGAGGGCCCGCGGCGTTTCGCCGACGTGCTCGACGAGATCATGCGCACCCCCAACGGCATCAGCTGGTGGTATCTCAAGGCGATCGGCGTCTTGGCCGACCAGGGCCTCGTGCACACCCATTCGATCGAGGGCCTGACCTGGGGCGAGGTCGATTTCAAGGAAGACCTGGAGCGCGCCGAGAGACTGTTCCCCGACGCGCCGGTCGACCTGCGTGCCGCGGCCGCCGGCAGGTGAGAGGGGAGCGGCGGCGGTCGTTACCCGAAACCACCACCGCAGGGCCGGATAGAGGCGCATCTTTCAGCGGCGCGAAGCGTGCGCGCGGGCTCGAAAGCGATGTTCGCCTATCGGCATGAGCTTGTGGATTATTGCTAGTGGTACTATCAATCCGGCATCCGAGTCGGGCGCACAACGATCTCGAGAAGCACTTGATGGCTTTCAGGGCCGCGAAAGAACAAGCTTGATTGAGCCGTGCAGGGCATAAAGACAGTCATCCTGGCCGGTGGTTTAGGGTCTCGTTTGTCCGAGGAGACCGACGTGAAGCCGAAGCCGATGGTGGAAATCGGCGGCCGGCCGATCCTCTGGCACATCATGAAGATCTACGCCCACCACGGGCTGACCGATTTCATCGTCTGCCTTGGTTATAAGGGCTACGTGATCAAGGAGTATTTCGCCAATTACGTGCTGCACAATTCGGATGTCACCCTGGACCTCGCCGAGAACCGGATCGAGTTCCACGGCAACTCCGCCGAACCGTGGCG
>JBFJPL010000011.1:0-62342 GCA_041617155.1 Kiloniellales bacterium
CGGCAAGATCATGCCGATCAACAACTTCGTGCTCGCGACCGAGCCGCTCGGCGCGGCACGAGCCAAGCTGCTGATCCGCGACGACGTGGCCGTGTGCGACACCAAGTTCGTGGTCGACTACTACCGCCTGTCGGCTGACCGCCGCCTGCTGTTCGGCGGCGGCGAGACCTATTCCAGTCGTTTCCCCGCCGATATCAAGGGCTTCGTGCGCAAATACATGCTGCGCGTCTATCCGCAGCTGGCCGACGCCAGGATCGACTATGCCTGGGGCGGCACCCTGGCGATCACTTTGAACCGCCTGCCCGGTTTCGGGCGGATCGGCGCCGATGTCTTCTACGCCCAGGGTTATTCGGGCCAGGGCGTGGCGCTGACGTCGCTGGCCGGCAAGCTGATCGCGGAGGCGGTGGCCGGCACCGCGGAACGCTTCGACGTCTTCGCCCGGATCCCCCAGCCGAACTTTCCCGGCGGTACGCTGCTGCGCTGGCCGAGTTTGGTCGCCGGCATGCTCTACTACGGCCTGCGCGACAAGCTCTGATACCTGAACCCGGGCAGGCTTCCGGAACAAAAAAGAAACCCCGCCGATCCCGGTCGGGCGCGGCGGGGGTGAGGTGGGATCGCTACACGGCAATTGTTGCGGCGATCCGGAAGCGAACAGAGGCTAGGCGCTGCACCGGATCACATGGAATCACTCTTGCCCGCGCCAAGTGACGGCGGTCACGGTGTCGCCGGTTCTCAGAATCCAGTCAGGCGCTCAGCCGGCGGTTTCCTGGCTGGCGACCTGGGTCTTCTCGCGCAGCTTTTGCAGCAGGCCCTCCACGTGGCCGCCGTTGTTGTTGACCACCGCGTAGAATTCGGACCGCTGGGTGATCGCCATGCTGATCCCCTCGACCGTGATATCGACGATGCGCCAATCGCCGCCTTTGAGGCGCAGCCGCCAATCGACCGCAATCGGTGGGCCGTCGGGCCGCTGTATTTCGCTACCGACGATGGCCTGCTTCTCGGTCCGCTCACGGACCGGGCCGACCACTAAGCTGCCGCCTGTCTGACCGCTGAGCCGCCGGGCATAGGTGGCGACGATGAAGTCCTCGAACAGTTGGCGATACTCCACTTGCTGGTCCTTGGTGGCGCTGCGCCAATGGCGGCCCAGGACGAAACGGCTGATCGTGTCGACGTCGAAGCCTTCTGTGAAAAGCCGGCGGAACTCGGCCTCGCGCTGCAGGCCGGTCAACTGCCGATCGCCAAGCACCGCGATTGCCTGGGCACTGAAGCTGCTCAGGAAATCCGCCGGCTCCCGCTCTACGCCCTTGCCTTCGGCTTGGCCCGGCCGGGCGGCCAGTAAGACGATCGCCAGCGCGATCGGTATCACCATCGCCAGGTGGCCAAAATCTAAGCTCGGTAGCGACTGGACCTTCTTGGTCATGTTACATCTCCCCATCCCAGAACCCTCCCGGCATCTGCCGGAACTTCATCCGAACCACTTTCCGTACTTAGCCAAAGCGGCTCACAGACACGTCGCACGCAAATCGCGGTTGGCCTCGATACCTGTAATCCGCCTGTCGGTACCCGGCCAACTATCCGCGGCACCTCCCCCAGGATCGCACCGCCGGATAGAATCCTCCAAACCAAATTCAGTTTACTCGAAATACATAAATAAATCATATCTTTCCGTGCCCGAGTTAGGAGAATCTTTACCTATTTGTAACCGCCATGGTTAAGGCGCCCGGTTCATTCCCCGATTCCGACACCATGCCATAGAGGCAGCCGCCAAGATGTGCGGATTGTCACGGTTTCATGGATCCGACCTGGTGAGGGCTCTCACCTCTTTGGACCGACGCTGTCATCAAACCTCATGAAAAAGAAGCGGCCGACCACAAGACACGATTAATAAATTGCGACTAGTTTATTTAGACCTTCTTGCCTCCGAGAAGATCGCAAGGGGTCTTTATGACCGTTGTATCGCGCAGAAAGCCCGCCGCAGAAGTGACCCTCGATTCGGCCGATCCCCTGGCCGTTCTGGCGGCCGTTTGCCGTGATTTGGTGTCCTTGCAAGATCTCGAGGCCGCGACGGCAAATCTGCCGGAGTCGATTGCGCGGACCCTGGATGCCCGAGTTGCCGGCCTGTTCATGGTCGATGAGCAAAGCGGGGACCTGGTGTGTCGCGCCGGCCACGGACCGGTCGAGTGGCTCGAACGCGAAGCTCAGCTCGCCGATGGCGCTCTTGCACGCTGCCTGCGGCGCGGTGCGCCGGAATTCGGCGGCCGGTCCGGACCGCGCAAAGGCCATTTAACCGAATCGTCCCTGCTTTGCGCACCGCTGATCGCCGGCGACCAGCGGCTGGGCGCGATCGCTGCGGCCGGCCGGCGGACGGGCGCCTTTCGAGCGGCCGATGCCGACTTCTTGCAGATAACCGCGGCCATGCTGGCACTGGCTGTTTCAAACGGCCAACTGCGCCAGGCCATGGTACGACAGGAGGGTGTCCGACAGGACCTTGACCTGGCCGCCGAAATCCAGCGTAGCCTTTTGCCCAAAAGCGATCCGGCGCACTTTCCGGTCCACGGTCTGAACCTGCCGATCCGCCGTGTTTCCGGTGACTTTTTCGATTTCTTCTGGCTCGACGGAGAACGCATCGCTTTCGCCCTGGGCGATGTCTCCGGCAAGGGCATCAATGCGGCGCTGCTGATGGCCAAGACGGCTGGTCTGTTTCGCTGCCTGGCAAAGCGCCACAACGACCCGGCGGCCGTGCTCGGGGCGATCAACACCGAGCTTTGGGAGACTTCGCGCCGCGGCATGTTCGTCACCATGGTCGGCGGAATCTACGAGTCGCCGACCGGCAGGCTTGTTTTCGCCAACGCGGGCCATGAACCGCCACTGCTGCGCGCGACCGACCGTGACTACCACTCGTTTCCCGCCGATCAACCGCCTCTCGGCATCCTGCCTGAGCTTGATCTGGCGAGCCAGGAGATCGATCTGGCCGGCGGCGAGTTTTACATTTTCAGCGACGGTCTCACCGAATATCGCTATGGCGACAGCGAAGCGCTCGGCGTCAAGGGACTGATCCAGCTGCTCGAAAGCATGGCTGAACTGCCGTTGGAAAAACGCCTTCGCACGTTGCTCGACGATCTCGATCAAGAGGGGTGGGAGGTCCGTGACGACCTCACCGTCCTGGCGATCGACGATGCCTGGGTCAGGCACCATGACTAGTATCGGGCGAAATGAGGCGTGCCAGTTCGGCGAGCCGCTCGAGCTCATCCTGGAACAGCGCTTCGGCGCCGGTCTGGCTGGGCTCAAGGTGGTCCGGGGATCCGTTCTGGCCGCCGCGCTGCGCTGCGGTTTCGACGAAGCGGGGGCGCGGGATGTCGCCCTGGCGGTAGACGAAGCCTGCAAGAACATCGTCGTTCATGCCTACCGGGGCGAAATCGCGGGCGACATCGTACTGAGCATCTATCGCTGCCGTGGCGGCATCGTCCTGCACCTGCGCGACTTTGCGCCGGCGGTCGATCCCACGCGAATCGGCCCGCGCGAACTGGACGACCTTAGGCCAGGCAAGCGGGGGACGCATTTCATTCGCGCGATCATGGACAGCGCCGAATTCCTGCCGCCGCCGGACGGCCGCGGCAACCTTCTGCAGCTGGTGAAAAGATTGGAGTGATGCGGCGATGACTGACGACGTCACCGAGAATGACGGCGAACTGATAATTCAGTTGGTGGGAGACGTGGATCTCGAGCACTGCGCGGCTGTTCGGGGCCTGCTTCTGGACGGCGTTTCGCACGGCAAGGATCTGTTGGTGGACATGTCACAGGTGACTTATCTGGACAGCTCCGGCATCGCCAGCCTGCTGGAGGCCCTGCAACTCGCGAACAAGAACGGCACCGCGGTCAAGCTGTTTGCCGCAAGCGCCCAGGTCATGCGCGTGTTCGAACTGGCTCGGCTCGACCGGGTCTTCTCGATCCACTCGGACCTAAGCGCCGCTATTGCGACCGAGTCCTAACGACAGTCTCGGAATGCTGGCCCGAGTTGAAATCCTGGGGCGTCAGACCGTCCGGGCGCTGGACGAGATCGGTTATGCCGCCGTGCTGTTCGGCGAGGCCCTGATTTGGATTTTTGCGGGGCACCGTTGGGGACAGCCGTTACGGCTTTCGGCGACGGTGGCGCAGATGCTGGAAATCGGCATCCTGGCATTGCCGATCGCCACGCTGCTCGCGGCAACGGTCGGCGTCATGCTGGCCATACAGAGCCTCTATTCCCTCGGTCTCTTCGGGGCACAGTCCTTCGCCCATGTTGGCATCGCCCTTTCGGTTACGCGCGAGTTCTCACCCTTGATCATCGGCATATTGGTCGCCGGCCGTTCCGGATCGGCTCTGGCCGCGCGGCTCGGCACCATGTCGATCAATCAGGAAATCGATGCCCTGCGGGTCATCGGCATCAATCCGGTGCGTTTTCTGGTGGCGCCGGCTCTGATCGCCATGTTGATCATGCTGCCGGCCCTCACCATGTGGGCCAATCTGGTGGCGCTCGGTGCCGCCGGGCTCTACGTATCGGCCGCGCTCGACCTCTCCCTGGCAGCCTACACCGCCGGAACCCTCGAGGTCCTGTCGCCCAACGACCTGGCGCACGGTCTCGCCAAGAGCGCCCTTTTCGCCTTGCTGATCGCCCTGCTGGGTGTGGTCAACGGTAGCCGCGTCGAGGGCGGCGCCGAGGGTCTTGGCAGGGCGACCACGAGGTCGGTGGTGCAGGCTATTTCGGCCATCGTCGTGACCGACATGGTCTTTGCCTTCGTGGCGACGCAATAGCATGGACATGCCGCGGGCACCGCTGATCGAGGTGCGCGACCTGTCGGCCCACTACGGCGCGGAACAGGTCCTGTTCGACGTCAACCTGGCCGTTTTGGAGGGCGAGATCATGGTGATCATGGGCGGCAGCGGATCCGGCAAGAGCACCTTGCTGCGCCATCTGCTTGGCCTCGAGACGCCGAGCGCCGGACAGGTCCTTATGCTCGGCAGCGACATGGCCAAGCTCGGCGCCCGGGATCAGTTAGCGCTGCGCCGCCAAATCGGGGTGGCGTTCCAGGGTGGTGCCCTGTTCAGCTCTCTCAGCGTTGCCGAGAACGTCAAGCTGCCGCTGCGCGAGCGCGGCGACCTGGGCGAAACGACCATGGATATCATCGCCCGCCTGAAACTCGAGGTGGTGAACCTGGCCGGTTGCGGCGACATGATGCCGGCGGAATTGTCCGGCGGGATGCTCAAGCGCGCGGCCGTGGCCCGGGCCATCGCGCTGGACCCGCGGCTGCTGTTCTTCGACGAACCCTCGGCCGGCCTCGACCCAACGGTTGCGGCCGCGCTGGACGAGCTGATCCTTCAGTTGCGCCTAGCCTTGGAAATGACCATCGTCGTCGTGACCCACGAAATGGAGAGCGCCTTCAAGATTGCCGACCGCATCACCGTACTCGATCGCGGTCGCGTGCTTGCGGTCGAACCGGTCGAACGGCTGCTTCGCAACGACAACCCGCGCATCCAAAATCTCCTGAATCGTCGCGCAGAGACGCCCGAGATCGAGTCGGCCGACTACCTCCGAAGACTGACCGGCGAAGCGTGACGGACCTGGACCAGTCATGAACCTGCTACATCAACGCCTCAACTATGCTGCGGTCGGTTTGTTCGTCTTGGCCATGCTGGCGGCCGGGGTTGTGTCGCTGGCGCTTCTTGCCGGGCGGGGCGGCGCACGCGACGGCTATTTCACCGTACTCGACAACGTGGCCGACGTCGGCTTCGGCAGCCAGGTCCGCTACGAGGGCTATCCGGTCGGCCAGGTCGAAAAGATCACGCCCTTTGCGGACGGCGCGCGCATGCGCTTCCGGGTCGAGTTGGCCATCGAGCGGGGCTGGCGGCTGCCGGCCGACAGTGTCGCGCGCATCGGCAACACCAGTGTCCTTTCGGCCAAGACACTCGATATCGAGAGCGGGCACTCGACCAGCACCATTGCAACGGGTGGCGAGATCCCGTCGGGCCCGCCCAGCGACATGTTCAGCGCCATGGCTGGCCTTGCCGCGGACCTGGGCGACCTCGGCCGTGACGGGGTGGTGCCCCTGCTGGACCGGATTGCCGTCATTGTCGAGCGTGCCGGTGCGGGTCTGGAGCGCGACCTAGCCCAGCTGATGGGAACGCTGAACCGGCTAGCGGTGAACGTCGAGGGCCGCGCACCGGAACTGGTCGACCGAACGGCTGAGTTGATCGCGCGCCTCGATGCCAGCGCCGCAGCGCTTCAGAGCGTGCTGTCGAAGGAAAACACCCGGTCGGTCCGCAGCTTGATGTCGAACGCCGAGGAAACCTCGCGGATCTTCGCCGCGACCAGTCGCGATATGGCTGCAAGCATGGCCAAGGTCGACCGGCTGATCGTCGACCTCGACGATCTAGTCGCCGGAAATCGTAACGGCATCGACCGGTCGCTGAAGGACATACAGCACACCCTCGCGACCATTGCGCAGAGTGTCGACTCGTTGGTGCACAACCTTGACGCAACCAGCCGCAACATGAATGAGTTCAGCCGCCTGATTCGACAGAACCCTGGCCTTCTACTGGGCGGCACGCCGCGGGAAGAGGTGTCGTCTCGCGATAGTGCCATCCAGGGGACGAAGCAATGAGACCGCTGATCGCGTTGCTGTTCCTGATGCCCTCGATGGCCGGGTGTTTCGGGCAGGCGCCGCCCCTGCCGCGCGACCACTACTATCGGATTCTCGTGCCCGACCAGACCGCCGAAGGGGCGAGCCCGGTCTTGGCCGGTGTCATATCCGTTCCGCCGTTGGAAGCGGACGGACTCTTGCGCGAACGACCGCTCCTGTTTAGCGCCAGCGGGGCGGCGTACGAAATGCAGCAACACGACTACCACCACTGGAGCGATTCGCCGACACGCATGCTTCAAGGTGAATTGGCGCGCTATCTGAGGCAGAGCCGTTTCGGAGAAACCGTAGTCACCTCGGACATAAGAATTCGGCCCGACTTCGAGGTCGTCGGTCGGATCAAGCGGCTCGAGCGCCTGTTGGGCAGTGGCACGCCGCGCGTCGCCGCCGAGCTGGAGCTGGCGCTCATTGATCTGGCTGACAACCGAATGCTCGTGCTCGACACCTACAGCATCGAACAGTCGAGCCGCGGCGGTTCGGTCGAGGCCTCGGTCTTGGCGCTCAATCGAGCCGTTGCCGATATCTTCGGGCGGTTTCTCGAAGATGCCAGGCAAACGTCACTGGCCAAAAGGCCCGATCCGGACTGACCTGACGTTACCGGCCGTCAGGTCTTGATGCATTCGGCCATGACGATGGGTGCGGGCGAGAGCAGTCGCTTGCTGCGATTCTCGGTCGAGAACTCGCGTGCCCAATAGACGTTCCTGCGCCCGGCGTCGGTCAGTTGCGCGGCCGCCTTGTGGCAGGCGTCCATGTTCGAGAACTCGATCTCGCGCACTTCGAGAGTCTGATTTGAGCCGTGCAAGTTGCCATGGGCGGTGCCGGCGGCGACGATGAGAATCATAATAGCCTTCATAGCTGTACCCCTTCCTAGCCTTCCTAGCCATAGGACCCGTTGCGATTATAGCGCACCATGGTCGAGGCTTCCAACAGGACCTCTGAGCTATCCTGATCCGCCGTCGTCATGGCGCCAGCGGGCGACGATCTGCTTTGCCGCCGCCTCGCTCAGCTCTTCATAGAACGCCATGGCCCCGGCGAACGTTCGCGGATCGACCCGGCCAACTTTCGGATGCGCCTTCTGGCTCAGTAGGAAAATCGAGGCGAAGTTCAGTTTCTCCAGCCCGAGGCTGCGGCAGATGGCCGCCAGATCCCGACCATGCCTGCCGTAGACGGCGGTTTGAAGACGCGATCGTTCGAGTCCGGCTATGGCGCTCAGACGCGCCTCGAACAGCGCCAAATCACCCTGCCGCAGCGCTTCTACGATGCGCGGCGCCGTTACTTTAGCGGCGGTATCGTCGGTCACGGCGGCCACAGTCCCGGGCTCCTAGCTAAAACCGTCGGCCCGGTGTTCCCGGTACCGATCGAGCGGCAGCCGGAGGCTCACACGCGAACCCTTGCCGGGGTTGCTGGCGATTGTGATGTCGCCACCCATGGCCCGGGCCAGATTGCGCGAAATGGCCAGGCCAAGGCCACTTCCAGGCCGATCGAGACCGGTTTGCGGCACCCGGTACGCCCGTTCGAAAACCCGCTCCTGTTCGTCCAAAGCTATGCCGACACCGGTGTCCCAGACGGTCACGGTCAGCATCTTGGTGGCGTCGGTTTGAACCTCGATGCCGGCCGAACCCCCGGAGGGCGTATACTTGATGGCGTTGGTCAGAAGATTCAGTAGGATCTGTCGAAGAGCATGCCGCTCGCCCCTGATCTTGGGCAGCCCGGCGGGAATCTCGTTGACCAGCAGCACCTCGGCTTCCTGCGCCTTGTCGGCCAGCATGCGCAGGGCGCTGGCCGCAATCGTCTCGACGTCGAGCGATTCCGACTCCAGATTCTGATGGCCGGCGTCGATGCGTGCCAGATCGAGCAGGTCGTTGACCACCTCGAGCATATGCAAGCCGCTTTCGTGGATGTTGCGGGCATAGTCTTGATAGCGCGCCGGGTCGTCGCCCAGATGGCGTTCCTTAATCACCTGGGCGAATCCGATGATGGCGTTGAGCGGCGTGCGCAGCTCGTGCGCAATGCCGGCCAGGCGGATTTGGAAGGCCTGGTCGCCGGCCTGGGAAAGCTCCCACTCCAACTGATCTTTGCGCGCCAGGGCGGTCTCGAGCAGTTGCAATAGCCGCGCCGCGGCCTCGGCGTCGCCGCCGGAACGGTCGTTCACGTGGCGGGCTGCCGTTCCGGTGCCGCGATAGCCGGCGAAGGCCCCGGTATTCTCGTCGTAGAAAGGGACTCCTGTGATCCGGTGGCCTGGATCGCCTTTGCCGCGGCCTGCGAGCAAAAAGTGCTCGTTGCGAAAGGGCCGACGGGCGGCAATTGCGGCGGCAATGCGACTGCCCGCGAGCTCATCCTCTTTGAGACCGAGCAGATGGTAGAGGCTGCGACCGATCAGCACCTGCGCCGGGACGCCCAGGGCGTTTGCGATCGGCGGCGAGACATAGATCAGGTTAAGTTCGCCGTCGGTTTCCCATAGCCAATCGACCGACGAACGCAACATATCATTATAGCGCAATCTCAGACGCGAGATCTGCGCTTCAAGTTGGCCGGAATCCTTTGTATCGAGGCGGTCGGCCTTAACGCTGCTGCTTGCCTTCGAACTCATACCCACGAACTTGATGGTAGCCCTAGCCACATCTTACTATCGTTTTGATTGAATATTCTCAACCTCAAACGACCGGACAACCTGACAACAATAGCGGTAGTGCGCTAGTGGTGCCCAGAGGAACTTGCTACTTATGGCGAGTTTTGACCACGGTGGTCAGGCATCCGCCATGCCCTGCACCAGCACCACATCCCCCTTGGCGGCCGCCAGCCGCAGCGGCAGGATCTCCTGGTAGTCCGGTGACTGATAGAAACGCCTGGCCTGATCCAGGCTGTCGAACGCCAGGATGACCAGTCTGGGCACCTGCCAGTCACCTTCCAGTACCTCGACCGCACCGCCGCGGACCAGATAGCGGCCACCGAACCTGGCGATGACCGCCGGCACGGCCGAGCGGTATGACTCGAACAGGGACGGATCGGTGACCTCGAGGTGGGCGATAAGATAGGCCGACATAGCACCTCCCTAGGTTTCGGAAATTTTCGGCAAGCTATCGGAGGCGCTGCCGATCAGCGGCGCAATAGCATAAATTTACTATTCGTTCTTATGTATCACATAGTCTGGCTGCCAAGGACAACCTATCGGGCCGAGGCGGTGGGCCGGTCCCGCCGGCCGCAAAGGTCCGCCTTGGCGAGAAACGATGTGCCCGATATGATTTTCAGATTGCCGTTATTGCGATCCCACCCATCTCACACTGTGCTGCACGACAGCGACCTCGTGACCGAAGCGCGTGCCGTCTTAGGCCTTCTCGAATTCGATTTCTTTCGCGCCGCGTGGCGCCACTGGCATGGAGAAGAGCCGGACGATCGCGCTCTCGAGCCCGCCTTCGTGACCTACCTTTTCCAGCAGCGGGTGCCCGGCTATGTCCGTCACTTCGCGCGGCGGGTGCTCGAAGAGGCCGCGGGTGGCCGCCTTGACCCAGCCGCTTTGAGACTTGACCAGACGGTGCACAACGCGGCGGTTAACGATCTTCAGAGCCCCTTCGCGGTGGCCGGCCTGGCGTGTTTGCTCTTGGTCTGCATCGTCGTCACGCTGTAATGTCTTGAACAGCCTGCCGCGATCTTCACGGCTATGTGACGCGGTTTAGCTGGCGATCGTCACCAAACATGATTATGTGCCGTTATTCGAAGTTGCAACGGAAAATAGGCATGTCCCGAAACGTCCGCCTTCCGCGCCGCGTTGTACTGGCTGGCGCGATGATCGGCGCAACCGCCGCGGCACTGCCGACCGCAACGGCCGCCGCCTTGGTTCCGACCCCGCGGCAAACGCCGGGCCCGTTCTATCCAAACCATCTACCGCTCGATTCTGACAACGACCTTGTAAAGGTTGCCGGGCGCCCGCAGCCCGCGGCTGGGCAGGTCACCCACATATTCGGTAGGGTTCTCGATCAGTCCGGTCGGCCATTGATCGGCGCCCGGGTCGAAATCTGGCAGTGCGACGCCTTCGGCCACTACCACCACCCGCGTGACCGCGGCGGCCAGGCCGACCCCAATTTCCAGGGCTATGGCAGTATGGCGGTGAACGACGACGGCGCCTTTCGCTTCCGGACCATAAAGCCGGTCGCCTATACGGGCCGAACCCCGCACATACATTTTGCGGTCTCCGGCGCCGGCATCGAGCGCCTGACCACGCAGATGTACGTGGCGGGGGAGCCGCGCAACCAGCACGACGGCATCCTGAACCGCGTGCGCGACCGGGTGGCACGCGCGCGCCTGCTGGTTGACCTGCAGGCGGCGCCCGACCTAGAGGCTGGCGCCCTAGCGGGGCGCTTTGATATCGTATTGGACGACAGGTTCGTTTCCGGTTGATCGCCTCCGGACGGAAGCAGTTCCCATGAGACCCAGGTATGGAAGCGTCGGATCGGGCGCGCCGTGAGCCATAGGGCGGACAGGCGGTGGGAGCCCGGCCTGGCCTACACGGCGGTTTTTCTGGGTGTCTGCGGGCACGCGTCGAGCGAGTTCTTCGCCGTTCTGTCGGGGGTTGCCGGACCCGAGGTCTCGGTCTGGCGTTACCTTTTGGGCGCCGCCGGTCTGATTGCGGTGGCGCTCGCGCGCAAGGCCACCCGCGACCTCGTGACCCCGCTCAAAGAGGACGGCGGCTATCTTTTCGTGCTGTCCCTGGGCGGTGTCAGTGTGCCCTACCTCGCCTTCCATTGGGCGCTCGACTATGCCTCGGTCGTGCAGGTCGGCACGCTGGTCACCACCATGCCGATCTTCGTCGGGCTGACCAATCTTGTCCTCTACCGCATGCCGATCGGTATCCCCAAGCTGATCAGCGGCATCTGTGCCGTGGCCGGGGTCGCGTTGCTGCTGACCGACGGCTATCTGGCGCGGCTTGCCGGAAGCGACAGCTCGCTCCTTGGGCTCGGCCTCGCCCTGATCTGCGCGGCGACCGGCTCGGCCTATGCGGTCCTGGTGCGGCCTTTGATTATCAAGCACGGTGCGATCCGGATCACCACCATATCCATGTCGATCGGCGCGCTGGGCCTGTGGGTGATCGTCGGTTTGGCCTGGGGGCTCTGGGTCAATCCGCTCACGCTGTTCGACAAGCCGCCGGTCGCGACTTGGTCGCTCCTCACGCTCGCCTTGTGGAACACCACCATCACGCAAGTTCTCTGGTTCGGTGGGTTGGCGGCGGTGCCCGATATCACGCGCGGCAGCTATCTCTTCTTCCTGAAGCCGGTGATTGCCGCCGGCCTTGCTTTGACCATTCTGGGCCAACCGATCACCTGGGTGCAGGGCGGCGCCATCATCGTGGTTTGCAGCTCCGTTCTGGCCGAGTTGGCTTGGCCATGGTTAACGCGCCGACGGCATACCGACCGGCAGACTGGCTAGATGCCATTGCCGGTTCACGGGCTGTTAATGCCGTTACCCCTATACTAGGCAAAAATTTCCCAGCAGCAGGTCGGAGCCCGGAACTTCCATGCGCAATCCCTCCACATCCCGGGTGCTTTCGGAAGAGGAGTTGGTCGCCTCCTATTTGGAAGTGGCGCGCAAGGATATCGGCGACCTCGAGAAGCTGGCCTGCCAATTACACGAGGATCCGGCGACCTGGCTGACGATCCGCCAGACCATCTATCAGGTCGTCCACAACGTAAAGGGTCAGGGCACCAGCTTCGGATATCCCCTGATGACCCGAGTCGGCGAGTCCCTGATGCGCCTGGTCAAAACCGCGGACGGCTCGACGGTCCCCGACTTGCGGCTGCTGGACGCGCATATAGCGGCGCTTCGCACCATTCTCCAGCATAACATCCGTGGCCACGGCGGCGCCTCCGGCGAGGTCCTGGCGGAAAAGCTCGAGGCCTTGGTGGCTGCCGTGCCGGGTTGATCCCGCATCCGGCTCATCCTGCCCGCCTTGCGCTGGGTTTGAGCCGGCTTAGACTTTGCGTGCGGTGTTGCGCTTGCGCTAAGCTTGAGCGAACGGCTTGGCAGTGAACCACGGGACGGGCATGGCGGAAGGCCGACTCTTGATCGGTGGCGAATGGCGTGCGCCGCTTGGCGGCGATAGCCTGCTGGTGATCGATCCGAGCGACGGCGGCGCCTTCGGCACGATCGGGCGCGGCGGCGCGGAGGATATCGATGCCGCGGTTGATGCCGCGCACGCCGCGTCGGAGGGCGCCTGGGGACGCATGGCCGCCGCCGAGCGCGGCCGTTTGCTCGGTAAGCTGGCCGAGGCGATCCTGGACGACGCAGAGACCTTGGCCGGGCTGGAATCACGCGACACCGGCAAGCCCTTGAGCCAAGGCCGCGCCGACATCCTCGCCGCTGCGCGCTATTTCGAGTTCTACGGCGGCGCCGCCGACAAGCTGCACGGCGAGACCCTGCCCTACCAGGCGGGCATGACGGTCTTCACCTTGCGCGAGCCGCATGGCGTCACCGGCCACATCATTCCCTGGAACTATCCGGCGCAGATCCTCGGGCGCTCGCTTGGCGCCGCCCTGGCCATGGGCAACGCCGCCGTGGTCAAGCCGGCCGAGGATGCCTGCCTGTCGATCCTGCGGATCGGCCAGCTTGCCCTGGAGGTGGGCTTTCCGGACGGCGCGATCAACCTGGTGACCGGCCTGGGCGACGAGGCAGGCGCGGCGCTTTCCGCCCACCCGGGGATCGACCACGTCTCCTTCACCGGTTCGCCCGAGACCGGCAGCCGGGTCGCCGCGGCGGCCGCGGCGCACCACTGCCCGGTCACGCTCGAGCTGGGCGGCAAATCGCCGCAGCTGGTGTTCGCCGATGCGGATCTCGAGGAGGCCGTACCCGTGCTGACCCGCGCGATCGTGCAGAACGGCGGCCAGACCTGCTCGGCCGGCAGCCGTTTGTTGGTCGAGCGCGCCATCTACGGCGAAGTGCTGGAGCGCATGGCCGAGAGTTTCGAGGCTCTGGAGGCCGGTCCCTGGGACGCCGATCTCGATTGCGGTCCCCTGATCAGCGAGCAACAGCGCGCCCGAGTGCAGGGTTATCTGGCGCAGGCGGTCGAGGATGGCTTGAGGCCGGTTGCCGAGGGGCACGTCGTCGCCAACGCTTCGACCGGCGGCTATTTCGTGCCGCCCTGCCTGTTCGCCGACGTGCCGCCGGACCACGCACTCGCGCAGGAAGAGGTTTTCGGGCCGGTGCTCGCGACGCTGCCGTTCCGCGACGAGGCGGCGGCGATCAAGCTTGCCAACGGCACCGACTACGGCTTGGTCGCCGGCGTCTGGACCCGCGACGGCGGACGGCAGATGCGGCTCGCCCGGGCACTGCGCTGCGGCCAGGTCTTCGTCAACAACTACGGTGCCGGCGGTGGGGTCGAGTTGCCGTTCGGTGGCGTCAAGAAAAGCGGCTACGGCCGGGAGAAGGGCTTCGAGGCGCTCTACGGCTTTAGCGTGCTGAAGACCGTGGTGCTGCGCCACGGCGAATGAAAACGAGGGCGGGCGAGACATGCGCTTGAAGGACAAGGTGGCGGTGGTCACGGGGGGCGGCTCGGGCTTCGGCGAGGGGATCGCGAAGCTGTTTGCGCGCGAGGGCGCGGCCGTGGTGGTGGCCGATATCAACGACAACGCCGGGCACACCGTGGCCGAGCAGA
Organism: Kiloniellales bacterium; assembly: GCA_041617155.1. GTDB lineage: Bacteria > Pseudomonadota > Alphaproteobacteria > Kiloniellales > JAKSDN01 > CAMYKD01. Next base: position 14,317 of record JBFJPL010000011.1, read on the forward strand.
TCGGTACCGATGGTGGCCGCGCGGCCTTCGTCCACGCCGACGTGACCAGGCGCGACGACGTCAAGGCCATGATCGAGGCCGCGGTCGAGCGGTTCGGCAAGCTCGATATCCTGGTCAACAATGCCGGCTACAGCCACGTCAACCAGCCCCTGCTGGAGGTCGGCGAGGAGGACTTCGACCGCACCTATGCGGTCAACGTCAAGGCGATCTATCTGGCGGCGCTGGAGGTCGTGCCGTTGTTTCGCCGGCAGGGCCACGGCTGCATCATCAACACCTCCTCGACCGCCGCGATTCGGCCGCGGCCGGGCCTCACCTGGTACAACGGCTCCAAGGGCGCCGCCAACCTGATCACCAAGTCCATGGCCCTGGAGCTGGCGCCCGACAAGATCCGGGTCAATGCGATCTGCCCGGTTATCGGCGAGACGGCGCTGTTGGAAACCTTCATGGGCCTGCCCGATACGCCGGAGAATCGTCAGAAGTTCATCGACACCATCCCGCTCGGGCGCATGTCGCGACCCGAAGACGTGGCCCATGCCGCGCTCTATCTCGCCGACGACGACTCGGCCTTCCTGACCGGCCACTGCCTGCCGGTCGACGGCGGCCGCACGGTCTAGAAGACAGAACCGCGCAAAGAAAAAGGCCCGGGCGAATTCCCGGGCCTTTGTCGTTCGACCTTGAGTCCGGCTAATCGCGCATTATCCCGAGGAGATGCAGGATCCAGACGAACAGCGTGATGAACGAGCCGTAAAGCGCAAAGGCACCGAAGATCGCCTTGCGTGTCGCCACATCATGGCCGTCGGCTTCGGCGTACATGTTCTTGATCATCTGAGTCTCGTAAGCGGTCAAGCCGGAGAACACCAGGATCACGGCAAGGGTGATCAAGAGATCGAAGCCGGTGCTCTGGATAAAGAAGAAGTTCACCAGCATGGCGATCAGCAGGCCGATCGTGGCCATGCACAGGAAAGCGCCGATCGGCCCCAGGTTGATCTTCGTGGTGTAGCCAAACAGGCTCAGCCCGGCGAAGGTACCCGCGGTGATGAAGAAGGCGCGCGCCACGAGCGTCGGATCGATTTGCCCGTAGACATAGAGCATCGGGCCGATCAAGGCGCCCCACAGGCCGGCGTAGACCCAGAAGCAGACCTGCGCGGCGGCGATCGACTTGCTCATCATGATGCGCGGCGCGAACCAGCCAAGCCCCAGCACGCCGATGAAAAGCACCCAGAACAGGCTGGCGACGGTTTGGACGTAGGCCACGTTGGTTGCGATGAACATGCCGATCGCGCCGGTAAAGGCGACACCGAGCGACATGTAGTTGTAAACCCGCAGCATATAGCTGCGCAGGCCGACATCTATCTCGGCTGCGCGCGTTTGTGCCGGGCTCATCGTTCTGCGATCTGGACCAATAGCCATTTTAACCCTCAGCTGCTTTGGTTGGAAATTCGCTTCAATCTATATTGTAGCATGAACCAGGCGAATCAATAAGGTTTCGCGTGCAAGGGGTGACATTAACAAACGGTAACATTGTTAAGTTAATCACTCGTTCCGCAGCAAGGGCGCGGCCTTGTGCGACAAGGCCTGCCATGTGCCGGCGAACCCCAGCCCCAATGTGATTCCGGTCGCGATCAGCGCGGTCCAGATGACGGCACCCGGCAGGAAACTGAAGGAGGCGTGCATCACCTCGGTCAGCACAATGTAGGCGACCAGTGTGCCGACCGCCCCGGCGATCACCGCGGTGACCAGACCCAGCAGGCCGTATTCCAGCAGGAAGGCCCGGCTCACGTCGCGCCGAGTCGCGCCCAGCACCTTGAGCACCACGGCATCGTAGACCCGTCGGTGATGCCCGGCCGCGATCGCCCCCGCAAGTACCAGGATGCCGGCGACCAGCGCCACTGCGGCGATTGCCCTAACCGCCGTGCCGATATGGCCGATCAACTTTGCGATCGCCTGCAAGGCTTCCTTGACCCGGATCGCCGAGACGTTGGCGAAGCGGTCGGTGACCGCTCGCTCGACCAAGGCCTCGGCCGCGGGGTCCGCCTTGACCGTAGCGATTTGGGTCTGCGGCGCGTTTTCCAGCATGCCCGGCGAGAAGACCATGACGAAGTTGATACCCAGGGTCGACCAGTCAATGACCCGCAGGTTGGCGATCGCCGCCTCGACATTGCGCCCCAGGATGTTGACGGTGAGTGTGTCGCCCGGCTCGAGGTCGAGAAGCTCGCCCACTTGATTGTCGAGCGAAACCAGCGGCGGCCCGTCGTAGTCGGTCGGCCACCATTCGCCCGCGGTCAGCTCGGACCCGCGCACGGGTTCGCGCGACCAGGTGAGGCCACGGTCGCCGCGGAACACCCATTCGATCTCCGGCGGGACCTTCAGGTCTGCGCTGGGTGTGCCTCGGACCGCTGTGATGCGGCCCCGCAGCATGGGTACGCGGTGCAGTTCCCGCACGCCCGGCACCGCACGGACGGTCTTGTCGAAGTCCTCGACCTGGTCCTGCTGTATATCGATGAAGTAGTGGCCCGGCGCCTCCTCGGGCAGGCTCTCGGTCATCTGCAGCGCCATGTTGCCCTCGATCAGGGCGTTGGCGACCAGCACAGTGAGGCCTAGGCCGAGCGAGGTGACCACGCCAGCGGTCGGCGCGCCGGGGCGATACAAGTTGGCCACGGCCAGACGCAGGCCGGGATTGCGCGGCCGCCGAGCCCGCCGGGCCAGCAACATGATCGCCCAGGCGGCCAGCCTGAACAGCAAAAGCGTGCCCAACGCTCCGAGGACGAAATAGAACGCGAAGCGCCGGTCGGCGGCCGTCTCGATGGCGAGCAGGGCGAGCAAGGCGCCGATCGTCGCGATGCCGAGCCAGGTCGGACGGCCGACCGGCCCGCGCAACGGCGCCACCAGATCGCGGAACAGGCTGGCCGCCGGCACGCTCCGAGCGTGAGCCAGAGGCCAGAGCGAGAAGGCCAGGGTGATCAATAGGCCGTAGCAGGCAGCGAGGGCAAGCGGCGCGGGAAAGATCCCGCCCGCCGTCTGCCAACCGAGCTTGTCGCCCAGCACGGTGGCAACCGCATAGGGCGCCGCCGCGCCGAACGCAAGACCGACCGCAATGCCGAGCAGGGCAAGGGTCATGACCTGCGCCAGATAGACTTGAAACACCAGCCGGCCCGGCGCTCCCAGGCACTTCAAGGTGGCGATCGTGGCGGTTTTACCTTCCAGATAGCTGCGCACCGCGTTGCCGACGCCGACGCCGCCGACCAGCAGCGAGGTCAGTCCGACCAGGGTCAGGAACAGTGTCATGCGATCGATGAAGCGGCTCACGCCGGGCGCCGCTTGGTCCGTGCCGCGGATCTGCCAGCCCGCTTCCGGAAAGGCCCTTGTCAGCTCTTCGCGCAGGTCGGCCGCATTGATGCCGGGCTTGACGCGCAGGCGATTGTGGTAATGGATCAGGCTGCCGGGTTGAATCAGCCCGGTGTCGCCGAGGCCGGCGGCCGACACCATGAAACTCGGCCCCAGGAACATGGCCTGGGCCGTACGGTCCGGCTCCTTTTCCAGCACTGCGCGCACCTGAAATAGGGCCTGTCCCAGTTTGACCTGGTCGCCCAGATTGATATTCAGGCGGCTCAGCAGAGCGCCGTCGACCGCCGCGCCCCAGACGCCGCCAGTAAACGCCAACGCCCGGTCCAAGGCTATGGCGGGCGCCAACTCAACGGCGCCGTACAGCGGATAGAGGTCGTCGACTCCGCGCAGCTCCACTAGGCTACGCCGCGCCGCCTCGTCGGTGGCCCGGACCATGGCCCGCAGATGCGTGGCGACGGAGACGTCGGCGCGTTCGGTCAACCAGGCCATTTCCTCGGGAGTCGCCCGGCGCTGGGACAGCCGCAGGTCCAGATCGCCGCCAAGCAGACTGCGTCCTTCGTCGCGCAAGCCCGTGACAACCGCCTGGGAGACCGATCCGACGCCGGCAATCGCGGCCACGCCGAGCATCAGGCACGCCAGAAATATTCGGAAGCCCTTGAGTCCGCCGCGCAGTTCGCGCCGTGCCAGGCGCAGCGCAAGGAACGCGCCGTTCGCCTGTCTGCCTGGCTTCGCTCGCTCTGCCGTGCTCACGAGTTCGCGGCCATCGCGCTCGGTGCGGCCGGCGCCTTGCCGTCGTCCAGGATTCGACCGTCCACCAACCGGACGCGGCGTGCGCAACGGGCCGCCAAGCCCTGGTCGTGGGTGATCAGCAGCAGCGTCGTACCGTGGTGCGCGCGCAGGTCGAACAGCAGTTCGATCACTGCGCTGCCGGTCTCGCCATCCAGGTTGCCGGTCGGCTCGTCGGCCAGCAGAAGGTCGGGCTCCGGCGCGAAGGCGCGGGCCAGGGCCACCCGCTGCTGTTCACCGCCGGAAAGCTGACCGGGGTAGTGTGTCAAGCGGTGGCTAAGGCCGACCTGCTCCAGGCTGGCTTCGGCGCGCTCGAACGCGTCCCCGCGTCCGGCCAGTTCCAGTGGGATGGCCACGTTCTCCAGCGCGGTCATGGTCGGCACCAGATGAAACGCCTGAAACACGATGCCGACGCTCTTGCGACGGAACAACGCCAAGCCGTCCTCGTCGAGGTCGGCCAGATTGTTGCCGGCGACTCTCACGCGCCCGCCGGTGGCCCGCTCCAGCCCGGCGATGATCATCATCATGGAGGACTTGCCCGAACCGGACGGCCCGACAATGCTGACGGTCTCGCCCGCGGCCACCTCGAGGTCGAGGCCGCGCAAGATCTCGACCGCCCCGGCGGCCGACGGCAAAGTCAGCTCGAGTCCCTCAAGCTGGATCATGGTTCCGGTGTCATCGGAAGAATCGGTCTGTGGCACGAGTTGCGGCGCCTTTTTTGGCGGTGGCGGGTTCGATCGTCTATCCCCAGATCGGGGATATGGCCCCCGGCAGCTACGAGTCAACGCCTGGTTCGCCTTGACCCAGGCCAATCGAGTTGCGATTTAGAGAATTCCTGCAAAACCTATGGCCAAGACGATTCCCACGGAGCAACTCATCCAGCTGGAGCCACAGCCCGAACAGCGAACACCATGCCTCGGACCGCGTAGTTCGCGAGGACGCTTGGCAGCGCATCTGCTTGCCCTGACCATGGCTTGTGTTTTCTGGCTGCTCGGCACCGTGCATCATGTGGTGGCCGGCGTTACGCCGGTGAAACTCCTGGCCTTCGGTGACTCCTTGATCCACGGCTACGGCCTACCCGCCGGCGACAGCTTTCCCGAACAGCTCGAAGCGGCGCTCAAGGCGCGCGGCTTCGGCGTCGAGGTGATCAACGCCGGCAACTCGGGCGACACCACGGCGGCCGCTCGGGCGCGGCTCGATTGGGCGCTGGCCGAAAGGCCCGAGCTGGTCCTGGTGGAGTTCGGCGGCAACGACAGCCTGCGCGGCATCGATCCGCGTGAGACCTACCGCAACTTGGACCTCATCCTGACCCGTCTGACGGCGGAGCGCTTGCCGGTTCTGCTGGCCGGTATGCAAGCGCCGCGCAACCTGGGTCCGGAATACGTCGAGGCCTTCGACGCGGTCTTCCCGCGGCTGGCGAAAAAGCACAATGTTCCGCTCTATCCGTTCTTTCTCGAGGGGGTCGCCCTCGACCCGGCCCTGAACCAACCGGACGGGATCCACCCGAACGCCGCGGGCGTCGCGGTAATCGTCGAGCGCATCATTCCGGCACTGGAACCCTTGCTCGAGGCCGCTTCGGTCCGGCGGGCGGCCGGCGGTGGCTGAGGTGGCGCAAGCCACGCCCGAGGTCGCTTTCAAGGCGGCGTCGGCGGATGGGCCCGACTGGGTACGGACCGTGACGGCCTGTCTCGAGGCCTTGGGCGCACCGCCGGACGGCGCCAATCTGGGCATGCTTTATGCGACCGACGCGCTGGCCGGCAACCTGGACGCTATTCTGACATTCTTGCGCGAAAACACCGGAATCACCGATTGGGTCGGCACGATCGGCCCAGGCATATCGGCTAGCGGTCTGGAGTTTCACGACCGCCCGGCGCTCTCGGTTCTGGTCGGCGCGCTGCCGGAGGACAGCTACCGGGTCTTCCCGCCGGTGAGCGACAGCCTGGAACCGTTCCTGCGTGATCACGGTTCCTGGGTCGATCGCCACAAGCCGATCTTCGGGATCGTTCATGGCGATCCGCGCAACCGTCACATCGGGGAGATCCTCGAGGCGCTGACGGCGGAGACCTCGGTCTATCTGGTCGGCGGTCTCACCGCCGGGTCCGCCGATCTGCCGCAAGTCGCCGGGAGCGTTGCCGACGGCGGGCTGTCCGGCGTCCTGTTCAGCCCTGAGTTGCCGGTGGTCGCCGGCTTGTCACAGGGCTGCACCCCGATCAGCGGGGTGCGCACCATCACCCAGGCCGAACGCAACGTCATCATGGAGATCGACGGCCGCCCGGCAGTCGAGGTCTTCAGGGAAGACATCGGCGAGCTGCTGGCGCGCGACCTGCGGCGGATCAGCGGCTACATCTACGTCGCCTTTCCGATCGCCGGTACGGATACCGGCGACTACTTGGTGCGCAACCTGACAGCGATCGACCTGGAGCGTGGCTGGATTGCCGTGGGCGATCTGGTGGCCGCCGGCGAGCGGCTGATGTTCTGTCGACGCGATCACGAGGCGGCCGCAAAGGATCTGAAGCGCATGGTGGCCGACGTGAAGCGCCGCGCCGCGGCCCCGCCGAAGGCCGCCGTCTACTACTCCTGTGTGGCGCGGGGTCCAAATCTCTTCGGTCCGAACTCCGAGGAACTGAAGTTGATCGCAGCGGAACTGGGCGATCTGCCGTTGATCGGCTTCTATGCCAACGGTGAGATTTCCAACAACCGACTCTACGGCTATACCGGGGTGCTGGCGCTGTTTCTCTAGCCACGCGCCGGCCGAATCCTTTTCCGGACAGGGGGTATCGATGGAACAGCGGCGGCTCGGTCGCACGGACCTAAAGCTCAGCGTGATCTGCCTGGGCAGCATGACCTGGGGCGAACAGAACACGGAAGACGAGGCTTTCGCCCAGATGGATCTGGCGCTCGAGCGGGGCGTCAACGTGATCGACACGGCGGAGATGTACGCGGTGCCGCCGCGCGCCGAGACCTATGGCCGCACCGAAGAGATCATCGGCAACTGGTTGCAGGCGCGCGGCTGCCGCGACAAGGTGCTAATCGCTACCAAGGTGGTCGGGCCGGCCGGCCGCTTCCTCTACATCCGCAACGGCAAGTCCCGGCTCAACCGGCGCAATATCGAGGCGGCGGTCGAGGCGTCGCTGAAACGTCTCAAGACCGAAACCATTGATCTCTATCAGCTGCACTGGCCGGAACGCCCGATCAATGTCTTCGGCGAACTCGGCTACCACCATCAGGACGACGCGTCCGACACCACGCCGATGGAGGAAACCCTTGCGGTTCTCGGCGACCTGGTGCAGGCGGGCAAGCTGCGCAGCGTGGGCCTTTCCAACGAAACACCCTGGGGCGTCATGCGCTTCCTCGGCCTCTCCGTCGCCGGCCGGGGCCCGCGCATGGCAGCGGTCCAGAACCCGTACAGCCTGTTGAACAGAAGTTTCGAGACGCGCCTGGCCGAGGTGGCGATCCGCGAAGACTGCGGGCTTTTGGCCTACGCGCCGCTGGCGGCCGGGGCCTTGACCGGCAAGTATCTGAACGGCCAGCAGCCGGCGGGTGCGCGCCTCACCCTGTTCCCGCAAAACACCCGCTACCGCGGACCGCGCGCGGAGGCCGCCATCGTCGCCTATGTCGACCTGGCACGGCAACACGGCCTGGACTCGGCGCAGCTCGCGCTCGCCTACGTCATCTCGCGGCCGTTTCTCACGTCGGCGATTATCGGTGCGACCTCGGTCGCCCAGCTCGAGAATAACCTGGGCGCTCTCGACTTGAACCTGTCGGACGAGGTGCTCGACGGCATCGAGGAAATCCACAAGACCTATACTTATCCCTGCCCGTGACCAGGACAGCCGTTGTAGACTAGCGGTAAAGGAGTCGGGGGCCGTCATGCGCCTCTTTGTTGCCATAGCCCTGCCGGACGAGCAGCGAGCCCGGCTTGCCACGATGGCCAACGGTCTGCCGGGCGCACGCTGGGTAGCCCAGGAGAATCTCCACCTGACGCTGCGCTTTCTGGGCGAGCTGGACGGCAACGAAGCCCGAGACGTTGACGCGGCGCTGGCCGGAATCCGCATGCCGGGCTTCGAGGTTCGGCTCGAGGGGGTTTCTCATTTCGGTGTGGGCCGCAAGCTGCGCTCGCTCTGGGCCGGTGTCCGGGCCGACACGGCACTCGGCCGCCTGCGCGGCAAGGTCGAACAAGCCGTCGTCCGTGCCGGCCTACCGCCGGAAAAGCGCAAGTTCAAGCCGCATGTCACCTTGGCCCGCTTCAAGTCGAACCCGGGTCTCAAGCTGCACCATTTTCTCGCTGAGTACGCACTTTTCCGCACCGAACCCTTTCAGGTTGACAGCTTCACGCTATACTCCAGCTTTCTGTCGGCCAACGGCGCGATCTACCGGCCCGAAGCGGACTATCCGCTGGAGCGAGTCGAAAGTGGCGGCTTCTAGAAAGGCAGCATGGATGGATTATCAGCTGCGCAGATTGACGGCCGAGGACGCCGAGGCCTTCCGCGCGATCCGGCTTGAGAGCCTCGAACGCCATCCCGAGGCCTTTGCCGCGTCCTACGAGCTCGAGAAGCAACTGGCGCTCAAGGAAATCGCCAGACGCTTGACCAAGAGCGCGATCTTCGGCGGTTTTGATGGGGTCGAGTTGATGGGCGTCGCCGGTTTCGCGCCGCTCAAGTCGCCCAAGGCGCGGCACAAGGGTATCCTTTGGGGCATGTACCTGCGCGAACCGGCGCGCGGCAGCGGCTTGGCCCAGGCTCTGGTCCACACGGTGCTGGAATACGCGCGCTCGCAGGTCGAACAAGTGCAGTTGAGCGTGGTGACCAGCAACACGAAGGCCCTGAGCTTCTATAAAGGCCTTGGCTTCGAGTCCTATGGCGTCGAACCACGGGCGCTCAAGATCGACGATGACTATTTCGACGAGGAGCTGCTGATCCACTATCTGAAGTGATGGCGTGCATCAGCCGTAGCGCCGTACGACCGCATCGACCGAAGCGCCGTACCGGCCGCCGAACAGGGTGGTGTGAACCAGCAGCGGATAGAGGTTATAGATTTCGCGTCGCACCTCGAAGAAGCCGTCGGCAATCGGCCGCTGCTCGCGATAACGGTCGAAGAAGGCCTGACCGAAAGTTCCGAACAGCGTGGTGAAGGCCAGCTCGATCTCCGCGTCCGCGTAGTAGATTGCCGGGTCGATGAAGGCGGCGACGCGACCGTCGCGGACCAGAATGTTGCCGTCCCACAGGTCGCCGTGGATCAGCGATGGCGCCGCCGGCGCCTTGATGAAACGGTCGAGCTTGCCGCAGAACCTTTCCAAACGCTTGAAGGCGTCACCTGGAAAATGGCCGGAGTCGAAGGCGCATTGGCCCATGTAGATGAGGCGCCGGTCGCGGAAGAAATCGACCCAGCTCTCGGCCCAGGGGTTCGGCTGCCGGATCGGTCCGATCAAGGTGTCCCGGGCATACCCGAAGGCGGGCCCTGAAACAGCGTGCAGTGCGGCAAGCAGATCGGCGGCGTGGGCTTCGGCCGCGGCATCGAGGCGGCCGCCGGTCTCGACATAATCCATCAGCAGGAGATCGTCTGCCGCGTGATGCAACCGGGGCAGCGGCAGGTCGCTGAGCTCCGCCAGGTCGGCCAGCATGGCCGCTTCCTCCGCCAGTCCGCCGTCCGGCGCGACCTTGGCGACCATCGTTCGGCCGCCGGCCAGTTCCAGGCGATAGACCTGGCCGATGCAGCCACCCGACAGCGGATTCACGCTCAGCGGGCGGGCGCCGCAGGCCGCTTCGATTCGCGCGGCAAGTCGGGGCTCGACGGCCGTCAAAGATGATCCCGCTTGAGCGCCTCGATCAGCCCCGCGACGGCCGGCTCGATCAAATCGAGCGCGTGGTCGTAGTCGGCGAGGTCGCCGTAGTAGGGGTCCGGCACCTCGTTCGGGTGGTCCGCTACAGGCGTGTAGTCCATGAACAGCCTGATCCGGTCTTCCCGGCCTTTGGGACAGAGCTCGAGCATTTCCCGCCGATGCCCGCCATCCATGCACAGGATCAGGTCGAAGTCCTCGAAATCGCGCCGGCGTATTTGGCGGGCCCTCAGGCCGCTCAGGTCGTAGCCGCGAAGTCCGGCTTGCCGGATCGCCCGGGGGTCCGGCGGCGCGCCGCTGTGGAAGCCGATTGTGCCGGCAGAATCCACCGTTACCCTGCCATCCAGACCGGCCTCGGCCAGCTTCTGACGCAACACGCCGTCGGCGGTCGGCGAGCGGCAGATGTTGCCGGTGCACACGAAGAGAACCCTAATCTGGCTCACCTGCTGCTTCTCCCGTTTGGCGATGCTCCTAGCGCCCCGGCGCTTTTGCCGGGTGATCCTCTCGTCTATCATCGCCGCCATCATGCCGCAACTCGACAGCCGCGACATCGTCATCCTGACCGGCGCGGGCATCTCCAAGGAGTCGGGCCTCGATACCTTCCGCGATGCCGACGGCATCTGGGCCAAGGTTCGTGTCGAGGATGTCGCGACGCCGGAAGCCTTTGCCCGCGATCCGGAAATGGTGCACGCCTTCTACAGCGCCCGCCGCCAGGGCCTGCTGTCCGGTAATGTCGCGCCCAACGCAGCGCATAAGGCGCTGGCCCGCTTGGAAGCCGAATGGCCGGGCGAGGTGCTTCTGGTCACCCAGAACATCGATAATCTGCACGAGCGGGCCGGCTCGCGAAACCTGCTGCACATGCACGGCGAGCTGCTGAAGGGCCGCTGCGTTGCTTGCGGTGCGGTCAGCCCCTGGAGCGCGCCGATGACGGTGGCAAGCGCCTGTCCCGCCTGCGGCGAAGTCGGCGACATGCGGGTCCATGTGGTCTGGTTCGGTGAGATGCCGTTCGCGATGGACCGCATCTACGAGGCCCTGGAGCGCTGCGTGTTGTTCCTGTCGATTGGCACCTCCGGCAACGTCTACCCCGCCGCTGGATTTGTCCAGGAGGCCCGCGCGAACCGCGCGGCCCACACGGTCGAACTCAACCTCGAGCCGTCGGAGGGTTTCTCCCTGTTCGAGGAACGCATCTACGGGCCCGCAACCGAGGTGGTGCCGGCCTATGTCGAAAGGGTCTTGAGCCAGGGATGGTAGCGCCCGAGCAGCTGGACGAACTGCTGGCGCAGGTGCGGGCCTGTCGGCACTGCGAGGCTCATCTGCCGCTCGGTCCGCGTCCGGTCGTTCGGGCCAGTGCCTCCGCGCGCGTGTTGATCATCGGCCAAGCGCCCGGCACCAGGGTACACGAATCCGGCATCCCTTGGGATGACCGCAGCGGCGAGCGGTTGCGCGATTGGCTGGCCATCGAATCCGAGGTTTTCTACGACGAGACGCGGGTTGCCATCCTGCCCATGGGATTCTGCTATCCGGGCCGGGACCCGCGCGGCGGCGACAACCCGCCACGGCCGGAATGTGCGCCGCTCTGGCACGAACCGCTGCGCGCCGGCCTGCCGAAAGTTGAGCTCACGCTGCTGGTCGGCCTCTACGCGCAGAGCTATTACCTGGGACCCGGGCGCAAAGGGTCGTTGACCGAGACGGTAAGAACCTGGCGCGACTACGCGCCCGATATCCTGCCGCTGCCACACCCGAGCTGGCGCAACACCGCCTGGCTAAAGAAAAACCCTTGGTTCGAGACCGAGCTGCTGCCCGAACTGCGCGCGCGGATCGGAATGCTGGTCTAGGTATTGGCCTTCCTTACCCTGGTCACGCGGTAGGCGCAGCGCCGCGCGCCGGCCAGGATATGGTCGATGCGTTCGACCGCCACGTCGTCGCCCAGGACCTTTTTGAAGACCTCGAGCTCGGCGCCGCAGAGTCCGGTGCAGGCCGCCGCCGCGCTGCAGATCGGGCAGTGGTTCTCGACCAGCAGGTAGCCGCCGTCGGCCGACTTCCGCGCCGCGGCCATATAGCCTTCCTTGGTGCGCAGCGCGGCCAGCGCGGTCAAGCGCTTGGGTAACGTGTCTTCCGGTTTGACCCGCTTACCGTAGGTCTCGACTTGCGCGCGGGAACGCACGGCGAGTAGCTGATCGAGCCCCTTGCTGCCGAAGGCCCGCTTCATGGCCTGGATCAGGTCGATGGTCAGATCCGCGTGGCCGTCGGGAAAAAAGTCGTCGGCCGCCGGAGTCAGGCGCCAGAGCTTCGCCGGCCGGCCGAATGGTCGCGACTGCTCCTCGTAGGTCACCAGTCTGTCGTCACGCAAGGCGTAGAGGTGCTGGCGCACGGCCATGGCGGAAAGGCCCAGCCGGCCCGCAAGGGTCGCGGCGTCCTGCGGGTCTTCCCGCTTCAATATGTCTATAATGGCCCGGCGGGTCCGCGGTCCGGCCCGCCTTATCCTGGTGTCTCGGAGCATGGCGCTTTCTAAAGTTTTTTCTTGATTAAAACAAGGGCCGGCTTAGCTTGATACTTTATATAGGAAAGCCTTTTGAAATACAAAATGACGAGGAGTCGGTTTGATGTCGACGCGCGAGGAAGGTTCCCTGGTCCACGTCGGGTCCCTTGCGGCCCTGGCCGGAAAAGGTCGTCAACTGGTCAAGCTTGGTGCCAAGCAGATCGTGCTGTTCCACAGCGACGGCAAGGTCTACGCCTGCAACAACCGCTGCCCGCACGAAGGCTATCCCCTGAAGGAAGGCAGCTTGAGCCAGGGCTGCGTCCTCACCTGCAACTGGCATAACTGGAAATTCGACCTGGAAAGCGGCGACACTTTGGTCGGCGGCGATAAGCTCCGGCGCTACCCCGTGCGCCTGGCCGGCGACGATATCTGGCTGGATATCGCCGATCCGCCACCCGCCGAACGGGCCGCCGCGGCTCTAGCCAGCTTGCGCGGTTGCTTTCGGCGCCACGAATACGACCGCATGGCGCGCGAGATCTCGCGCCTGCAGCTGGCCGGCGCCGATCCCCTGGATGCTGTGCGCGGCGCGATCGACTGGACCCACGCGCAGCTCGAATTCGGCACCACCCATGCCCACGCCGCGGCGCCTGACTGGCTCGCGCTCTACGATCGGCACGCCGGCGACACTTCGATCCGCCTCGTCTGCCTGATCGAGATCGTCGGAAATCTCGCCTGGGACACCCTGCGCGAGCCGCTCTATCCCTATCCATCGGAGATCTTGTCCTACGAGCCGGCCGCCCTGGTCGCGGCCATCGAGCGCGAAGACGAGGCCGCCGCGGTCGGCCGCCTGCGTGGGGCACTGGCGGACGGACTATCCTTCGCCGACCTGGAGCGGCCCCTGGCCGCGGCGGCCCTGGCCCACTACCAGGATTTCGGCCATTCCCTGATCTACGTCCTCAAGACCGGCCAGTTGATCGAACGGTTGGGCGAGAGTGCCGCGGAGCCGCTGTTGCTGGCACTGGTCCGATCGCTCATCTACGCCCAGCGGGAGGATCTCATTCCGGAGTTCCGCAGCTACCGCAAGGTCCTGGCGGCCTGGGACGGCTGCGGCGGGAAGCCGGCCGTTGCCGAGGATTTTACCAGCCTCTCGGTGCCGCGCGTCCTGGCGCGAACCGCCGAATCATCGGCCGATCCCGAGGCGCTGTTCAAAGCGCTGCTCGGCGCCGCGGCTTGGCAGTTCCTGCAGTTCGACCTGACCCGGGCGGCGCGGACCGATGGCCCGGTGTCGCAGAACGTCGGCTGGCTCGATGTCACCCATGGCATTACATTCGCCAACGCGGTGCACGTGGTCTGCGCCAAATATCCGGAACTTTGGCCCCAGGGTTTGTTGCAGATCGCCTGTTTCCTTGGCCGCAACGCGGGCTATGTCGACCGGGATCTGGATACCGGCGGCTGGGCCGTCGCCGATCGTGAAGCTTTCCTGGAGCAGGCCTTTGCCGGCCTGCTCGATCACGCCCAGCCCGAGTACATCGTATCCTGCCACCTGGTGAAGCTGTTGACCGCGGTGCGCAATGAGATCGCCGCCAGCCCGGACGCACCCTCGGAACCGACGCTGCTGGCCGCCGCCAACCGCTTCCTGAACTCTCCGCTCAAGCGCAAGCACACCCTGCGCACGGCCCGCCAAGCCCGGGCCTTCGTGGAAGCCGAAGGTTAGGCGTTCAGGCCTGCGCTTCGATGCGCTCCATGTCGTCATCCGACAGGCCGAAGTGGTGGCCGATCTCGTGGATCAGCACGTGGCGAACCACATGCGTCAGGTCCTCGCCGGACTCGCACCAATAGTCGAGGATCGGACGGCGATAGAGGAAGATCATGTCGAGTTCCTCGGGCACGTCCATGACGCTCTTGCGGGCCAGATCGACGCCCCTGTAGAGCCCGAGCAGATCGAAGGGCGTTTCGCACTCCAGGTCCTCGAGCGTGTCGTCATCGGGAAAATCCTCGACACGGATGACCACATTGCGGGCATAGCCGCGCAGCTCCGGCGGAATTCCGGCAAAGGCTTCCCGCGCCACCGCCTCGATATCGGCGAGCGTGGGCGGCGTCGAATAACGCTCGATGTCGTGCCTGTGTGCCATGTTGCCTCAGTTGCGGCGCCCCGGGCCGTTTTTCAAGGCGCCGGGCCCGTCCGCTCCCGCGCCTACTGCATGCGCATGCCGCCGTCGAGACGGATGACCTCGCCGTTCAGCATGGGGTTAGTCACGATGTGCATCACCAGTTCCGCGAACTCCGACGGTTTACCGAAGCGCTTCGGGAAGGGTATCTGGCTGGCCAGGTTTTCCTGCACTTCCTGCGGCATATTGAGCAGTAGCGGCGTGCCGATCAGGCCCGGCGCGATGGTCATCACGCGGATGCCGGAGCGGGCCAACTCGCGAGCTGCAGGCAGCATCATGCCGACGATGCCGGCTTTCGAGGCGGCATAGGCCGCCTGACCCATCTGGCCTTCAACGGCGGCGATTGAAGCGGTCGATATGATCACTCCGCGCTCGCCGTCCTCCAGGGCCTCGGCGCCGACCATGTCGGCGGCGGCCAGGCGCAACAGATTGAAACTGCCGATCAGGTTGGTCCGAATCACCTGCTCGAAGTTTTCCAGGGGCATGGGGCCGTCGCGGCCGACGATACGCTTGGCCGGCGCGATACCCGCACAGTTGACTAGGACCCGCGCCGGGCCGTACTTGTCGCGCGCCGTAGCGACTGCGGCCTCGGCCTCGTCGGCGCTGCCCACGTCACAAGCCAAGCCCAAGCCATCGATCTCATCGGCGACCGCCTCGGCGGCCTCGGCCGAGATGTCCAGAACCGTGACCTTGGCCCCCGCCGCGGCCAGATGGCGGGCCGCCTCGGCTCCCAGGCCAGAACCACCCCCGGTTACGATGGCTCCCTGTTCCTTGACGTCCATTGCATCCCTTCCCGCGCTGCAAAAAATGAGCGGCGCTTCATAGCAGACCCGGTGGCGCGAAGCGAGGGGCGATTGCGGCCAAGCCGTCCGGCAAGCGCTTCCTTTCCGAGCGAATTGCGAGCGGTCGGCGCAGGCCCCATATTTCGTGGCATGACGGGCAAGGACCTCGTACCGATCGACCCGGAGCGCTATGCACGGGACAAGGCGCGCGTGGAGCAGGGGTTTTGGACCAAGGTCCGCCGTACGCTGGGCCGGGTGCCCTTTATCGAGGAGGCGGTGGCCGCCTACTTCTGTGCTCTGGACCCGGAAACGCCGCTACAGGTCAAAGCGATCCTGATTGGTGCCTTGGCTTATTTCGTGGTGCCGGTCGATATGGTTCCCGATTTCATCGCCTGGCTCGGCTTCACCGACGACGCGGCCATACTGGCTGCCGCAATCCGTAGTATCGCGCCCGCGATCACCGACGACCACAGGGCGCGGGCCCAGGAGATACTCCGTCAGCAAGACGAGTCGGACGAGTCGGCCTGACTTCTGGCTCGCGCCAATCTTTGTCAAAACCTTAAAGCCGCCTTAATCGAAATTCGCTACAACCCGGCCTGGCGTCTGGGGGGCGCCGTCGATCTATGCCGCAAAAGAGGAGACAGGGCAAATGCTTCCCAGATTTCTTGCAGCTGTCCTCGGCTTTACCGCCTGTTCCCTAGCGCTACCGGCAGCGGGCTTCGCCGCCGACATCTACGGCGCGGTCAGCGCGGGCGCCTCGATCCACGAGGCGGTGGACATCGACGACGGCACGGGCAGTGACTTCGAGACGACAGCGTTTCCCGGATTCCTGCTGTCGGGCGCCGCCGGCCTGGATTTTGGTCTGATCCGGATTGAGGGCGAGATCCTCTATAACCGTTATGAGCTGGATGATCTTGAGTTCGCCGGCGCGGACGAGTCGGCGGATGGCGGTTTCAGCACCCTGGCCGGCATGGCGAACCTCTTCCTCGACCTACCGACCCCGATCGGGATCACGCCCTTCGTCGGCGGCGGCGTCGGCTACGGCGAGGCCTCGGCCAACGATATCGAATTCAACGGCAGCAGCCTGCTGGACGACAGCGATACCGGCCTGGTCTATCAGGCGCGGGCCGGTTTGGCCTTCGCGATCCTGCCGCTGACCGATCTGACACTCGGCTACCGCTACCTGGTGATCGACGGGATCGACCTCAGCGACGGTGCCGTCGAGCTCGAGGACGACGATCTCAAGTCGCACGTCTTCGAGCTTGGACTGCGGATTAGCTTCTAGGCCGCGCGAATCCGCTTTGGACGGCCTCGTGGAGGGCCGTCCCACCGCCGCGCCGCGCCTCGCGACGGGCGATGTAGAGCGTTGCGCCGACGATGATCGTCGCGCCGACCAGGGTCCAGCGATCCGGCACCTCGCCGAACAGGGTGAAGCCGATCAGCCCGGCGAGCAGCAGCTTGGTGTAGTCGAACGGCGCCACGACGGTCGCTTCGCCGGCGCGGAAGGCCCGGATGATCAGAGCCTGGGATGCCAGGCCCAGCACCCCGATCGTCACCAGCATGGCGCCTTCCGTGGCGTTCGGCGTGCGCCACGAGGCCATGGCTGGCCCGACTGTCATGACCATGGCCGCAATACCGAAATAGAACAGCATGGCGATATGGCTTTCGCCCTCGGGAAAGCGCTTCAGCAGGGTCGTCGCGATCGCGATGCCGAGCGCCATGCCCAGTGCCACGATCGCCGCCGGGTCGAAGGCCTCGGCCCCGGGGCGGACCATGACCAGGACGCCCAGGAAGCCGGCCAGAGTGGCGCTCCAACGGCGCCAGCGCACCGGTTCGCCGAGCAGCAACACCGCCAGCAGCACGACGAAAAGCGGCGTGGTGAACGATAGTGCCGTCACCTCGGCCAAAGGCAGCTTGGTCAGGGCATAGAAGCCGCAGATCATGGCGCCGCCGCCGGCAATCGCCCGCACCAGGTGGATCCCGGGATGGCGGGTTGCCAGGACGCCGGGTCCGGCCCGCCACAACAGGGGCAGGATCGCCAGGGTGGAAATCGCGGCGCGGGCGAAAGCGATCTCGAAGGCGGGTATGCCGCTCTGTCCCAACGCCTTGACCATAGCGCCGTTGATCGTGAAGCCGAAGGCGGCGGCCATCATCCAGAGCGCACCGCGCAGGTTGGCCGGTTGGCTGAGCCAGGCGCGCCGAAATCCGGCGAGGCGGGCCCCCTGCCTTGTCACCGCGACTAGACCCGGGCCTTGACCGATTGGGCCGCGGTGCCGGCCGTCGTACGCAGGCGCGCCACCCGGGCCTCGCGGTGGGCGATGTAGATGGCAGAGCACCCGATGATCGCCGCGCCGACCCAGGTCCAGATGTCCGGCACCTCGCCGAACACCAGGAAAGCCAAGGCGGCCACAAAGGGCAGCCGTGCGTAGTCGAAGGGCATGACCGCTGAGGCGTCGGCCTTGGTGTAGGCGCGCGTGAGCAAGATGTGGGCAATAGCCGCCAGCAGGCCGACCAGGACCAGGAGCGCGAAATCGCCCCAGCTCGGCCAGCGCCAGACGAACAGTGCCGGCACCAGGGACAGCGGGGTCAGGATCAGGTTCATGTAGATCACGATGGCCGCCGGCGTTTCGCTGCGCGACAGCGACTTCACAATGAGGGTGGAGACGGCCATAAAGAGCGCCGCGATCACCGGCAGGGCCATGGCCGTGCTGAACTCGGCAAAGCCGGGCCGAAGGATCACTAAGACGCCGAGGAAACCCAGGAGAGTGGCCGACCACCGCCGTGCCCGCACGATTTCGCGCAGAAAGATCGCGGCGCCTATGGTGGCGAACAATGGTACGGTGAAGTTGAGCGCGACCGCCTCGGCAAGCGGCAGAAGCGCGATCGAGTAGAACCAGCAGATCATCGCCGCGAGGCCGAAGGCGGCGCGCCAGAAATGCGTTGCGAGCCGCCGGGTGCGCAGGCCGTCCAGCCCGGCGCGCGCCAGCCAGGGCAGCATGAAGATCAGCGCAAAGAAGTTGCGCAGGAAGGCGATCTGCAGCGGGTCCAGCTCGACCGAAACGATCCGGATCGCGACGTTCATGATGGAAAAACAGAAGGCCGCAGATGTCATGTAGAGCGCGCCCTGCAGGGCGGCCGGGAGTGGCTTGAGGCGCGTTGCGTGGGTGCCGGGAACAGTCATGGGAGGTTGCGAGCTTACGCTACGGCCGCAGCCCGCGCCACCGCGCCTGGCGCAGAGCTGGCATGCGCCGCGTGTAACGAGGGAGAAAACCCTAGCTTTCGAGCAGCTGCTCGTGCGGGTTAAGAAAGAAGGGACGCGGGAAGCCTTGCGGACCGCGCCGGGTGCGCCAGGGAAAGGGGATCGGCGTGAAGATGGAATAGTGCAGGTGCGCCGGCTTGCCGGCGGCGTTGCCGGTCGTGCCGACGGCGCCGATCGTCTCGCCCCACGACAGCCAGTCGCCCCAGCCGGCGTCGATGCGCGACAGGTGAACGTAATAGTGGAGGCGCCACTTGGGGCCGAGCGCGATCACCACCTGGCCGCCGGTGCCGAGCGCGCCGCGGAACACCACGAGGCCGGGGCCGGCCGAAGTGACCGCCCGGCCTGCGGGCGCGTAGATGTCGATGCCCTTGTGAGTGCCGGAGGCGCCCCAGGGATGCTGCCAAAAGCTGTCGTGGTTCCAATCGGCCGGGCTGGCGCCGGCGACCGGGATCGCCAGGCGCTCGGGCGCGAGCAGACCGGCGGCCGCCACAGCAAGCATGAAAAGGGCGGCGACTTTGCGGCGCTTTCGGCTCATGACGGGCTCAAGATCGACCCGAATCGCGACATCACCGCGGCATTATTCGGGCGACCTCGGGGCGCTCCGGGGCGACCGCGGGACGACCCGGCCGCCGGGAGTTGAAGCCCCGGCCGCTTCGCCATAGTCTGAAGGGCGCAGCAGCCCCCGCGACGACATCGGACCAGACCCCATGACAAAGCCCCTGTGGCAGCCCTCCGCCGAGCGGATCGCCCAAGCCAACCTGACCGCCTTCATGGGCCAGGTCGAGCACGACTGGGGCGCCCACTGCGCCAGCTACGCTGAGCTCTACGACTTCTCGGTCTCCGAGCTCGAGAAGTTCACGCGCTCGCTCTGGGACTTCTGCGGCGTGATCGCCGAGACCCAGGGCGCGGTCGCGATCGAGCACCCGGACCGGATGCCGGGCGCGCGCTTCTTCCCCGAGGCCCGGCTCAATTTCGCCGAGAACCTGCTGCGCCGGCGCGACGGCGGCGACGCCATGGTCTTCTGGGGCGAGGACCAGGTGAAGTACCGGGTATCCCGCCAGGGCCTCTACGACGCGGTGGCGCGCCTGTCCCAGGCCTTGGCGGCCGCGGGCGTCGGCGAAGGCGACCGGGTCGCCGGCTTCATGCCGAACATGCCGGAGACCGTGATCGCGATGCTGGCGACCGCGGCGCTCGGCGGGGTCTGGACCTCGTGCTCGCCGGACTTCGGCGTCAAGGGCGTGCTCGACCGCTTCGGCCAGATCGAGCCCAAGGTGCTGTTCTGCCCGGACGGCTATTTCTACAACGGCAAGCGGTTCGATTCGCTCGGCCGGGTGGCCGAGTTCTCGGCCCAGCTGCCGAGCCTCGCGGCCGTCGTCGTGGTGCCCTACACCGCCGACAAGCCCGAGATCGGCGGCATCGCCAAGGCGGTCCACCTGGCCGACTTCGTCCAGCCCTTCGAGGCCAGCGAGATCGCGTTCCGGCGCGTCGCCTTCAACAGCCCGCTCTACATCATGTACTCCTCGGGCACCACGGGCATGCCCAAGTGCATCGTGCACGGCGTCGGCGGCACGCTGCTGCAGCACTTCAAGGAGCACAAGCTGATGTCCGACATGCGGCCCGGCGACCGCGTGTTCTACTTCACCACCTGCGGCTGGATGATGTGGAACTGGCTGGTCTCGGCGCTCGCCTCGGAGGCCACGCTGCTGCTCTACGACGGCTCGCCCTTCCATCCCGACGGCAACATCCTGTTCGACTTCATCGCCGCCGAACAGGCGAGCTTCTTCGGCACCTCGGCGAAGTACATCGATGCCCTGGGCAAGGCCAACCTGGATCCCAAGTCGAGTCACGACCTGGCGGCGCTGCGCACCATCGCCTCGACCGGCTCGCCCCTGGTGCCGGAGGGTTTCGACTACGTCTACCAGCATGTGAAGCAGGATGTCTGCCTGTCGTCGGTCGCCGGCGGCACCGATCTGATCGGCTGCTTCGTCGGCGGCAACCCGATCGGCCCGGTCTGGCGCGGCGAGATCCAAGCGCGCTGCCTGGGCATGGCGGTCGAGGTGTTCGACGACGGTGGCCGGCCGCTCCGGGGCGAGAAGGGCGAGCTGGTCTGCACCAAGCCCTTCGCCTCCATGCCGATCGGTTTCTGGGACGACCCGGACGGCGCGCGCTACCACGCCGCCTACTTCGAGAAGTTCCCGAACGTCTGGTGCCACGGCGACTATGTCGAGCTGACCGAGCACGACGGCATCGTGATCTACGGCCGCTCCGACGCGACGCTCAATCCGGGCGGCGTGCGCATCGGCACGGCGGAGATCTACCGCCAGGTCGAAGGGCTCGAGGAGGTCCAGGAGGCGCTGGTGATCGGCCAGGACTGGCAGGGCGACGTGCGCGTCGTGCTGTTCGTCCGGCTGCGCGACGGCCAGACGCTCGACCTGGACCTGACCCAGCGCATCAAGGCCCGGATCCGCAGCGGCTGCACGCCGCGCCACGTCCCCGACAAGGTGATCCAGGTGGCCGATATCCCGCGCACCAAGAGCGGCAAGATCGTCGAGCTGGCGGTGCGCGACGTTGTCCACGGCCGGCCGGTCAAGAACAAGGAGGCGCTGGCCAACCCCGAGGCCCTGGCTCTTTACGAGGGGCTAACCGAATTGCAGGTATAAGGAAGCGCCATGGCCGAGCCACGGGTACTCACCGCCGATCAGATCGCGGCCTTTCGCCGCGACGGGTTCGTTTTCGTGCCCGGTTTCTACAATTCGTCCGAAATTGCCGAGATCACCGCCTGGACCGACGAGGTCGCCGCCTGGCCCGAGGCGCCCGGCCGGCACATGGTCTACGGCGAGGACAGCCTGAAGCATCCGGGCCAGCGCGTGATCCAGCGGATCGAGGACTTCACGCCCTATCACCGGGGCTTCGAGGACCTGTTCAACGGCGGGCGGATGATCGACGCGGTGGCCGACCTGCTCGGCGAACCGGCCGTGCTGTTCAAGGAGAAGATCAACTTCAAGCTGCCCGGCGGCGACGGGTTCAAGGCCCACCAGGACGCCCAGGCCGGCTGGAACCGCTATGCCGGCTTCTACGTCACGGCGCTGGTCTCGATCGATCCGGCGACGCTCGAGAACGGCTGCCTGGAGGTCGCCGCCGGCTGGCACGACAAGGGGCTGATCGGCGACGAGTGGACGCCGCTCGCTGGGACCGCCTTGGACCAGATCGAGTTCACGCCCTATCCGACCGCGCCGGGCGACGCCATGTTCTTCGATTCCTACGCGCCGCACCGCTCCGGCCCCAACCTGACCGAAACCTCGCGGCGGGTGCTCTACGTGACCTACAACCGCGCCTCTGAAGGCGACCATCGCGCGCGCTATTTCGCCGACAAGCGCGCATCCTTCCCGCCGGACATCGAGCGGGACCCGGGCAAGCGATATGTGTTTCGTGTTTGATACCAAAGGTCACTAATGATGAAGCATTTCATGGGAGCGGATTGGGTTGCCCGGGGTGGCGCGGCGCCTAGGGTAGCTCCCTGGGCGATGCGGGACATCCGGCAATCGCCGCAGCGCTCAAGCCCAGTCGACCTGGCCGGGGCATCGGGTCAGCGTACCTTCTCCCGCCGCGAGAGGGACAGGGTGAGGGCGGGTTGGTTTCCTTGGGCCCACCGTGGTGTCGGGAGGCGAGGCGACGACCAACCCGCCCTCACACTCCCAACGCCTGACGGCGTCGGGCCCCTCCCTCTCCCGGATGTCGAGGGGAGGAACAGCGCCTTCGAGAAGATAGCTGCCGGATGCCTCTTCTCCGGGTTTCTCGCCTTTTCAGTCGGGCTCCGAGACAACAGCCAAACGTGGTGAACGCATCATGGAATGGACATTGTTCGTGGCGGCGATCCTGTCGCTGGTCATCTGGTTCTATCTGATCACGCTGCGCGGCTGGTTCTGGCGCGGCGACGAGGAGTTCGATCCGGACTCCGCCGAGCCCGAGGTCTGGCCGAGCGTGGTCGCCCTGGTGCCGGCGCGCAACGAGGCCGACGTGATCGGCGAGGCCCTGGAGAGTCTGCTGACCCAGGACTACCCCGGCGACTTCCACGTCGTCGTGATCGACGACGAGAGCGAGGACGGCACGGCCGAGCAGGCGCGCGCCACGGCCCGGGCCTGCCGCAAGGCCGACCGCCTGACCGTGGTCAAGTCCGAGCCCCGCCCGCCCGGCTGGACCGGCAAGCTCTGGGCGCTCGCCCAGGGCCGCAAGCAGGCGCTGACCCTGGTCCCGGACGCCCGCTACCTCTGGCTGGCCGACGCCGACATCGCCCATTGGGGCCAGAACCTGCGCGCCCTGGTCGCCAAGGCGGAAGACGAGAAGCTCGACATGGTGTCGCTCATGGCCATGCTGTCGTGCGAGAGCTTCTGGGAGCGGCTGTTGATCCCGCCCTTCATCTTCTTCTTCCAGAAGCTCTATCCCTTCGGCTGGGTCAACGACCCCAAGAAGCCCACGGCCGCGGCGGCCGGCGGCTGCGTCCTGGTCAACGCCGAAGCCCTGGAGGCGGCCGGCGGCTTCAAGGCGATCAAGGGCGCGGTGATCGACGACTGCGCGCTGGCGGCCGGGCTCAAGCAGGCGGCGCGCAAACGCGGCCGCGGCATCTGGCTCGGCCTGTGCGACGAGGCGCAGAGCCTGCGCGATTACGACGATCTGGGCCCGATCTGGCAAATGGTGGCGCGCACCGCCTACACCCAGCTCGACCATTCGCCGAAGCGGCTGTGGGCCGCGGTGCTCGGCATGGTGATCACCTACCTGGCGCCGCCGTTGGTGGTGCTGGTCGGCATCTATGCCGGCCTGTTCCTCGACATCAGCCAATTCGGCATCACCTTCCTGGCGATCGTGCTCGGATCGGTGGCCTGGGGCCTGATGGCGCTCGCGGTCTGGCCGACCCTGATGCGCTACGAGCAGCCGGTCGGCATGGCCCTGCTGCTGCCGCTCGCGGCCCTGCTCTACATCCTGATGACCCTGCACTCGGCCTGGCGCCATAAGCGCGGCAAGGGCGGCGCCTGGAAGGGCCGCCACCAGACCGCGATGGGTGGCGGGGCGGCTTGAGAATCGTTCTTCTATCAGTTTGATTCCGAATGCCCGGGGCAGCTAAATGGAGCCCTCGCGGGCTAATCCCGCCAAGGACCACTCATGCCGAAAAGGCGGCCGTTCGGGCCGACCGCGTGGCGCGTCCGGGTAAGATCCGAAGCGGCCATCCCAGGCGCTGTCGTCGTTTAGCCGTTTCTGTAGCTTCGAAATCATGCTCTAGCGCGTTATCCGTTCGCGTAGAGTCGGTGCCGGCCCGCTCCCCCTCCCGGCCGCCCATATCATACGATTCCGTGGGCGGCCGGGAGGGGGAGCGGGCTGGATCGACTTGTTCGGAGAATGCTCTAAAGTGTTGTGGCCGAGCCACCGCAGCGCTGGCGCGGTGTAAGCAAGTTGCACCATCGCAAGGCGAAGGAGGATCGCAATGGGCGAAAATCTCGATATCGTTTTGAGTCGCATGAAAAACATGCTGACCCGGATATCGGCGCAGGATGCCGATTTCGAGGATCTCTGCGCGCGCCACGCGGATTTGACGTCAAATATCCGAAAGCTGAACCCGCTCGAAGACCCGGAACATGCTCAACGCGATGAGCAATTGCGCCGACGGCGGGCAGACGTGGAACAGCAAATGTTCGCCATCATGCAAGCCAATGTTCGTGTTTGAAGACGGAAATGTGGGGTTCCAAGCCTTGCCTGTTCGAGTTGCGGTATTGACGAACAGCCATATGGGAATCCGGGACTCAATTAGTGTCTGACACCAATTTCCTCGATAAGTGGGAACCGGCGGGACTACACGACACCTACTGATCCGCGCTCACGGCGCATCCGGGAAAGTCGGAAGAGGCCGCCAACTAACAAACTCGAGCGCTCAGCTCACGGTACGTCATCGGCCTGCCCGCACTTCCGTGCTCCCGGTGCCTCTCATCCCGGATGGTCGCACGACAGGCCACTCAGAGATCGAAAGCGGCGGGCGAGCAGGCACCGCCTATTTCACACCGGATAACAACCCCCCTGCAGCGCATCGTGCGCGAGATCCACAGGCGCACCCGCGTGGCCGGCGCCTTCCCGGACGGCCAATCGTCGCTCAACCTGGCCGCGGCCAGGTTGAGGCACTTCGCGGGAATCAGGTGGTGACTGAAGCGCTAAATGAACATGCAGCTGCCCAAAAAGAAGGAAATGGTCGCCCGACCGGATCGGCTACCAACACCGAGCACAAAGTCCGAAAGATTCTGGACACTACCGGACAACGAGACCATTGCGCTCTGTCTCGGTCACACGGCGCGCACCGTCGCGCGGATCAGGACTCGGCCTGCTTCCCGCGCTCAGCCTCGAGGGTCTTCTTGAGCGCGGCTTGGCCGGCCGCGACGCGCTGCTCGCGTTCGCGGCGTTCCTGCTCCAGCGCCGCTTGGCGCCGCGCCTTGCTTTCCTCATCGGCCCCGACAAGCTTCTTGAGTTTCGCGAACATGCAAATCCTCCTTTCGTGACTCCCATGCTTCCGTTGCAAGGTTGATTCCGGGGAGAATGCCGGAACGACCTGGATCTTGCGGTTGAAGATCTTGGCCCTTGCTTAGGCGCACCCGTAAGGGCGGTCCAGAATGGTTTTAATTATAGCATAAAACGGATATTCGGTCGAGTTGGCCGGTATCCAGATCCCGATGGAGTACGAAAGCGATTAAATCCGGGCGAGAAAGCTCTAGCACAATTAGTTGGAAGTTCGGGGACACTTTGCCTATCAAGCCGCCATCCCGTTTTGGCTTGGGGTTTGTAGGGGCGGGAGTTATATACTGTTCTTCAAACTTCACTCGAGGGCGATTTGCGCCGAGGCCCGCTTACGCCGACAAAGCGGCCGTTCGCGCCGAACATTTGGCACTCCGGGTAGGAGCCAATCACGACGTTCATGACGCCGGTCGCCTCCGAGTTCGGGGGGAATTCAAAATTTGGGGGGACAGCCGAGCGGGGGACACGGCCGTCGTCGATTTCGGTGACTTAGCCGGCGGCCTTGTCGACTTTGCGTGAAGTATCCATGTTCGTGCGCGATTGGATTATGCGCTCGGCGGGAAAGCTCACGGTGACCGTGGTTCCAACGCCGATTTCACTTCGCAGGTCCAGCGATCCGCCATGCAGTTCGACGAGCGACCTGGACAACGGCAGCCCGAGCCCGCCGCCCTCTTGCATGCGGTTGAGCTGGCCATCGACTTGTCCGAAAGGGCTCATGGCCTTGGGTATATCATCCGCGGTCATGCCGATGCCGGTGTCGGACACCTCGAATAGGAAGCCGTCCCCCGGGTCGACGCAAGCTACGAGGGTGACGGTGCCGCCGGCCGGCGTGAACTTGATCGCGTTCGACAAGAGGTTGACCAGGATCTGTTTGAGCCGACGTTCATCGACGAGCAGCGCCGGCGCTTCCTCCTGGATCCGTTGTTCGAGGGTCACGTTTCGCTCTTCTGCTCTCTGGCGCACCAGCGCCAGGCAGGCAGAGGTCGATTCGCGGATGTCGACCGCGTGCTCCTGCAGATCGACTTGGCCAACCTGAATCTTCGACAAGTCCAGAATATCGTTGATAAGCTTGAGCAGGTGTTGGCCGGCCAGGTTGATTTCATGCGCGGAGTCGAGGTAGCTCGGACTGCCGACAGGCCCATACAGCTCGTCCTCGATGATCTCTGCAAAGCCAATGACCGCCGTGAGGGGTGTGCGCAGTTCGTGGCTCATGCAGGCCAGAAACTCGGATTTCGCGCGGTCCGCGAGCTCGGCCTGTTTCTTGGCGGCGATCAAGGCGGCCTCGGCTCGCTTGCTCTCGGTGATATCGGTGCGGATGCCGACAATGCCGCCGCTTGCCGTTCGACGCTGGCTTGCCCGCACCCATCGCCCCTCACGGATCCGCAGCTCTTCCGCGCCACGCGCCGTGCGGTACTCGTTCAGCCGTCTGCGCAGCCAGTTGTCGACATCGTCGATCGCCTCGAGATTTTGACCGCGCTCGGCGGCGATCCGGAGCACCTCCTCCAAACCCATGCCAGGCTCTAGGAAATCCGCCAATTCCGGATAGAGATCAGAGTACTGCTGATTCCATAGGACGAGGCGCTCATCGGCGTCGTAAAGGATGAACCCCTCGGAAACGCTTTCCACGGCGCCCAGGAGCTGCTGTTCATTACTGTGCGCGGCGGCCTCGTAACGCTTGACCAAAGTCAGAAGCAGCGCCGTCAACCAAACCACAAGAAGCCCGAGCAAGCTGTTGCCCAATACTACCCAGGGGTTTTCGCCCGCGGCGGCGTAAAGGTATCCCACGGCGATCAACAGCGAGGACAACGCCGCAAGCAGGCAAATGCCATGACGGCTGCGAAGCCACCACCCGAGCGGCACCAGCGCGGCATAGAGCGCCCCGCTCGCCACGTCCGGGGGCAGGGACAGATCGATCGCCAAGAGCGCCACGGACAGAGCCAGCGCAAACAGGATCACCCAGCGATCCCGTTGCAACTGAATCGCCGGCTTCTTGGTTGTCTGCGGCTTCCTGCTCGAAGCACAGCTTCGCTCGAGTTGCACGGGAAAAGGCATCGGCCCTATGGTCCGCTTTTTCCGGTTCGAGTCCTTGGCCGGACAAGCTGACAGCAGCGCAATAACAATTGCCTAACAAATAAAAGCTTAAGTCGTAATGGATTTTGTATTGGGGCGTCCTCATCGCGCCGATTTGCCGTCCCGCGCAGAAACAGAGTCGGAAACACAGTCGCTGACCCCTATCCGTCCGGACATTCGGGATCGATCCGAAATGTCACCGAGGAAATCATCGGAGTGGCGGCGGGCGAAATCGATTTCGTCGAACCGATCCGATTCCCGGCAACGGCGGGTCTGGAATAACCGGCTGACGGCCGCTAAGCTGCGCGGCCATGGCAAGCCAATCCCTCTCCAGCGCGCACGCAGAGCCGAACGGCGGCCCGATCGAGACGCCGTCGGGCAAGGGTGCCGGCGACGAGAATTTCCCGGTCGGCTCGTTGTTGCTGCCGGCCCGCCTGCGCCCGCACGTGGCGCTCTACTACGCCTTCGCCCGGGCGATCGACGACATCGCCGACAACCCGGAGCTGGCGGCCGACGACAAGGTGGCTCGTTTGACGCGCTTCGAGGCCGCGGTGACCGGCGCGGCGGACGGCGACCCGGCGCTGGCCACGGCCCACCGCCTGCGTGAGAGCCTGGATCGAACCGGGGTCAGCGCGCGCCAGGCGACCGACCTGGTGGCCGCCTTCAAGCAGGACGCCGTCAAGCTGCGCTACAAGGATTGGGCCGACCTCTTGGGCTACTGCGAGCTCTCGGCCAACCCGGTCGGGCGCTACCTGCTCGAGCTGCACGGCGAGGACCCGGCGGGTTTTCCCGCCTCCGACGCGCTGTGCAGCGCGTTGCAGGTGATTAACCACCTGCAGGACTGCGCCGACGACTACCGGGCGCTCGACCGGGTCTACCTGCCGGAGGACTGGCTGGCCGAGGCGGACACTGGCGTCGCCGCGCTCGAGGCGCCCGCGGCGAGCGCCGGCCTGCGGCGGGTGCTGGACCGCTGCCTCGACGGCACCGAGCAGTTGATGGTCGAGGCCCGCGCGCTGCCCGGCCGGCTGGCCTCGCTGCGCCTGGCCATGGAGTCGGCGGTCATCGTGCGCCTGGCCGACCGCCTGATCGCCGAGCTCAGGCGGCGCGATCCCCTGGCCGAGCGCGTCGTCCTGAGCAAGGCCCAGGTCGCGTCCTGCGCCCTCGGCGGGGTCCTGGACGTCCTGTGGCGGCGCATCGCCGGGCGCGGCGGCGCGCTCAATCCGGCACGGCCCGCGTCATGAGCCAGGGCGGCCTGGCGGTGTCCGAAGCCGAGGAGACGGCGAACGACCACGTCAACGAGGTGGTGCGCAACTCAGGCACCTCGTTCCTCTGGGGCATGCGCATCCTGCCCAAGCCGCGCCGCGACGCCATGTTCGCGATCTACGCCTTCTGCCGCGAGGTCGACGACGTGGCCGACGAGGACGGCGACCCGACCGGCAAGCTGCTCGACCTGGAGGAGTGGCGGGCCGAGATCGCCCGGCTGTACGACGGCCGGCCGACCCTGCCGACGACCCAGGCCCTGGCCGAGCCGGTCAAGGCCTTCAAGCTGCCGAAGGGAGAGTTCCTGGCGATCATCGACGGCATGGAGATGGATGCCCGCGAGGCCATGGTCGCGCCATCGATGGACGACCTGGTGCTCTATTGCCGCCGGGTCGCCGGCGCGGTCGGCATGCTGTCGATCCGCGCCTTCGGCGCGCGCGAGCGGGTCGCCCCGGAAATCGCGGTGGTCCTGGGCGAGGCCCTGCAGATCACCAACATCCTGCGCGACCTTGCGGAGGACGCCGAGCGCGGCCGGCTCTACCTGCCGCGCGAGCTCTTGAGCGAGGCCGGCATCGAGACCGTCGACCCGGCCGAGGTGCTGCGCCACCCGGGCCTGGTCCGGGTCTGCGCGCAACTGGCCGCCATGGTCCGGGCCCGCTTCGCACGGACCCGCGAACTGATGGCCGGGTGCGACCCGCGGCCGCTCAAGCCCTGCATCCTGATGATGCAGGTCTACGAGCGCACGCTCGACCGGCTGGAAAGACGCGGCTGGGACCGGCCCGCCGTCGCGGTGCGCATCTCGAAGCTCGAAAAGCTCTGGATCGCGCTCAGATACGGGCTGTTCTAGGCCCGGAAGTTGCGGATAGACACCATCTTCGCCCACCCTAACCCTCCCCCGGGACTTCACTATGCAGACATCTCGAGTTCCAGGCAGATGAGTCGGCCGCGTCGTTTTTCGCGGCTGGCCGGAACGGCAAAACAGTGTCCCCTCTCCCCGCGGGAGAGGGATAGGGTGAGGGCGGTTTGTTGGCTTGAGCCGGGCGGCAAAGCGGCGCCTTGCTTGTCCTACCCGGTGAAAACCAACCCGCCCTCACCCTCCCGCTTCGCGAAGCCCTCCCTCTCCCTGGCGGAGAGGGTGAACAACGTCGCACCCGGATCTTTGCCCGCCGCCCCGCTACCCCGCGGCGGCGGGCGCTAGCGACCATGGGTCTTGTCCATGTGGTCGGCGCCGGGATCGCCGGTCTTGCCGCGGCGGCTCGTCTGGCCCGCGCCGGCCGGCGGGTCGTGCTGCACGAGGCGGCGGCGCAAGCCGGCGGCCGCTGCCGCTCCTACCACGACGCCAAGCTCGGCTGCACGATCGACAACGGCAACCACATCCTGCTGACCGCCAACCACGCGGCGCTCGCCTACGTCGAGGCGATCGGCGCGCGGCACAGCTTCGTCGGCCCGGAGCGCGCCGCCTTCCCCTTCGTCGATCTGACGAGCGGCGAGCGCTGGACGCTCAGGCCCGGCGCCGGCCGGGTGCCCTGGTGGGTCCTCGATCCGAAACGGCGCATCCCGGGTACCCGGCTGATGTCGTACCTCGCCGGCTTTAAGCTGGCGTTCGCGAACGACCGGCAGACCGTGGCCGACTGCCTCGATCCGGCCGACCCGCTGTGGACGCGGTTCTGGGAACCCTTGACCGTGGCGGCTCTGAACACGGCCCCGCGCGAGGCCTCGGCGAAGCTGCTGTGGCTGGTCTTGCGCGAGAGCTTCGCCAAGGGCGAAGCCGCCTGCCGGCCCTTGATCGCGCGCGACGGCCTGGCCGCCAGCCTGGTCGATCCGGCGCTCGAGCTGCTGCGTCGGGCCGGCGCCGAGGTCGGTTTCAACCGGCGCCTCAGAGCGCTCGACCTGGCGGGCGACCGGGTGCGGCGCCTCAACTTCGGCGACGGGTCGCTCGAGCTGCCGGCCGACGCCGCCGTGATCCTGGCGCTGCCGCCGACGGTCGCCGGCGGACTGGTGCCCGGGCTCGAGGCGCCGGGCGACAGCCGGCCGATCGTCAACGCTCACATACGCCTGCCCGAGACGCCGGAGCTGCCCGAGGACCTGCCCTTTCTGGGCCTGGTCGGCGGCGCCGCGGACTGGATTTTCCTGCGCGGCGACGTCGCCAGCCTGACCGTCAGCGCGGCCGAAGGGCTGGTCGAGGAGCCGGGCGAGGTGGTCGCGGCGAAGATGTGGGCCGATACGGCGCGCGCCTTCGCGCTTGACCCGGCGCACGAGCCGGTGATCCGTGTCATCAAGGAGCGCCGGGCGACCTTCGCGCAGACTCCGGCGGCGCTCGCCCACCGGGCCCCGGCGCGCACCGCATGGCGCAACCTGGTGTTGGCCGGCGACTGGACCGACACCGGCTATCCGGCGACCATCGAAAGCGCCGTCCGGTCGGGCCACAAGGCGGCGGATCTGGTCTTTACGATTGGTTGAACATGACACAATAAGGTTACGCACAGCGACTTGCGCGTTGCGGTGGCAGCGGGTAGTTTCCCGATAGATTGGTGGGCGATACCTGTTTTCCGGTGACGGCCATTCGGCCCCGCGGCCCGTTCGTGGCCTCGACTCTTGTGGACTTGCAGACTTGTTGGAGAGGTGAAGTATGGGCGTACTCGCGGCGCAACCCGAAATCGGGACCCATCTCGATGACCTGATTCTGGATGCGCGTGAGGCTTTGAAGAGCCGCCAGCGTGACGACGGCCACTGGATCTTCGAATTCGAGGCCGACGCGACGATCCCTTCGGAATACATTCTGTTGCAGCATTTCCTGGCCACGGTGGACGGCGCTTTCGCCGACGACGTCGAGCCCAAGATCGCCAACTATCTGAGAGACCGCCAGGCCGACCACGGCGGCTGGCCGCTGTTCACCGACGGCGATTTCGACATCAGCGCCACGGTCAAGGCCTACTACGCCCTCAAGCTGGCCGGCGACGACCCCGCGGCGCCGCACATGAGGCGCGCCCGCGAAGCGGTGCTGGCGCGCGGCGGCGCCGCCCAGTGCAACGTCTTCACGCGCATCGCGCTCGCCCTGTTCGGTCAGGTGCCCTGGCGTGCCGTGCCGGTGATGCCGGTCGAGATCACCCTGTTGCCGCGCTGGTTCCCGTTTCACCTGGAAAAGGTGTCCTACTGGTCGCGCACCGTGATCGTGCCGCTGCTGATCCTGATGGCCCTGAAGCCGCGCGCCAAGAACCCCCGCGGTGTCGGCATCGCCGAGCTGTTCGTCGAGGATCCCGAGCGGACGACCTATCCGATGAACGCGACCGGCACCAAGCTGGGCGCCGCCTTCGCCGCGCTCGACCGGGTGCTGCGCTCGGTCGAACCGAGCTTTCCCAAGCGCGGCCGCGAGAAGGCGATCCAGAAGGCGCTCGACTTCATCGTGCCGCGGCTCAACGGCGACGACGGCCTGGGCGGCATCTTCCCGGCCATGGCGAACGCGGTGATGGCCTACGACGCCCTGGGCACGCCGCGCGACGACCCGAACTTCTCGATGGCGCGGGCCGCGGTCGACAAGCTGCTCATGTTCCACGGCGACCGGGCCTATTGCCAGCCTTGCCTGTCGCCGATCTGGGACACCTGCCTGGGGCTCCACGCCCTGCTCGAGGCGCGCGAGGATCCGCAGAGCCCGGCGGTGCGGAAGGCGGTCGACTGGCTGCTCGAGCGCGAGATCACCGGCACCTACGGCGACTGGGTCTGGCGTCGGCCGGGCCTCAAGCCGAGCGGCTGGGCGTTCCAGTACTGGAACAACCACTACCCCGACGTCGACGACACCGCGGTGGTGGTCATGGCGCTCGACCGGCTGAACGATCCGCGCTGCCGCCCGGCGATCGAACGGGCGACCGATTGGATCCTCGGCATGCAAAGCCGCGGCGGCGGCTGGGGTTCGTTCGATCCGGAGAACCAGTACACCTACCTCAATTACATCCCCTTCGCCGACCACGGCGCGCTGCTCGACCCGCCGACGGTCGACGTCACCGCGCGCTGCCTGTCCATGCTGGCGCAGCTCGGCTACAAGCGCGACCACCCGGCGGTCAAGAAA
Source organism: Kiloniellales bacterium (assembly GCA_041617155.1). Lineage (GTDB taxonomy): Bacteria > Pseudomonadota > Alphaproteobacteria > Kiloniellales > JAKSDN01 > CAMYKD01. Next base: position 46,914 of record JBFJPL010000011.1, read on the forward strand.
GCGGTCCAGTTCATCAAGCGCGAGCAGGAGGACGACGGCTCCTGGTACGGCCGCTGGGGCGTCAACTACGTCTATGGCACCTGGTCGGCGCTGTCCGCCCTGAACGCGGTCGGCGAGGACCTTTCGGCGTCCTACGTGCGCAAGGCGGTCGATTGGCTGAAGACATTCCAGCGCGAGGACGGCGGCTGGGGCGAGGCCTGTTCGACCTACTGGCGGGACCGGCGCGGCGAGACCCGGGAAAGCACCCCCTCGCAGACCGCCTGGGCGCTGCTCGGGTTGATGGCCGCGGGCGAGGTCGAATGCGAGTCGGTCAGTCGCGGTATCGGCTACCTGGAGGTGGCCCCGCGCAGCGGCGCCAAGTGGGACGAGGCGCTTTACACCGGCGTCGGCTTTCCGCGGGTCTTCTATCTGCGCTACGACGGTTACAGCGCCTATTTCCCGCTTTGGGCGGTGGCGCGCTACCGCAATCTCATGTCCGGTAACGACCGCCGGGTCGGCTTCGGCATGTGATACCAAAGGTCATTATCCATGACCTTTGGTATGGTCCGCGCCGGGTTCGTCACGGGACTGGCCGTCGAGGCCAGAGTTCTCCGGCGCAACCTCGCCCCGTCCGATCCTGAAAACGATCTTCTGGTGGCCTGCGCCGGCGCCGATTCCGGGCGCGCCGAGCGGGCCGCGCAAGCGCTGCTCGAAGCCGGCGCCGGCGCCCTGGTCAGCTACGGTATCGCCGGCGGCCTCGACCCGGCGCTCAGGGCCGGGGGCGTGGTCCTGGCCGAGGCGGTGTGCCTGCCCAGCGGCGAGGCGCTGCCGACCGATACGGCCTGGCGGCAAAGGTTGCTCGGCCTGGCCTCCGGCCATCCGCTCGCCGGCGGCACGCTGGCCGGCAGCGATCGGGCGCTCGCCAGCCTGGCCGAGAAACGCCGCCTGTTCGACTCCAGCGGCGCCGTGGCGGTCGACATGGAAAGCCACGCGGTGGCCGAGGTGGCGCGGGCGGCGGGCGTCCCTTTTCTGGTGTTGCGGGCGGTCGCCGACCCGGCCGACCGGCCGCTGCCGCGCGCGGTCAGGGGCAGCATCGCCGCCAGTGGCCAGGCGCGCCCGGCGGTGGTGCTCGCCCGGCTCGCGGCCCGGCCCTGGGAACTGCCGGCGCTGCTCGATCTCAGGCGTGACTCGGCCCTGGCCTTGAAAGCCCTGGCCGGCCTCACGCGCGTGCTGGCGCCGGCGCTGGCCGGCTACTCCTCCGATAGCAAATCCAAGAGATCCTGACCCCGCCGGGTGGCGTCTCGGTTTGAAGCCTTGCCAAGCCGGCACCCTGAAGGTCCGCATTTTAGCGGTTCATGTCTGCTTCACGCCCAATGCCAGACTGCGACGAGCGCTTCGCTCAGTTTCCGGTTATGACCCTGGTTGTGTAAAAACCCCAGCGGTAGCCTTGCAGGCACAACATTTGAATCGAAAGAGCGGGCTTGGTGAATCATTGATGCGTCAGAAGAATGCGTTGCGAATCAATCTTGCGCTCGAAGGACCTCCGCAAGAGTTTTTACACAGCAAAGACCCTAATCCGACCTCACCAGAATTTGAGACCTTGCCTTCCGATTGGGTTCGGGCGAGCGGCGCGACCCGACAGTTCAATTCAGCTCTAGGACAAAGCCGCGACGTATTTCCCTGCAAGCTGTGTCCCCATCTTGGAATCGCAGGCCATAAGGCAGCGAAGCGCTAGATCATAAGAGCCATAGATATCGTGAAGAATAAGAGCCATTTTCGTTAGCTGCACTGAGTCGAGGGCTGCCAGCTTGGTAAAGTCACGGACAAAAATCGCATCGGCCCAGAACATCTGACTTAGTCCGCCGTAGATATTGCCTTTCGGGCGCATCGGTCGAATCATCCGGCTGACCAAGGGCGCAAAGCGATGAAAAAGAAAGCCGTGGCCGCGAAGAAACAACTCGACCTCCGAAAACAGCGGTTGGTTTTGATACATGGGAAGGAACTCGACTTCGGTATGGACAACCAGGCAATTCGATAGCCGTTTCACACCATTGCGAAAGACCTCTAGTTCCGCACCCTGAATATCGATCTTGAGATAATCTATGCCTTTGATTTCCTTGACATCATCGAGGCGCACAGTTTTGACTTCGCGCCGTTCCCGTACGGCCCCCCAATTTGAGAAACCATGGAAGTATTGAAGAAGGTCGTGGTTGGGTTCTAGCAAAGACGACATTCCGGGAGCGTGGCAGACCCGGAACTGATGCGTGCTCCCATCGAACACGGCATAAGGGAGATAGGTTTCGTTGCGCCCACTCTTCTCGTTGAGCTCCTCTAGGGCGTCGGGATCTGGCTCAAACCCGACAACCCGCGCGATTCCCCTGTCGAGCAGCTGTTTGTATGGTGCCTCTCTGCCAATGGGATTTGCCCCGATATCAACGACATCCACGTGGCCCTCGAATTCGATGATTTCTTCAAGTGAAGAAGCAAGTTTATCCATGGCGATACCATATCATATGATGTGAACTGCGCCCGCCTTACGAACCACCTGTAGGTTGCTTAGCCAAGATCTCCAGCGACGCGCTGTGGCCGAATTCTCTGGCCGAAAATGGCAATCCGGCGGTCTTGGTTGAGTCAGCTTCTGGATATCAGCACGCAGGCAAGGGTGCGTTCGGGCACGGTCGCTTTCCAAGCAATCTCGTCTGCTTGACCTTTGGTTGCGGACCCACCTTAGGCGCGGCCTCGACCGCCGCTCGTGACCCGGAAGAGACATCCAGCCAGGTGCCAGACTAACCGAATTACGACGCTCATTGCGGCAGGCCGGCCTTGCGAAGGCCTTCCCGATGGTGTTCGCGGTCTCGGCTCTCCCTGAAGGGTAGGCCTTGCACGTGATCGGCGATGGAGAAGTCTGGCTTGAGGCGCAGAGCCTCACCGGCGTGCAGCCTTGCTTGCTCGTCCGATCCGAGAAGCGCATGGCTGGCGGCGATCTCCACGTGGTGGCCATAACGAAGCGTCCGAACCTGCTTGAATGCCTCGATCGCGTCGGCATATCGGCGCGCGACGAATAAAGCGCGGCCCAACAGGTGTGCCCGCCCGGCGGCGTCGTAGGGATCGAGGCGCATCGCCTGGCGCGCCCAATCCGTACCCTCGACCGGGCGGCCCAGCCAAGTCATCAACTCGCCTCGCTGGGCAACGATTCGAGGATCATTTGGGTTCAAGGCAAGTGCTTTTTCATGATGGAGTTCTGCCTGCTCTAACCGGCCACCCATCATGTGCAACTCGCACATGATCCAATGCGTGTCGGGATTGTTGTCATCGAGCGAAAGCGCCTTTTCGGCGGCTTCGACATCCCGGGCGAATAATTCGTCCTTGTTGTCGCCAAAGCCCCGGAGTAGCGCCTGCCCGTAGGTGCAGGATAGCCACGCGTAGGCTTCGGCGAATTCCGGGTCGAGCTCGATGGCCTTGTCCAAGAGCCGAATCGCTTCGACGTTGTCTTCTTTCGTCGCGCGATGGTGGTGCATCTTACCGCGCAGCATGTAGTCGTACGCCGAGATATTCTCCGGACGCTTTCGCTTTATTCGATCGAGGTCCGCCCTCGCGAGGCGGCCCGGAATTGCGGCCACGATAGACCGCGTGACCTCGTCTTGCAGGTCAAAAATGTCGATCAGGTCATGGTCATAGCGTTCCGCCCAGACGTGGTTGCCACTCGCCGCCTCAATCAGTTGCACGACAACGCGCAGGCGATTGCCCGCCTTGCGAACGCTGCCCTCGACCACATAGTGCACGCCCAACTCGCGTCCAACGTCCTGCACCGTCAAGGCCTTGCCTTTGTAGAAAAAAGCCGAGTGCCGTGCGATGACGAAGAAGGTCTGAAAACGCGAGAGTTCGGTGATGATGTCCTCGGTCAGGCCGTCTGCAAAGTATTCCTGCTCTACCTCGCCGGACATATTGTCGAACGGCAAGACCACGATCGACGGCTTGTCAGGGAGCGGGCGCGGTTCGTCGGATTTTTCGTGCTCGGCTGTGACCGGTTCTTCCCCGATCCAACGCCACACACGTACCGGCCTTGAGATGTTCTTCAGCTGCTGCTCGCCGAGGTCGTTGAGCTTGAGATCGATCTTGCCCAACAAATGATCGTATGCCGTGCCCGATACGCAGATACCACCTGGATCGGCTAGCTCTTCCAGTCGCGCGGCAATATTGACGCCATCACCATGGAGGTTGTCGCCCTCCACTACGACGTCGCCGAGATTGATGCCGACGCGAAACTGCATTCGGCTGACGGTGTCTAGCTCTAAGTTCCGGTTTTTAAGCTCGTGCTGGAATTCGACGGCGCAACGGACAGCCTCGACCGGGCTTGCAAAATCGGCGATCACACTATCACCGGCGCTGCCGAACACACGGCCGCGATGTTGAACGATCCGTTCGTCAATAAGCCGACGGTAGGTGTCGAGCGTCGACAGCGTTGTTTCTTCGTCCGCCTCCATTAGACGCGAGTAACCTACCGCATCGGCAACTAAAATGGCGGCAAGACGACGCTCCATAGCATCTTCCCTCCGACGCAATTGTAACGTCAGTGAGGCAGGCTTTCTACGGATTTGCTGAACCGCTCGAACATCGCTTAGTGGCTATTAGGCGCAGTTCAATGGGGTGCGTCGGAGCGGCTGCTTAGCTCCTGCGAGCGGACATCCCGCTTTCTGCGCCAACCGACTCGGAATCGCTCGGCTCTGATTTGCGACAAGCCCTAACGGTTGGCCGCATAGTGCTTGAGAAAATCGATGTAGCTGATCATACCGACCAGCTTCCCTTCATCCACAACCGGCATGGCACCGAACTTGTTGAGAGACAAAAGATCAGCCACCTCGTGAGCGGGCGCGTTCGATGAAACACACTGTGGGTCGGGGGTCATGCATTGATCGACCCGGACTTCGTCAAGGACCGTTTCGCGTTTGAGTTCAGCACCCTCCTCGACAACCGGTGAGTTGACCGCCAGGCGCAGATCTCGGTCGGTAATGATGCCAACGAGCTTGTCGTCCGCGACGACCGGCAGATGCCGATATCCTGCCCGGTTCATCTTGATCAATACATCGTGAAGATGGGCGTCTGGAGACACTACTTCGAGCGCGTTACTCATGAGATCCCTAACTCGCAACATTGCCATATCCTCTCCCGCGGGCACTTTCCCTCTGACCGGAGGATAATGATCACGGATTGGAGAATCCTTGATTCAAATCAGCTGCTCGAATGTCCAATTCTGGCTAAGCTGAGACCATCTCCGCACCTCGAAACCAGGTCCGCTGTAGAGCCTTAAGGGGACATTCGAGCCAGTAAGGACTGCTCTGCCCCCGTTTCCAGACGTGACAGGTGACCACCCCATAGGACCGACTCTGACCCAACCCGGACCTCTTACCGTTTCTCGGCATTCACCTAAACTTGATTCAGAGGAGATCGGATCTGTCGATCCCCACCTTGTTGGATTGCAGGAAGTTCTAGACGCGGGACAGGCAGCGCAATTGGTCCTTGCCTTGAAGATGGACCATGTATATTCGGCTCATCTGCCGCATCTTGATCGAGCATTGTCGCCTCTTACCCTTTGCCATCCGGTCGCTACCGGGCGAGTTCGTCCAGCAGCGCCGTCGCCCTGTCGAGATCGTCGCGGCACTGCCGGCTGTGGAATGGCGCTTCGGCCCGCTCGAAGACCGCAAGCGCGGCTTTCAACTCGTCGACCGCCTGGCGCAGAGGCGCCGCGTCCGGGCTGCTTTCAGCGAACGCGGTCAGGGTGTTGGCCCGGGTGGCGGTGGCGACGGCCCAATCGAAGGGATAGGTCTCGCGGGTCAGGATTGTCAGCGCCGCGTCGCTGGCCGACAGCGATTCCGTTAGGTGCGCGGAGTCGGCGTCGCGCCTGTGAAGCGAACGGAGTGCGCGGGCGAGTTCGTCCTGCACGACCGCCCAGTCATAGAGGTTCTTGTCTGTCCTAAGTGGTCCTGTCGAGCGCAAAGTCTCGACGGCCTCGCGCAGCATTTCCGTGTCGTCGCGCCGTTCGCCGAGGCAGCACAGCGCATGGCCCAGATTGCCGATCTGCGTGAGCCGCCATTGGATCGACTCGTCTCTCGTCAGAATGTCGTCCTTGTCTTCGCCGATGACCCGCAGCGACTCGCGTGCCATGGCCACGGCCTCCTCCAGCCGCTCGGTTCCGGTCTCTCGCTCGCCGAGAAGGGCAAGGGCCTCCGCGAGATTGATCTGCAGCCTGGCCGCCGCCATCGGCACGTCGTCGTTGTTCTCGGCCGCCAATGCCGCCCGGCCGGCTGCGACGGCTTCGGCAAGCCGCGCGGTCCCGTCCTCCAGCCGGCCAAACCTTGTAAGGGCGGCGCACAGGCGGAACTGGACTTCGCTCCAATCCGCCATGTTGTCAGCCGTCTCCCAGTGCTCGGCCGCGGCACGAAGCGCGTCGATGGCCTCTTTCAGGGACGCTGTTCCGGTCTCCTGCCGGCTCAGATGGAACAAGCTCATCGCCAGATTGCCTTGACCGATTGCCCAGCTGTCGAGCTTGCCCGCCTCGTGAAAGGCCGCCAGTGAATCGCGAAACGCGTTCGCCGACTCGCGCAAGGTGTCCGCGCCGGTCGCGCGCTGGCCCCTTTCGCCGAGCGCTTGGCCCAGCAGGAACTGTGTCCTGCCCCGCGTAAGCGACCGATGGCGGCCGCCCAGTCGCGCCAGGGCGCGACGGCGGGCGGCGATGAAGGCATCGAGGGCCCGATCGCTGCCCCATTCGCCGAGCTGTACACCGAAGGTGAGGGCAATGCGTCTGACCAACAGAACAAGCAGGTACAGTGCAGTCGCGCAAATGCCCACAACTAGTAGGGTCATCAGCATGGCCGCGACAATGTTCGTCACGGTTAATTCCTCGACCTTCCACAATTGGTACGAGGCGATTGCGATAAGTGCGAAGAGCGATATGAAACTCAAGGGAGAATATTTCGAGAAGATGTTTTTCATGGCCGGTACAGATCTTTCGAATCCCATCGCGGGCGCGCGGGCGGCTAGGTCGATGAGCGTCCTGCGGTGTCCTCTACCGCGAAGCGGTGTTTGGCCCGGGCGCCTGGCCATCGCCGAACCCAATGGGCCTTATGCCGAACGTGTTTGAAAATCGGACGGTCCAGTGCGTCAGAAGCAGGCGCGAAACCGGCCGGATTCAAACAAATGGTTGTTAACGTACCTTTTAAGCCGAGGTTTCCCATTTGGCTCACACGATCCTCGCGCCGGCCGGCGATTTCCGGAACTGGCTGAGGCTGTTGAAAAAGTCAGAGCCGCTAGATTTCGTGCAACAATCGTTCCTCTTGGCCGGGTGGGAAATCATTTTGATTCAACATCGCCCCGGGCATTAAATCATTGTTTCAAGAACTCTGGTTCCGGGGACTTTTTCAACAGCCTCGGCTATTCCTTGCCGTCCTGGTGATGTCTGCAGCACGTCCGAAGTTCACGCAGCTTCGGACCTCGGTGTGAAAAGTTTATGGGCAAGTTCGAGGAAGCCTTGATGAAGGTGATCGATGCCGAGCAGTTCGACGCGGTTGCGCGGCCAGGATGTGCTAGGGTCCTCTTGTCGGGTGCACGCGTGACGGCCGGGCAAACAGTGTCGGGCGCGTTGAGTTGCGCTGCTGATGTCACCATGCCTGATACAGATCGACGCAACGAAACAGGCTGATACTTGGGAACTCCCGAATGGAAGAGGCAAAGATCGACCGTGCAGCCATGGGGCGCTTGGCTAAAGCTTTGACTTTCATCTGTGGACCGGATCATCCGACTACGGTTGCCCTCAAGACGGCCGCCGAGAGTGGTTCCGAACAAGATATCAAGAAAGCCCGCACGCTGTTTCTTAGGTTGAAGCCGGGAGACCGCCGGGCCGCATTGACCATGCTCGCCGATTGATCGGTGTCGTGCCGGGTCGTAGCGGTTGCACTTTTTTAGCGACCTAAAGCCTGAGCTCACGGAGTTCCACCGGCCATTTCGTGGCCTTTGCAGGGAATTGAGACCGGTCCATCGCGAAGACCACATTTGGCTATCAGCAGCCTCGATCATCGCCCCGGAACGACGACCGCTTTCACCCACTAGGCCGACATTCGAGCCCGCTTTGCAATTTCAACGCATAAAGCTTCAAACTGAGACGCTATGCCCAGCCTTCATGCTTCGAGACGCCGCTTACACAGCTCCTCAGCTCGAAGAACGCTCCTCAGGATGAGCCATGAGTCACGGCTTTCGAGGGCCGGTGTGAGATTTAGCCGCCGCCCTACTCGGCGGCCTTGCTGGGCGCCTCGTGGATCTGCTCGACCGCCTTGGCGACCAGGTTGTCGAACACCAGCTCGGCCGGGCGTTGTTTGTCGAGAGGGATCTCCGGGGCCATGGGGCCGTCGGTCCGGATGCCCTTGAGCACGACCTTGAGCGCCTTCAGCGGGTGTTTGAGGGTGTCCTCGACCGCCGTGCCCTCGTAGCCGCAGTGCACCATGCAGTTGGCGCACTTCTCGTAGTTGCCGGTGCCGTAGCCGTCCCAGGCGGTCTCTTCCATCAGCTCGGTGAAGCTCTTGGCATAGCCTTCGTTCAGCAGATAGCAGGGCCGCTGCCAGCCGAAGATGTTGCGCGTCGGGTTGCTCCAGGGCGTGCATTGGTAGGTCTGGTTGCCGGCCAGGAAGTCGAGGAACAGGGTCGACTGGCTGAACTGCCACTTCTTGCCCCGGCCGCGCTTGAACAGGTCGCGGAACAGGTTCTTCGTGGTCTGCCGGCTGAGGAAGTGTTCCTGGTCGGGCGCCCGCTCGTAGGCGTAGCCGGGCGAGACCGTGACGCCCTCGATGCCCATCTCGGTGACGTAGTCGAGGAACTCGGCGACCCGCTCGGCCTCGGCGTTGTTGAACAGGGTGCAGTTGACGTTGACCCGGAAGCCCTCGGACTGGACCTTCTTGATCGCCTTGACGGCGCGCTGGAACACGCCCTTCTGGTCGACCGCCCGGTCGTGCTCCGCCTCCAGGCCGTCCAGATGGATCGAGAAGGTGAGGAACGGGCTGGGCTCGAACAGGTGCAGCTTCTTCTCCAGCAAGAGCGCGTTGGTGCAGAGGTAGACGAAGCGCTTGCGCTTGACGATCTCGGCGACGATCCGGCCGATCTCCTTGTGCAGCAGCGGCTCGCCGCCCGGAATCGAGACCACCGGCGCGCCGCACTCCTCGACCGCCTCGATGCACTGCTCGAGCGACAAGCGCTGGTTCAAGATGGCGTCGGGATAGTCGATCTTGCCGCAGCCGGGGCAGGCCAGATTGCAGCGGAACAGCGGTTCCAGCATGAGCACCAGCGGATAGCGCGCGCGGCCGGTCAGGCGTTGCTTCAGGACGTAGGCGCCGACTCGGATCTGCTGCTGAATGGGAACTGCCACGATAACCTCTTTCCGATATGCGTTTGCAAAACCCGCCGGGCGAAGCACCCGACGGCCGACCCCCCGGTCCCCATTTGGCCTATCCCTAGCGGCTTTTTGCCGCTTAGCCAAGACCCAACCACAAGGGCCACATCTTTCGCCCAGCGACACTAGGCGCGTAAGGTTTCGCTAAGTTAAATAGCCCTCCCGGTGGAACCACGCGACCGCGTCCTCGAGGGCCTGTTCCGGCGGCCGGGCCGTGTAGCCCAGTTCGGCGCGGGCCTTGGCGCTGGAGAAAAACATCTTCTTCTTGGCCATCTTGATGCCATCGACCGTGACGAAGGGCTCGCCCCGGCGGGTCAGGCGCGCCCAGGCCTCGGCGCCATAGGCCAGCGGATAGATCAGGTTGTGCGGCAGCCGGACCGTGGGCGGGCGGCGGCCGACCATGGCGGCGATGGTGGCGAGGATCTCGGCCAGCGTCAGGTCGGTGCCGCCCAGGATGTAGCGCTCGCCGACCCGGCCGCGCTCGAAAGCCTGTAGATGGCCGGCCGCCACGTCGTCGACATGGACAACGTTGAGCCCGGTATCGACGAAGGCCGGCATGCGCCCGGCCGCGGCCTTGACGATCATGCGCCCGGTCGGCGTCGGCTTGACGTCGCGCGGTCCGATCGGCGTCGAGGGATTGACGATCACCACCGGCAGGCCCTGGTCGGCGATCAGTTCCTGCACCGCCGCCTCGGCCAGATACTTCGAGCGCTTGTAGTGGCCGATCATGTCGCCGAGGCCGACCGCCGTGGCCTCGTCGGCCGGCGTGCCGTCGCGCTTGATGCCCAGGGTCGCGACGCTGCTGGTGTAGACCATGCGCGTCACGCCCGCCTCGGCCGCGCTCAGCAGCAGCGTGCGGCTGCCCTCGACGTTGATCCGGTAGATCTCCTCGGGCCGGGGCACCCACAGCCGGTAGTCGGCGGCGACATGATAAAGCGCATCGCAGCCTCGCACCGCCCGCTTCAGCGAAGCCGGGTCGTCGAGGTCGCCGACCGCGACCTCGACCTCCAGGCCAACGATGTTGCGCCGGTCGCTGCCGTCGCGCGTCAAGACCCGCACGGCGCGGTCCCGTGCCAGCAGCCGGCGGACAACCGCGGCGCCGACGAAGCCGGTCGCGCCGGTCACCAGCGTGGTCATGGGAACTCCGGTAGGTGAAACAACCGGACTCCTAAGTGCCTGTCAGAGTCATACTTCCCTTGGCCCCGAGGTCGACGGGTTATGCCGCTCCCACCTCGCGCCCATGGCTCGGACGGCTGGACAGCGTCCCCACTCCGCCCGGGAGAGGGACAGGGCGAGGGCGGGTTGATTTTCCGGCTCGAAGATCGGTACAGGTCAAGCGGCTCGATCGCTGGCCCGCATGCAGCAAAACCATGCGCCTTCACCCTCCCGCTCCCAGAGGGAGTGAGGAAACAAGCCGTGATCTGCTTGGAATTCGAGATCCGTGCATAGGGTAGGACCGGCCCATGGGGTCGGCTACCGGAAGTCTTCGTCGAGCTTCGGAAAGACCTCCTGCCGCGCTTTATCCAGGTCGGCCGGGAAATCGATCTCGACCCAGGGCAGGCCGGTCACGTCCTCGACGCCGAAGGTGCCGGGCGGCTCGGCCAATATGACATCGCGGAAAGCTTCCTCGTAGATCTCGTCCAGCCGGCCGGCTTCCAGGTAGCCCGCCGCCGCCCTGGCCACTTTGGCCGCGGTCTCGGGCATGAAGCGAGCGAAGCCGATCCACTCGCCCCACCAGTCGTGCGCCAGCTTCGGGCGCTTGTGGAAGTCGACCAGGCGGCCGTCCTTCATGCACAGCTTGACCGGGTCCTCGCCCTCCTCGGTGTTGCGGTCCATCAGGAAGCAGTTGCGGTGCGCCGAGTCGATCAGGCGCCGCATCATGCGCTGGTCGTAGAGCACGTCGCCGTCCATGAAAAGCACCGGCTCGCCGCTGGTGAAGGTCTCGCCCAGCGCGGCCAGCGAGACGATGGCGCCACGCAGGTAGTCGGGATTGTAATAGGTCGCCACCATGTCGCCGGCGCCGAGCGCCGCGATCTCCCGCTCGACCGCCTCGGCCCGGTAACCCACGGCCAGATCGATCCGCGCCACGCCGCAGGCCCGCAGGATCCGCACGTGGCGGGCCAGCAGCGTTTCTTCGCCGAAGCGCAGTAGGATCTTCGGCGGCAGTTCCGGCCGTTCCAGCCGGCGTCCGATGCCCGCGCCCAATATGGCCGCTCTCACTGTTTCAAGGCCTCCACGCTCGCGTCTCGTTCCCTCGGGGCCGTCCGCGGGCACAGCGCTCGCGGCCCGGCGGACATGCTCCTGTTGCACTGTCGCGTTGCCCGGCCCATCTAAGGCCTGCGACACGACGGGCAGGGTCGTTGTCCGCATCAATGGCAGACGGCGTCCGGGAAGACAAGCGGGCAAGAAATTGATAACTTTAGGCCTATAGGATGTCCGGAAATCTTCAGGATCGGCTTGACATCATGAAATCGATGGTCGGACGGATTGTCCTTGTCTTGGCCCTAATTTGGCCTGCCGCCTTGGCGGCGAACATCGGCGCGACACCGCGACACATCGCCGAACAGCTCGACGCGGCGCTGATCGATGCCATGCGCAACGCCAAGACGCTCGGATATCAGGGGCGCTACGAGGCCTTGGCACCGGTCCTGAAGCGGTCCTTCGATTTTCCCTTCATGGCGCGCGTGGCGGTCGGCCGCCATTGGCGCGAGATGACCGAGCAGGAGCGTTCGAGGCTGGTCGATACCTTCGCGCGCCTCAGCATCGCCACCTTCGCGGCACGCTTCAAAGGCTATAGCGGCGAGTCCTTCAAGATCATGGGCGAGGAGAAACAGCCGCGTGGCACGGTTCTGGTGCTCAACCGCCTGATCAAGGGCGACGGCGACACGGTCGACCTCAATTTCCTGATGCGCGAAGCCAAGAGCGGTTGGCGCATCGTCGACGTCTACCTCGACGCCAAGTTCAGCGAGCTGGCGATCAAGCGCTCGGAGTACACCGCCGTGGTGAAGCGCGACGGGCTCGACCGGCTGATCGCGATCATGCAGCAGAAGATCGACAACTTCGCCGCCGACGCCCAGAGCTGACGCGATCCCGGCGCGCGCTGTTCGACTGCGATCGATCCTCCGCCTTGGCGGTCCCTCCCATTGCCTTGCCGCCCTGTCGCCGGATGACGGCGGCGCCGTCCTAGCGCGGGCTAGGTGCTGGACACCGTGGGGCAACCGGACCAAACTCGGCTTGGTCGAAGGGGGGCCGAGCAGGGGATCGGGGATGCTGGCGTACGAGGCGTCGGACCATCGGCGCATATTGTCGAGGCCGCGGCCAGCCTGGCCGCACGGGGCATTGACGGTCCGCCGCCCACCAATTTCGCCAAGTGGCGTTGTCCAGCCGGATGTGACACCGGGTTCCTGCCCCGTGCGGACCGGCGCGGTCCGGCGTGGACGCACGGCCGGGCCGCCCTGACTAGGGTCCTGTTTCGGCGCGTTCGATTATACAACTAATACGAGAATTCTAGTCAGTTTAACTGTGTTTTAATGGCACCCTGGAAGACTTCAATCGGGCTGGTGTAACAAATATTAACTTAGGGTGTACAGCGTCGGATCGTGGTTTTTCGCGGTCCCGGAACGCTACAACCTTCAGGTTTAACGGCGGACGGCCTCGCGCGGATCGCCGGTTCGGTAGGTGGCAGTGCAGGGCTCAAAAAGCTGATGGTCGGCGAAGAAAACAGCCCGCAATCTCTCCTGAAGCTGGCTCAGGACCGGTCTATCGAGGGCCGGCGCATGCTGGCGCGCGCGATCAGCGACCTCTTCGCCGACGGTCAGTCGGCTTTGAGCGAGCGCGAGCACGCTCTGATGATCGACATTCTGAACAAGCTGGTCGGCGAGTTCGAAAGGGAATTGCGCCAAGACCTGGCCGAGCGTTTGTCGGACAAGGTAAACGCGCCGCACGATCTCGTGCTGATGCTGGCCAACGACGAAATCGAGGTGGCGCGGCCGATCCTGATGAAAAGCGGCGCGCTGCAGGACATCGAGCTGATCGAGATCATCCACCACCGCACCCTAGAGCACCAGCTGGCGATCGCCATGCGCTCTTCGGTCAGCGAGAGAGTCTCCGATGCCCTGGTCGAGACCGGCAACGCGGACGTGGTCAAGACCCTGCTGCAGAACCCCAACGCCAAGATCACCGAGGCCACCATGGCCTATCTCGTGGAGGAAGCGCGGCGGGTCGACAGCTACCAGGAACCCCTGGTGCGGCGGAAGGATCTCAACCCGGAACTGGCGCAGCGCATGTACTGGGGTGTCTCGGCCGCGCTGCGCGCGCACATGCTCGATAACTTCGACATCGATCCGGGCGAACTGGACGACGAGCTGGAGGGCGCCGTTCTGGCTCTGCTCGAGGGCACCAAGAGCGAGGCCGCCGAGCCGTCGGCGAAGCCCGCGACGGTTCTGGCGGAGTCGCTCGATCAAGCAAAGGCGGTCACGCCGGAACTGCTGGTTCAAGTGCTGCGCCAGGGCGAGGTCGCCCTGTTCGAAGCGCTGTTCGGCCGCCTTTCGGGCATCCTGCCGCCCCGCTTGCAGCGGGTTATCTATGAACCCGGGGGCCATGATCTGGCGATCGTCTGCCGAGCGTTGGACATTCCCAAGTCGGATTTCGGCCTGATCTACACCTTGGTGCGGCGGGCCCGGCCCGGCCATGAGTCGCTCCCGGCCCAGGCGGTTTCGCAGTTGATGGGCTACTTCGACGAGCTGGAAGCACCGGCGGCGCAGCAGGTGCTGCGGCAGTGGCGGCGCGACCCGAACTATCTCGATGCGATCGAACGCATAGAAGGGAACCGCGATGGCCCGCGCGGCTAGGAAGACGCCGTCAAGTCGCGCCCGCCGCGCCGAGAAGGCCGTCTCCGCGGGCATCGAATGCGACAACCGAGGCCGCTCCGTTGGTCAGGCAAAGCCCGAGCCGGCATCCGGTTCGGATATCAAGCAATTGATCGCGCGAGTCCAGAGCAGCCTGCTCGATAGCGCCGATCCGCACTGCGTGGTCGACCCGAAAGGCCGCGCGCTCTATGCCAATTCGGCCTATCGAGACGCGCGCGGCCCCTTGGCCGACGCGCAGGACGATCCGGGACTCCCGGCGCTGTTCGAGGCCGCCGAAAAGCTGGACGGCCGGCTGAAACGCGAACTCATGGTCGAGCTCGACGGCCGGACCCGATTCTTCGCGGCCGAGTATCAGTTGCTGCAAGACGCCGCCGGCAACAGCCCGGCGATGCTTTGCGTCTTCTCGCCGATCGACGAGATGAAGCGTACCCAGGCCGCGCTCGGGCTATCCGACGACCGCTTCAACGACATCGCCCGCCTGGTCTCGGATCTGATCTGGGAAGTCGACCGCAACCTCGCGATCACCTACATCTCGCCGCGCGTGATCGACGTGCTCGGCTATCATCCGCGAGAGCTGCTCGGCGTTGCCTTGAGCGATCTGATGGCGCCCGATTCCGATCCGCCCGTGGCGCTGAGCGGTCAGGGCCCGCACGCGCCCTTCGGCAAGGGCGAAATCGAGCTGCTCGACAAGAGCGGCGCCAGCGTCATGTTCCGGCTCAGCGGCCTGCCGGTCTATTCCCGCGATAGCGGCGAACTGCTGGGCTTTCGCGGCACGGCCCAGGATGTCACCAGCCTCATGGCGCACGAAGCGGCGCTGTTCGAAGCGGTCGACGCCGCCGAGGCGGCGAACCGTGCCAAGAGCGAGTTCCTGGCCAACATGAGCCACGAGCTGCGCACGCCGCTCAACGCCATCATCGGCTTTTCCGACGTCATCAACGAGGAGCATTTCGGCGCGATCGGCAACCCGCGCTACAAATCCTACGTCGGCGACATCCTGCTCAGCGCCCGGCACCTGCTGACGCTGATCAACGACATCCTGGACGTGGCGAAGATCGAGGCCGGCAAGCTGGAGCTGGAGGAGGCGGCGGCCGAGCCGGCCGAGCTCTGCCGGCAGACGCTGCGCCTGGTCGAGGACCGGGCGGCGCGCGC
>JBFJPL010000012.1:0-56023 GCA_041617155.1 Kiloniellales bacterium
CGAGGCGGCCTCGAGCCACTACCGGCGGGCGATTGCTCTCAGACCGCGCTACGCCGCCGCTTACAACAACCTGGGCACGACCTGCCGCGAGCTGGGCCGCTTCTACCAGGCGATCGGCCACCACGAGGCCGCCCTGCGGCTGGAGCCGAACCTGCAGACCCAGGCAAATCTGGCGGCGATGCTGGAGCGGACCAATAAACCGGACGTGGCGCGCCGGGCCGCCGAAAAGGCGCTGGCGCTCGATCCCGACCACGCCAAATCCCGCCTGATCCTGGCCAAGGTCAAAGCCCGCCTGGGCGAGCGCACCGGCGCGCGGCGGGACTACGAGGCGCTGGTCGCCGTGCTGGGCGAGCCGCGCGGGCCGGGCCAGACTCTGAACGCCGCGCGGGCCCGCTTGTGCGAGCAGGCCGGCGACTTCGACCGGGCGATGGCGCTCTACCGGGAGGCCAACTGGCTCAACTGCGAAATCGCGCCCGATTGGCAAGTCGACGCGGCCGACTAACTGACCTGGGTGCGCGGGCACGGGCGGCTGCTCGATGCCCTGGAAGGCGCCGGCTGGCGGCCCTTACCAACCACCGACGAGCGGGTCGCCCCGATCTTCCTGGTCGGCTTTCCGCGCTCTGGCACCACCTGGCTCGACCAGGCGCTGGCCGCCCTGCCCGGCGTCTTCCTGATGGAGGAGAAAACCGCGCTCGACGAGGTCCGCGCCCAGCTCGGCGGGCCGGCGCAAGGCGCCGTCGCGCGCCTCATGGCGTTCGGCGAGGCGCGCCGCCTCGAGCTGCATCGAAACTACCGGGAAATCGCCGAACGCCATCTCGGCGCGGCGATCGAAGGCCGCCGACTGATCGACAAGATGCCGCTGAACCTTTTGAACTTTTGGCTGATCCACGGGATTTTCCCCGACGCCAGGATCGTCGTTTCGCTGCGCGACCCGCGGGACGTCTGTCGAAGCTGCTTCACCACCCTGTTCCGCCTGCGCCCCAGCACCGCGAACTTCCCGACCCTGGAACAGGCCGCCCGGCTCTACCGGGAAATCATGGGCCTTTGGCTGAGGCAAAGGAAGCTTATGGCGTTGAACGCGCGTACGCTGCGCTACGAAGACCTGGTCGGCGACTTCGAGGGCGAACTGCGCGATCTCCTGGCGTTCCTCGAACTGCCGTGGCACGACGCCGTCCTGAACTATGCCGGAGCGGCCCGGCAACGGTCGACCGTCACGCCGAGCTACGACCAGGTGGGAGCCGCTCTATCGCTCCTCGATCGGTTGCTGGCGGCGCTACGCCAACCACCTGACGCCGCTGCTGCCGGAGCTCGCGCCTTTCGTCGAGGCTTTTGGCTACGAATAGGAACATCTTCGAGCTGCCAGGCGGTGGAGCCTAGCCGTTGG
The DNA here is from genome assembly GCA_041617155.1 of Kiloniellales bacterium. Classification (GTDB taxonomy): domain Bacteria; phylum Pseudomonadota; class Alphaproteobacteria; order Kiloniellales; family JAKSDN01; genus CAMYKD01. The sequence goes on from JBFJPL010000012.1 coordinate 1,385, forward strand.
GAACCAAACCGCCCTCAACCTCCCTCTCCCAGCGGTGGGGAAAAAAGCCCCTCGCCCCTCGGGAGAGGCCGGGGCCCGACGCCGTAAGGCGCTGGCAGGGTGAAGGCGGATGGGTTGTTGCTTCAGGACCGCTGGTTCGCAGCTGGCCGGCGGCCCTCAGCGCAAACACTGGCCGATCGAGCCGTTCCGGCAGACCGCTTGGCCGTAGACCCAAGTGGCGCCCGACAGGTTGGCGCCATCCAGCTTGGCGTTCCGCAGATTGGCGCCGGTCAGGTTCGCCTTCTGCAGGTCCGCGCCGGAAAAGTCGACCTTCTCGAAGCCAACGCCGGTCAGGTCGGTGCCGCTAAGATCGGCCTTGGAAAGATCGGCACCATAGATCGCCGCCCCGACCAGCCTGACGTTGCGCATCCGGGCGCCGCTCAGATCGGCCAGGGTCAGGTTGGCGCCGGTCAGGTTGGCGTCTTCAAAGTCGGCGCCGCTGAGGTTGGTGCCACCCAGATTGGCGCTGCTGAGATCAGTGCCGTCCAGATTGAGCCCGGACCCATCGCAGCCGGACCAATTGACGACCCGCGGTCGGTGGCCGAGCAGACTGCCGATCGGCCCCAGCGGAACGCCGGCCCCCTGATTGCAATTCGGTGTCTCGTAGGCCGCCAGCGAACTCTGCCTGAAGGCCGAACAGCCGGCGAGCAGGAGCAGCAGGGCCGCCGCGAGCGCGGCGCCGGCGAGAGGTCTGTGATGCATCATGGCGCTATCCCGAATCGATCAGTGCCGAGGAGCCAGCATATCACAGCGCGATCGCGATTGTCGGCCGGGCGGGCCATCGGAAGCAAACTTTTTGCGGCCAAGCGGCGGAAATTGCCCCGCCACCCCGTCATTTGCTAATAACCTGACTGTCGGCGGCGCGATCCTGGGCCGTCCCAAACAGCGGAGTTCGACCGATCACGGAAACACCCGAACAACAGCTCGAGGTCGGCGACTTCCTGCCCGATTTCCAGCTCGCCAGTCAGCTCGGCAAGGAACTGGCCCTGTTGAACCTGGCCCGCGGCAAGGCCTTGGTGGTCCTGCTGTCACGATCGGGCGCCGGGCCCGGCACGGCGCCGGTCCTGACCGATTTCGCCGAGGCCCGGGCGGCGCTCGACCCGCTCGCCCATATCATTGCCGTGAACGGCGCCGAGGTCGCGGCCAATCACAAGATGGCCGATGAACTGGGGCTCCCGTTCGCCGTGCTCGCCGACCCCGTGCAACGGCTGGCCGACGCCTGCGGCCTGCCGCGCGGCCCGGGCGCCGACCCGGCGATGACCTGCGTGATCGCCGATCCGAACCGGCGGGTGCTGCGCATCGACGCCGGCTTGACCGGTCCAGGCCATGCCGCCGAGGTGGCGCGGTTCCTCGACGCCCGGCCCAAGCCGGAAGCGCGGGAGATCGGCCCCCTGGCGCCGGTCCTCACCGTGCCCCGGGTGTTCGATGCCGCTTTCTGCCGACGCCTGATCGAGCTTTACGAGACCGGCGGCCACAAAGAGACCGGTGTGTTCCGTGACGGGAAGCGGCCCCTGGGCGGCGAAATAGATGCCGATGTCAAGGTGCGGCGCGACCACATCGTGCGCGACCCCGCCGTCAACAACGCCATCGGCGGCCTGATCGGCCGGCGCGTGGTGCCGGAGATCTTCAAGGCCTTCAGCTATCGGGTGCGCTACGTCAAGGAGTTCAAGATCTGCTGCTACGAGGCCGACGACCGGGGCTTCTTCCGGCCGCACAGGGACAACATTCGGCCGACCGGCGGACGGCGTTTCGCCATGACCCTGAACCTCAACACCGGCGACTACGAGGGCGGCCACCTGCGCTTTCCGGAGTACGGCCCGCACCTCTACCGCCCGGCCGCGGGCGATGCGGCAATCTTCTCCTGCGCCGTGCTGCACGAGGCCATGCCGGTCACCGCCGGCCGGCGTTTCGTCCTGCTGTCGTTCTTCTACGGCGACGACGGGGACTAGGCGCCCCGACCGGCGATCTCGGAATCGGTCGCGGGCGTGTCGCTACCTGTTCCGCGAGGGTTAGGCGGATCGGCCAATTTGCGGCCCATTTTGATGTCTTCATGCGCCACGCACGCCGTGGCAGAACACCCATTCGGAGCGCGTCGTCGGCTCGTTCCGCCGGGAGTGTCGGGACCTTGTTTTCGTGCTGGGCGAAAGCCGGAAGCAATAGTCTCACATGAACCCGATAGCACCCTCTCGACACCGCCACGGCACGGTTGAGAATGCGACTTTAGGTCCGCGGTTTCAGATTTTCCGGGTCATAGAGTGGTTCGTAGCCCACGCCAGCCACCTCGACCGGATAGGTTTCCCCGAAGTACTCCACCTGGAACCTCTTGCCTTTGACGGCGTGCTCGTGAGGCAGATAGCCGAGAGCGATGTTCTGGCCGATTGTCGGGCCATAGGCAATGGACGTGGTGTACGAACGGCGACCTTCCGAATCGACCAAGCTCACGCCTGTCTCCGGATTTATGATCGGCAGAATCCCGACGGGATAACGAGCCACACCCTTCGAATCTGTATTGTCGGTCATCACCAACGTGCAGAGCATGGCCGGCTGGTGGTCCCGGGCACGGTGCTCGAGATAGGCGGCCTTGCCGACAAAATCCGCATCCTTAACGTTTGGCCGCGCCAGGCCGGCTTCAAGAAGATTGTACTCGGTCAAGAGATCCGCGTTTTGGAGACGCAAGCTCTTTTCCAACCTGCGGGAATTGGCATAGGTCTCCACACCGAACGGCATGACGTCCCGCGCGCGGAGCGCATCCCAAACGGCAAGGCCATCTTCGTATTTCATGTGCAATTCCCAGCCTTGCTCGCCGACATAGGAAATGCGGAAGGCCGCCACGTTCTTGCCCGCAATTCTGATCTGCTTGATTGACGCGAAGGGGAAGTTCTCATGAGTGAGGCGGTCGGGGTCTTCCACCACTTCTTGGAGGGTGGTCCTGGCATTCGGTCCCCAAAGCCCAATGGTGGTGAAATCGCTCGACACATCGGTAATCTCGACGTCGTAGCCCAAATCCTCCGCCATGCGCTTCATGTAGACGAAGTCACGGTTTCCCGCGTCCGCCCCATCCACGAAGCGAAAGCGGTCCGCCATGCGAAAGACCGTAAAATCGGCTTTGACCATGCCCATTTCGTCAAGGAAGTGCGTGTAAATACCCTTGCCCACCTGGTCGTCGCCGCCGACCTTGGCAACGCAGAGATACTCCATGAAATTCACGCGGTCCGGTCCGGTAACGTCGTACATGGCAAAGTGGGAAAGATTGACCATGCCGACGTTGGCGCTCATTTCGAGATGTTCGGCGTTCGAAACGCGCCAGAAATGGCGGTTGTCCCACTCGTTTTCGCGCACCGGCACTTGATTGCCATACGTCTCCAGCAAGTGCTCGTTGCCCGCATAGCCGTGGGCGCGCTCCCATCCTCCGAGTTCCATGAAGTAACCGCCAAGCTTCTTCTCGCGCTCGTAGAACGGGCTGCGGCGCACATCTCTGCCACCGGCAAACGGCTCTCGCGGATGGACCGCCGGATTGTAGATTTTCCTCGCGGTTTCGGTACAGCGGGCCTGAATGAAGTTTTCATCGGTTTGGAAGGGATAGAAGCGCGCATAGTCAAGCGCGTGATGATCGATTTCCGTGCGCCCATCCGTGATCCAATCGGCGATCAGCTTGGCCATGCCCGGCCCGTCCTTGACCCAGATCGCCACCGCATACCAAAGACCGCGCACCTTCTGGCTTTCACCGATCGAAGGTCCGCCATCCGTCGTGACCTGGAGAAGGCCGTTGAAGGAGCGTTTTTCGTCGTAGCCCAGTTCCGCGAGAATTGGCGTCAGTTCCATCGCTCGTCCCAGCGGTTCCATGACCTGGTCGATTTCCAGGTCCCGCTGTGACGGGGAGAGGCGCGCCTCGGTTTTCTCCAGGAGGTCCCGCGGGTGGCAGAGGCGCGGTTCAGTTTCCTCGTAGTAACCCCATTCGATCATGCCGCCTTCGGTAGTCTTGGGGTCGCCCGTGTCGCGCATGTAGGCGGAGTTGCCCTGATCGCGGAGAAGCGGCCAACCGATGTCCTTGCCGGTGCCCGCGAATTCCTCGTACGGGCCGAACCAGAGTAGCGGATGGTCAACCGGCATAACGGGCAGATCCTCGCCGGCCATTCCGGCGACAAGACGCCCCCAAAGCCCCGCGCAGACAATGACATAATCGGCCAGGATCTTGCCGCGCCGGGTTTCAACACCCCTTATGCGCCCGTTCTCGATGATCAGGCCGGTCGCGGGCGTGTTGGCGAAAGCCTTCAGCTTGCCGGCCTTTTCAGCGTTGTCGACCAGTATGCCGGACACAACCTGTGAACGGGGAACGACAAGCCCGGCGTCGGGATCCCACAGGCCCCCCTGCACCATGCCTTCTTCAATCAGCGGGAACTTTTCCTTGATTTCGGCAGGGGTCACAAGCCGCGCGCCGGTGCCGAAGGCCTTGCCGGAAGCGACCTTGCGCTTGATTTCGTCCATCCGGGCATCGTCGCCGACCCGGGCGATTTCAAGCCCGCCGACCTTGGCGTAGTGTCCCATCCTTTCATAGAAGTCGATGGAGTAGAGGGTGGTCCAGCAGGAGAGGAAATCATGGCTGGTCGCGTAACAGAAATCGGAAGCGTGCGAGGTCGAACCGATGTCCGTCGGGATCGCCGATTTGTCGATGCCGACAATATCGTCCCAGCCCCGCTCGATCAGGTGGTGGGCCACCGACGCGCCGACGATGCCGCCCAAGCCAATGATGACGACTTTCGCTTTTTCCGGAAACTCCGCCATTGGTATTCTCCGCAAACTGGATCGGCCACCGGCGCCCCCTTGAACCCATACCCCTCCATTAGGGGTGCTCTGGTGCCCAAATGTCCAGACAGGGGGACGATCCGGGCGCGCCGCTCCCGGCCTCAAACGTGCGACGCAAAATGCCGAGGAGAGCGCCCGGGCGCCAGACCGATTGCGACAAGGCGCGGGCCAAAACCGACATGCCCCCGCCTTGCTCAATCCGGGTTTTAGCCGAATGCCGCCAGGTAGGGCTTCAGGATCTCCAAGTGGGGCATGAAAATTCCAGACAAGGCATCGAGACAACCGAAACTATCGACCCTGTCCGCGCTCGGCAGCTCCACTTTTGCCTTCCTGCGTGCCGAGACGGCACTCCGGATCGAGACCGCCGATGGTTATGTCAAGGCCTATCAAGGCGAAAACAGTTCGCCGGCGACGGCTTTTCGCGCCGCCGATGGCGCGGTCATGCGCGCCGTTGCGGCAATGCTAAGGGATCAAGAAATTGTCGAGGATTTGACCCAGTAGCACCAATGCTCTTTATCGAGAAGCTCTGGCATAATTCACATCTCCCGCTCGGAGGCCGGCACGTACTTCGGGTCGAGCTTGTATTCGTCCAGCATCTCCGAGTGGATGACGTCGATCCGGGCGCGGTCCTTGACATAGGCCCAGGCATCCAGGCGCGCACCCTCCGCCATCGTCTCAACGGCGATCTCGATGCGTTCGTAGCCGTTCGGCAAGTGGGTGCCTTCCATGCGGTCCAGGGCGGCAAGCGCCGCGTCGCTCACCTCATAAAGCTCGCCGAAGACCCGGTGCCCGATGCCGGGCTCGGCGATCAGGATCGGCGAGAACCAGCGGCCGCCGACGATCAAGGGATAGGCCTCGCAGGTCCGGCAGCGGCCGAGCAGGCGCTGCCCCGACATCGCGGATGCGTAGGGAAAGCCGCGCTTCAAGGTGCCGTAAACGAAAACCCGGTGCATGACACCCCCGATTGCCCGTGAGGCCGAGTCCATTCTATGGCAGGGCTCGGGGCTGTGCAGTTAGAGGTTCGCTGTGCTTCGATGCCGACATATGAGTCCCGGGGCTTTGGACATCCCCACCGTTGTCATGCCCGGGCTTGACCCGGGTATCCAGGCTTGCAAGGCTCGGATTGCCGCGCCACGACCGGCCATGACAGTTACGAGGGTTCAAGTACTGCAATCAAACCACTAGGCCCCACCGTCACCGGTCGGGCTGTTCCGGCTCCGCGGCCTTCTTGTCGAGATCCAGCTTGCAGTTTCCGAGGTGCCGCATGTTGGGCCGGCACATGGGATGGGTCCACCACCAAACCGGGCGGTTGGCGATGTTGTGCCTGTCCACGTGGTGCTTCGCCGGATCGTACTCGTCTCGCTCGTAGTCGCCGGCCGCCAGGCTGCCACCTTGAGAGCCCGCCTGCGCCTGCTGGGTCGCGGTCGGGCCTGGACCGGCCAGCGCCGGGCCGGCGGCCAGACCGAGGCCGGCAGGGATCGCCAGAAGGTACAGCATCGGTCGCATCGCGCGGGTCCCGCCCAGTGTTCGCTTGCCCAGATGTCACCGCAGCGGGCTTAAATTACGCTTAACGCGGCGTTTCCAGCCGGTCTACTTGCCTGCGAGGGCGAGTGACACCCGGCGGTGTTTCGCGCTAACATCGACCGACGAGGAAGCAGTGCGGGGAGGCGGCATGCCCGAGACCATGACCCTGATCGCGGGCCGGACCATGAAGCAGGGCCAGAGCCTGAACGCCGGCAAGCTGAAGGATGACTACCGCGAGGTCACCTCGACCGGCGAGATGAACCTGGACGACATGGCGCGTCTGGGCCTCAAGGAAGGCGATGCCGTGCGCCTGAAGACCGCGGTCGGCGAGACCGTGGTGCGCTGCAAGGGCCGCAAGCCGGAGGACCTGCCCACGGGACTGATCTTCATGGCCTACGGCCCGCCATCCAGCCAGCTCATGGGCAGCGACACCGCCTTGAGCGGCATGCCGCTGTCCAAGAACCTCGAGGTCGAGGTCGAGCCGGTGGCTGACAGCCAGGATTGAAGGGCGAGAGAGAAGCATGGGTGAGAACACGCGCGTCATCGAGAACGCCACCTGCACCTTCTGCGGCTGCGTCTGCGACGACCAGATCCTGACCGTCGACGACGACGCCAAGCGCATCACCAAGGTGCAGAACACCTGCGCGCTGGGCCGCGCCTGGTTCACCGAGCATTTCGACGAGAAGCGCCCTGCGGCGACCATCGACGGCCGCGCGGTCGGCGTCGAGGAGGCGGTCGAGAAGGCGGCCCGCATCCTGGCCAGCGCCCGCTACCCGGTCACCTACGGGCTCAGCGACACGACCTGCGAGGCGCAGCGCCAGGCGGTCGCCATCTCCGACATGATCGGCGGCTCCCTGGACACCACCACCTCGGTCTGCCACGGCCCCTCGGGCATCGCCTTCGAGGGCGTCGGCGAGAGCACCGCGACACTGGGCGAGATCAAGAACCGCGCCGATCTGGTGATCTTCTGGGGCGGCAACCCGGCGGAATCCCACCCGCGCCTGTTCGCCCGCTACACCATCATGCCCAAGGGCCTGTACCTGCCGAACGGCCGCAAGGACCGCACGGTGGTGCTGGTCGACGTGCGCCGCAGCAAGAGCGCGCCGGTCGCCGACATCTTCCTGCAGGTCAAGCCGGGCAAGGATTTCGAGCTGCTCTGGGCGCTGCGCGCCCTGGTCAAGGGCCGGCGCCTGGGAGGCGACATCGAGGCCACCACCGGCATCCCGCTGGACACGCTGGTCGACCTGGCCGAACGCATGAAAAACTGCCGCTACGGGGTGCTGCTGTTCGGCATGGGCCTGACCATGACCCGCGGCCGGCATTTCAACTCGGGCGCCCTGCTGGCGCTGGCCTCCGACCTCAACGAATTCACCCACTTCGTCGCCAAGCCGGTGCGCGGCCACGGCAACGTGACCGGCGCCGACAACGTGATCGCCTGGCAGACCGGCTTTCCCTTCGGCGTCAACTTCAGCCGCGGTTACCCGCGCTTCAACCCGGGCGAGTTCACAACGGTCGACCTGCTGTCGCGCGGCGAGGCGGATGCGGCCTTGATCGTGGCCAGCGACCCGGCCGCCAACTTCCCGCGCGCCGCGGTCGAGCGCTTGAAGGAGATCCCGGTGATCGTGCTCGATCCGAAGGAGACCGCGACCGCACAGCTGGCCCGCGTAGCCTTTTCGACCGCGCCCTACGGCATCTCGACGCCCGGCACGGTTTACCGCATGGACGACGTGGCGATCAGCCTGCGCCCGGCCTTCGAGTCGCCCTATCCGAGCGACGAGGCGATCCTCAGCGCGATCAAGCTGCGTGTCGCCGAGCTGCTGGCCGAGCGCCGCGGCGCCGCCTGATCCGATCGAACGTCGGCCCGCATGTCTTCACCCCTGCGTATCGTCAACGGCCGCGTCTACGACCCGGTCAACGGCATCGACGGCGAGGTCCGCGAGATCTGCATCGCCGACGGCAAGATCGTCGCCAGCGTGCCGGCCGGGGCGACGCGGATCGACGCCCAGGGCATGGTGGTCATGCCCGGCGGAGTCGACATCCATTGCCACATCGCCGGCCCCAAGGTGAACCTGGCGCGCAAGGTACAACCGGAGGACCACCGCTTCGACGTCCACCCGCGCACCGCGATCACCCGCTCGGGCACCGGCGGCACGGTGCCCTCGACCTTCGCCACCGGCTACCGCTACGCCACGCTCGGCTACACCACCGCCATGGAGGCCGCTGTGCCGCCGATCGGCGCGCGCCACGCGATCGACGAGCTGCAGGACACGCCGGTGATCGACAAGGGCTTCTACGCTTTGCTGGGCAACAACGTGCTGCTCTATCGGCTGCTGGAACAAGGCGACCACGAGGCCTTCCGCAACGCCGTCGCCTGGTGGCTGAACGGCTCCAAGGCCTACACCGCCAAGCTGGTCAACCCGGGCAGCGACGAGGCCTGGAAGGGCCGGCGCAACGCCAACATCTCCAAACTGGACGAGAAGATCGAAGGCTTCGAACTGACGCCGCGCCGGGTGATCAAGGCGCTGATCGACACCGCCAACGAGCTCGGCCTGCCCCACCCGGCACACATCCACTGCAACAATCTGGGCCACAGCGGCAATGTCGAGACCACGCTGGACACCATGGCCACGGCCGAGGGCGGCCGCGCCCACATCACCCACGTCCAGTTCCACAGCTTCGGCGGCGAGCCGGGCAAGAATCCGGTCTCGGCCGCGGCGCGGATCTCGGAATATGTCGATGCCAACCCGAACATCAGCTGCGACGTCGGCCAAGTCATGTTCGGCAAGTCGACCGTGATGACCGCCGACGCGCCGCTCGCCTACCTCTTGCGCCACTACACCAAGGACCGGCGTTGGGTGAACGCCGACACCGAGTGCGAGAGCGGCTGCGGCATCATCCCGTTCTCCTATCAGGAGCACATCTACACCCACGCCCTGCAGTGGGCGATCGGCCTGGAGCTGTTCCTCCTGGCCAAGGACCCCTGGCGCATGGTGCTCTCGACCGACCATCCCAACGGCGGCTCCTTCATGAGCTACCCGCGCCTGATCCGGCTGCTGATGGACCGCGAGTTCCGCAACCAGCAGATCCGCCAGGTGAACCAGAAGGCGATCCGCAAGACCCTGCTGCTCGACAACCTGGCGCGCGAGTATACGCTCCAGGAGATCGCCATCATCACCCGGGCCGGGCCGGCACGGCTGCTCGGCCTCGCCAACAAGGGCCAACTGGGCGTCGGCGCCGACGCCGACATCACGATCTACGAGGAGGACGACGACAAGGAGCTGATGTTCAGCGCGCCGCGCTACGTCATCAAGGACGGCCGCCAAATCATCGCCGACCACGAGTTCCGCAGCGATCACGAGGGCCGGCTGCTGCGCGTGGCGCCGGACTACGACCCCGAGGTGGAGCGTCATCTGCGGCCGTTCTTCGAGGACTTCTATTCGGTCCAGTTCGACAACTACGGGGTCGACGACCACTACGTCGAGGGCTCCGAGACCGTGCCCTGCAACGCCAAGGCGAGGTCGCCGTGAAGCTGCAGAAGACCAAGATCGTCGATACCTTCGCCGAAGCCTTCGGAATGTCGGCCGCGCGGGTCGTGATTACCGCCGATAGCGCCAAGTGGGCGCTGGCCGCGGCGCGCTCCATGACCGGCTTCGCGACCTCGGTGATCGGCTGCAAGTGCGAGGCCGGGATCGAGCGGGAACTGCCGGCCGAGGCAACGCCCGACCGGCGCCCGGGCTTCTCGGTGCTGCTCTTCGCCATGGACGCGGAGGGCGTCGGAAAGCGCTTGGTCGAGCGGATCGGCCAGTGCGTCATGACCTGCCCGACGACCTCCTGCTTCAACGGCCTGGAGGCCGAGAAGCGGGTCTCGGTCGGCGGCAAGCTGCGCTTCTTCGGCGACGGCTACCAAATCGCCAAGCGGCTGGACGGCCGGCGCTACTGGCGCGTGCCGGTGATGGACGGCGAGTTCCTGGTGGCCGACCGATTCGGCGTGCAGCCGGCGGTTGGCGGCGGCAATCTGCTGATCCTCGGGCGCGACCGGCCGGGCGCCCTGGCCGCCGCCGAGGCCGCGGCCGCGGCGATGCGCGAGGTGCCCGGCGTGATCCTGCCCTTCCCGGACGGCGTGGTGCGCAGCGGCAGCAAGGTCGGCTCGCGCTACAAGACGCTGATCGCCTCGACCAACGACGCCTATTGCCCGAGTCTGCGCGGCGCGGTGGCGGAGAGCCAGGTGCCGGAAGACGTCGCCTGCGTCCTGGAGATCGTCATTGACGGACTCGATCTGAAGGCGGTCGAGAGCGCCATGCGCCGCGGCCTCGAGGCCGCCGCCGGCGCCGGCGCGGCGCAGGTCTCGGCCGGCAACTACGGCGGCAGTCTGGGCCAGTTCCACATCAAGCTGAAGGACCTGGTGGAATGACCGGGCGCGGACCATGGGTCTGAAACTGACGCTTCGAAACCAGCCGGAGGTGCCGCTCGAGGCCGAGGCCATCTCGCCCGACCGGCTCGACGGCATGGAGCCTGCCGAGGCCGGCGCCCTGGCGGTGCAGCACGGCAACCAGAAGGCCACCCTGGGCGACTTCTTCCGCATCGAAGCGCACGACGCCGACGAGCTGCGCGTCGAAGGCGATCTGTCGCGGGTCAAGCTGCTCGGCGCCGGCATGAGCCGGGGCCGGGTCGTGATCCAGGGCGATGTCGGGCTGCACCTGGGCGCTGTCATGTCGGGCGGCGAGATCCTGGTCGAGGGCCGGGCCGGCGACTGGGTCGGGCCGGAAATGCGCGGCGGCCGCATCATCGTCAAGGGCGACGCCGGCCACGCGGTCGGCAGCGCCTACCGGGGCAGCCAGATCGGCATGCGCGGCGGCGAGATCATCGTCCACGGGCGGGCCGGCAACGAGGTCGGCAACACCATGCGAAACGGCCTGATCGCGATCGGCGGCGACTGCGGCGACTTTGCCGGGGTCAACATGCTGGCCGGCACCATCGTTGTGCTCGGCGCGCTCGGCATCCGCAGCGGGGCCGGCATGAAGCGCGGCTCGATCGTCGCCATGGGCGGCGCCGAACCGCTCCCCACCTTCAGCCGCGCCTGCCGATACCAGCCGTCGTACTTGCGCCTTTACTTGCTGCATCTCCGGCGCCTTGGCCTGCCGGTCGAAGACGGCCAGATCGACGGCCTTTACGATCGCTGGTGCGGCGATTCGATCGAGCTCAACCGCGGCGAACTCCTGGTCCGCCAGGGCTAGGGGTCGCGCCTTCATGCCCCGTTCGCGTGCCGCGCCCTACCCGGCGATCGAACCGTTCGACAAACGCACGCTCGCGGTCGGCGGGCCGCACGAGCTCTATGTCGAACAGAACGGTACGCAAGACGGTCTTCCGGCGGTCTACCTGCACGGTGGCCCCGGCGGCGGCTGCCAGCCAAGCCACCGCCAGCTGTTCGACCCGAAGCGCTTCCGCGCGGTGCTGTTCGACCAGCGCGGCGCCGGCCTCAGCAAGCCGAAGCGTTGTCTCGAGCGGAACACGACCCGGGATCTGGTCGCGGACCTGGAGCGCATCCGCGGCGAGCTGGAGATCGAGCGCTGGCTGGTGGTCGGCGGCTCCTGGGGCGCGACCCTCGCTCTGGCTTACGCCGAGGCCCATCCGGAGCGGGTCACCGGCCTGGTCCTGCGCGCGGTCTTTCTGGCCGGCCGGGAGGATGTCGACTGGGCCCTGAGGCGCGCGCCGCGGATCTTCCATCCGGACCTATGGCGCCGTTTCACCGGCCTGCTGCCGCCCGCGGAACGCGGCGACCCGACCGCCGCCTACGGCGCGCGCCTGGAACATCCGGACCCGGCGGTACACGGCCCGGCGGCCCTGGTCTGGCATGATTTCGAGCGCGCGCTTTCGGTCCTCAAGCCCGGCGCGGTCGCCCTGCCCGACAGCCTCGACCAACTGGCCGGGTCGAGCCGCGCGTTGCCGGACAGCCCCTTCATCGAGTGGCACTACATCAAGCACGATTGCTTCATGGCGCGCGGCAGCCTGCTGAACGGCGCCGAACGGCTGGCCGGCATACCCGGCGTGATCGTACAGGGCCGTTACGATCTGCTGTGCCCGCCGGCGGCCAGCCATGCGCTGGCCGAACGCTGGCCGGAGGCCGAGCTGCGCCTGATCGAGGCGGCCGGCCACGCGCTGTCCGAGCCCGAAGTGGCCAAGGCCGTGCTGGCGGCGATCGAGGAATTCAAGACTCGTCTGGCTTGACCGGCCAACGGCACCGACGGCCCGCCCCGAGCCTCGAGCGGTCTACAGCGCCGGCGTTGGAGCGACCAACGCGGGTTTTCCGCAAGCCACCGCGCCGTGCTCACTTGACCCTGCCACAGGCAGTCCACGATGCTGGTCGGCGCGTGGAACGGCAACCGTTGTTGCCTGCGAACCTCGGGATCAGCGATCAAACGGATTCCAGAACGAGCTCGTACCTGACGGCCCCCCTGGCATCGGACCCGCCGGAGCTTGTCGCGAGCCCCCTTGGCCTTAGTTCTAGTTTGGAACAACATCAAGGCGATCATCAAGGGGGCTACCGTGCCAGTTCGACTCACTATCGTTTCCGCCGCGGCACTTTTGGCCGTAGCGTTCCAGCCCATACCGGCCGTCGCCATCATGAGCGGCGACGAGAGCATCCGGGCCGAGTCCGGCGACAAGGACTATGCGGCCGGCAAGCGGGCCTTCGAACGCAGGGACTGGGCCGGGGTGGCCGACAACATGAAGAAGGTCCTGGAAAGGCGCCCTTGGCACGACAATGCCTGGAGCCTGCTGGGTTACGCCGAGCGCAAGCTGGGCAACTACCGGCAGTCGCTCCGAAGCTACGGCAAGGCGCTCGAGCTGAACCCGCACAACCGCGGCGCACTGGAGTATCTGGGCGAGGCCTATCTCGATCTGGATCAGCCTGAACGCGCGGCGGAAGCGCTTGAGCGGCTCCGGCTGGAATGCGAGCGGGTCAAGATGGGCTTCAACAACGGCGGCTGGATCAGCGGCTGCGAGGAGTGGCGCGACCTACGCGCGGCCTATGATGCCTATCTGGCACGCCGGGCGGCAAACTGACGGGCCACAAACCGTCGGTCTTGTGGGCGGGCACCCGGCACGACTAGGATAGCGGAGAACTCATCATCCAGGCCCGCAGAGCGGCCAAGAGCTTCACAAAGCTATCCAATGGGAGGGAATTTCCGATGGCGAAGGTTTCGATGTCGATGAATCTGGGCGTGCCCGCGGATAAGGTGTGGGACTTGATCGGCGGCTTCAACGCCCTGCCCGACTGGCATCCGGCGGTGCAGAAAAGCGAGATCGAGGGCGAGGGCACCGGCTCGATCCGGACGCTGCACCTGGTCGGCGGCGGCACCATCACCGAGCGCCTGGAGCGGCTCGATGACGCGGGCAAGGTCTACAACTACTCGATCATCTCGAGCCCCCTGCCGGTGGCGAACTACAACGCGACCATCCGCCTGCACGAATCGGACGACGGCAAGGGCTGCACGGTCGAGTGGGAGAGCAATTTCCAACCCTCGGGCGCGCCCGAGAGCGACGCGGTCAAGGCGATACAAGGCGTCTATCAGGCCGGGTTCGACAATCTCAAGAAGATGTTCGGCGGCTGACCGCCGGCCGGCCGTCGGCGCCTGGGCTCTCGACCGATGTCGGGCGGCCTGCAAGCCGGTCTGCGGGACACGCTTTCCGAAGCCACCCGCTTCTACCTGCGGCCGCTCGGCCTTACCGGCGGCACGGCCGGCCGCCTTCTGGTCGACAAGGGCGGCGGGCGTTGGTTGGCCGGCGGGCCTTTGGCCTTCGCCCAATGCGAGGTCGCTTGGCGCAGCGGCAAAGGCCGACAGCGGCGCGTCGCCAGTCTGCACGAGATCGAAGGCTGGTTCGCGGATCTCGGGCCTGAGGTCCGCGACCGTATCGCCGAGCGTCTCGCCGGTCTAACGGCACCGCGTTCGGCGCCCGGCGGCGGTCGGCTCGAGCGGCCTTTGACCATGGCGGTCATCAACGCCACGCCGGACAGCTTTTCCGACGGCGGCGAATTCCTCGATCCGAGCGCGGCCATCGCCCACGGCCGGCAACTGGCCGCCGCCGGCGCCGACATACTCGACATCGGCGGCGAGTCGGTGCGGCCGGGCGCCGAGCCGGTGGCGCCGGAAATCGAAGCGGCGCGCGTCGAACCGGTGCTCACCGGCCTCAAGTCCGCCGGCCCGGTGCTTTCGATCGACACACGCCATGCCGCGGTGATGGCCCGGGCATTGGCCGCGGGCGCCGCGATGATCAACGACGTCAGCGCGCTGACTTCCGATCCGGACAGCCTGACCACCGCCGCCGGCGGTACGGCCTCGGTCGTGCTCATGCATATGCAAGGCAGTCCGGCCACCATGAACCGGGACCCCGCCTACGACGACGTCGTGCTCGACGTCTTCGATTTCCTCGAGGCCCGCGTGGCGGCCTGTCTGGCCGCTGGCATTCCGCCCGCGCGGATCATCGTCGATCCGGGCATCGGCTTTGGCAAGACGGGCGCCCACAACCTGGCGATCCTGCGCGCCCTGGCGCTCTATCAGGGGCTAGGTTGCCCGGTCATGGTCGGGGTTTCCCGCAAGGGTTTGACCGGCGCGCTCGACCGCGCCCGGGCGCCCAAGGACCGCCTGCCCGGATCGCTCGCCGCGGCGCTCTGGGCCCTGGACCAGGGCGCGCAGATCCTCAGGGTGCACGACGTCGCCGAGACCCGCCAGGCGCTCGATGTCTGGCGCGGGCTGCACAAATAGGGTTGGAAAATCGGCGGGTGCGATTTATTCAGCCGGGGTCCGGTCGGTCACGACCGGGGTCGCCGATTTCGGCGCTTCCGGGATGTTGCGGTAGTTGCGGTAGACGAAATCCGGCGTCGCCGTGCCCGATTCCGCCCCGGCGAGGTCGAGCAGGACCTGGTGGTGCGGCGACAGTTCGCAGGCCGGGTCGGTGTTGGCCGCCTCGCCGGTGATCGCGAAGGCCTGGCAGCGGCAGCCGCCCCAGTCGATTTCCTTGCGCTCGCAGGAGCGGCAGGGCTCCGGCATCCAGTCGGTGCCGCGGAACCGCTCGAAGGCTTCCGAGTTGCGCCAGATGTCGGCCAGCGGCCGCTCCAGCACCGAGTCGAAGGCCATGCCGGTGATCGTCTCCGCCGCGTGGCAGGGCAGCACCTTGCCCGCGGGCGAGATGTTGAGGAAGCGCCGAGCCCAGCCGCCCATGCAGGCCTTGGGGCGCCGGGCGTAGTAGTCGGGTACGACGTAGTCGATCGCCATGCGGCCCTTGAGCTTCTCGCGCATGGCCTCGACCACCTCGGTCGCGCGGTCGAGCTGCGCCCGGCTCGGCAGCAACGCCGCACGGTTCTCGTAGGCCCAGCCGTAGTACTGCACGTGGGCGATTTCGATGCGGTGCGCGTCCATCGCGACCGCCATGTCGAACAGCTCCTGTAGGTGGTCCAGGTTCTGCCGGTGGACCACCAGATTAAGGGTCAGCGGCAATTCGGCCCGGCGCACCCAGCGCGCCGCCTCGAGCTTCTTTTCGTGGCCGCCCTTGTAGCCGGCGATGCGGTCGGCGCCCGCCGCCTTGCTGTCCTGGAAGGAGATCTGCACGTGGTCCAAACCGGCTTCGGCCAGCGCCACGACCCGCGCCTCGGTCAGCAGCACCGCCGAGGTGATGAGATTGCTATAGAGTCCGGCCTGGGATGCCGCGGCGACGATCTCTTCCAGATCCTTGCGCGCGGTCGGCTCGCCGCCGGAGATGTGGATCTGCAGCGCGCCCAACTCCGCCGCCTCGCGAATCACCCGGCACCAGGTTTCGGTGTCGAGCTCGCCGCGCGCGCGCTCCAGCTCGACCGGGTTGGAGCAGTAGGGGCACTGCAGCGGGCAGCGGTGGGTCAGCTCGGCGAGGATCGCGAGCGGCGGTTCGGGCGCGGTCATGCGGTCATCACTCCCTTGTTCGCCAGGTCCTGCAGCAGGGCGCTGACGTCCCGCTCGATCACCGCCCGCTCGGCGTTGAAGGTCCGCGCCAGGTCGTCGATGATGGCCGCCACATTGGCCGTCCCGTCGCAGCGCTTGATCACCTCCAGGGCGATGGGATCGGGCACGAAAAGCCGTTCGGGCGCCTGCATGACCCAGTTGTCGCGCGTCTTGTCGAACTGCAGCTTCACGCCGCGCGGCAGCCGCGGCACGGAGTCCGCGGTGATGGTGACGGCCCCGCTCACCGCCGATCCCCCCGCTGCCGGTCCTCTGGCACGAAGGCACCGGGCGGAATGTGGCCGGGCGTCACATAGGCATGATAGAGCGCGTCGAGCTGGGCCCAGAGCACGTCGGTCTTGAAGCGCACGGCGTCGAGCACCTGGTCCTGCTGTTCCCGGGTGCGGGCTTCCCGCGTCACATAGGCAAGGCCGAACTTGACGTCTTCCGGCGCTTCCTTCAGCCGGCGCTTGAAATAAGCGATGGTGCGCTCGTTGGCGAAGTCGTAGTGCTCGAGCAGCCCGGAGATCCGCTCCTCGTGGATCTTCGGCGCGAACAGCTCGGTCAGGGACGAGGCGACCGCTTCCAAAATCGACTTCTCGCGTACGAACCGCAGGTAGGCTTCGACCGCGAAACGGGTCGCTGGCAGGATGCCGCGCATCGAGGTGACATACTCGCGCTCCAGCCCCACGCCCTCGGCCAGCACCAGCCAACGTTCGATGCCGCCTTCGTTTTGGCCGTCACCGTCGTGCTCCTCGATCCGGTGCCGCCATTCGCGGCGCAGCTCCCGGTCATGGGTGCGCGAAATCAGCGCCGCGTCCTTCAGCGGTATGTGGCTTTGATAGCAGTAGCGGTTGAGCACCCAGGCCTGGACCTGGCCGAGGCTGCACTGGCCGCCGTGCAGCAGCTTGTGGAATGGATGGAGGCTGTGATAGCGGGTCGCGCCGATATGCCGCAGCGCGGCCTCCAGCTGCCGGGCGCTCATCAAGGCCCCGGGCTTCAGGTCGCGCACCTCCGCCGTGGCGCTCATATCACAATCTCCATGCCGTCGTAAGCGATTTCCCAACCGGCGGCCTCGGCTTCGGCGCGCTCCGGCGAATCGGCCAGCAGGACCGGGTTGGTGTTGTTCATGTGCACGAAGACCTTACGGGCCACGCCAAGCGGCGCAAAGGCGGCGATCGTGCCGTCCGGTCCCGCCAGGCTCATATGGCCCATGCGCCGGCCGGTCTTCACCCCGGCCTTCTGCGCCACCATCTCCTCGTCCTGCCACAGCGTGCCGTCGAACATGACCAGCGGCGCACCTTCCAACCGTGCCCGCAGTGCCGGCGGCAACGCCGCACATCCGGGTATATAGTAGAAGTAAGCACCGCCATCCCGTTCCGCCAGCCTGAGGCCGATCGTGTCCTCCTCGACCGTGCCGAAGTCGGCGCCGGCATCGGCGTCTTCCTTGTAGAGTGCCACCTTGCCGGGCACGGCGAAAGGTTCGACCGTCAGGCCGGTCGGCTGGCCATCCTTGCCGGCCGGCTCAAAGCTTTGCCCCAAGGTGATGGACCGGCGATCGACAAATTTCGGATTGAGCACGTTGAAGATGGTGTTCTCGGCGAGCACCGAAAGGACCCGACCGGTGCCGTAGACCGCCAGCGGATGGCTCTCGCGCAGAGTGAGCAGCCCGGCGACGTGATCGACGTCGCCGTTGGTCAGCACGACGGCGACGATCGGACTGTGCCTGACACCGTCGTTGGGGTGAAGCTGGCGATTGTCGTTGATCTGTTGGCGCAGGTCGGGCGAGGCGTTGAAGAGAACCCAGTGCCGGCCATCGGCGCTGACCGCCAGAGATGACTGGCTGGCCGGACGCGCACCGGGATCGCCGGCGCGGGCGCGCCGTGAAGCCTCATTGTTGCTGTTCCATTGGGGAAAGCCGCCACCTGCCGCCGCCCCCAGGACGAGGACACGCAGCGCCATCTAGGAGTCAGGAAATCGCGAAACGCTCCCCCAGAATCACCAACCCCGGCATCTTACCCTGTAAACAGGGCCGATCACCGGGGCCGGGATTGAGGTCTTGTTTCGCCTGAATCTCAGAGTTCGGCGCAAACGTAGGAGTTGATCTCAAGACCTACGGCAATCTCGACGACCGTCGGCGTATTCCAAGCCATGTTCATCCTCCCAAGGGTGTGAGCGGCAAATTAGAGCCGTTCTAATATATGTGTCCGAGTTCGATCGCGTAAAGCTTTTTTTTCACACCACCTTCGATCGCACTCCGAAGGCACGCGCGGCAGCTCTATGAGGCATCCCGGACGTCGGTTTCCGCGATCAGTTTACCGATCTGCCGGAACAGCGCAAGATGCTTAACAAGAGCCCTAGGAGCAAGCGATGTCCGCGCCCTTGAAACCGAACGCCGCGCTGGCCCGGGAGATTCCCTATCGGGACCCCTTGGCGGCGTTTTCGGTTTTCGCCGCAGGACCCAATTCGGTGTTTCTCGACAGCGCGCTGACGCTCGAACGCCTGGGCCGCTATTCCTTCATCGCCGCCGAGCCGTCCCAGGTGATGACCAGCAAGAACGGCGAGGTCATGCTCGGCGGCAAGCCGGTCGACGCCAATCCCTTCGACCTGCTGGCCGAGGAGCTGGCGCGTTTCCCGCTTCGCGGCCGGCCTGAGCTGCCGCCCTTCCAGGGTGGCGTGGCCGGCATCTTCGGCTACGACCTGGGCCGCCACCTGGAACGGTTGCCGGCGGCGCGCTGCGACGATATGGGCTTTCCCGACCTGGCGGTCGGCTTCTACGACACGGTGGTCGCCTTCGACCATCGGGAACGCAAGGCCTGGATCCTCTCTTGCGGCTATCCCGAAAGCGAACCGGCGGCGCGGCGCGCGCGCGCCGAGGCCCGCGCGGACCGATTCGAGGCCCGGCTGCGCGAGGCGCCGGAGACCCTGAAACCGGTACCTGCACCGCCGGCCGAGTCGGCCGTGAAGTCGAACTTCACGCGCGCCGACTACGAGCGCGCCGTCCAAACCGTGGTCGACTACATCCACGCCGGCGACATCTTTCAAGCCAATCTGGCGCAGCGCTTCCGCGCGCCGCTGCCCGACGGCCTGACGCCGTTTCAGCTCTACCGGCGCCTGCGCGAGAAGAACCCGGCGCCCTTCGCCGCCTACCTCGATTTCGGCGATTTAGTGGTCGCCTCCTCCTCGCCCGAACGCTTCCTCAAGCTGCGCGACGGCAGGGTCGAGACCCGGCCGATCAAGGGCACGCGGCCGCGCGGCTGGCTGCCGGCCCACGACGATGCGCTGGCGCTCGAGCTGCTGGCCAGCGAAAAGGACCGCGCCGAGAACGTGATGATCGTCGATCTCCTGCGCAACGACCTGTCCCGGGTCTGCCGCGATGCCAGCGTGCGGGTGCCGGAGCTTTGCGTGCTGGAATCCTATGCCACGGTGTTCCATCTGGTCTCCACCGTGGTCGGCGAGCTCGGCCCCGGCATGACCGCGATCGACCTGTTGAAGGCGAGCTTCCCGGGCGGCTCGATCACCGGTGCGCCGAAGATCCGCGCCATGGAGATCATCGCCGAACTGGAGCCGACACAGCGCGGGCCTTATTGCGGCTGTATCGGTTATCTGGGTTTCGACGGCGATATGGACAGCAACATCGTGATCCGGAGCTACGCGGTCAAAGACGGTACGGTGACCTTCCAGGCCGGCGGCGGGATCGTCGCCGACTCCAAACCGTCGGCGGAATACGAGGAAACCCTGGACAAGGCCCGGGCCCTGATCGCCGCCCTGTCGCCCGCGGGCGGTGCGCCGTGATTCTGGTGATCGACAACTACGATTCCTTCGTCCACAACCTGGCGCGCTACTTCCGCGAGCTCGGCCAGAGCACCCGGGTGTGCCGCAACGACGCCATCGATCTGGACGACATCGCGGAGATGAGGCCCTCGCACGTCGTGCTGTCGCCGGGCCCCTGCACGCCGCGCGAAGCCGGCATTTCGGTCGATGTCGTCGAACGCTTCGGCGCGGCGGTACCGATCCTCGGCGTCTGCCTCGGCCACCAGTGCATCGGGCGGGCCTATGGCGCGCGCATCGTGCGGGCGCGAAAACCCATGCACGGCAAGACCTCGCTCGTGCGCCACGACGACCAGGGCCTGTTCGCCGGCCTGCCGAACCCGCTCAAGGTCGCGCGCTATCACTCGCTGGTGGTGGACCGGTCCGGCCTGCCGCCCGACCTGGCCGTCACCGCACACAGCGAGGAAGGCGAGATCATGGCGCTACGCCACCGGCGCCACCCGGTCGTCGGTCTGCAGTTCCACCCGGAGGCGGTGCTGACCGACCGGGGCTACGACCTGCTGCGCGCTTTCCTGAACGCCACGCCAGCGGGCCGGAGCGCCGCATGATCTACCTGAACGGCCGGCTGGTCGCCGCCGCCGAGGCGCGCATCGATCCGGCCGACCGGGGGCTCCTGCTCGGCGACGGACTGTTCGAGACCCTGCGTTGCGTCAAGGGGCGGCCCGACCGGCTGGACGCGCATCTGGCCCGGCTCGAGGCGGGCGCGGCCGTGCTGGGCATTCCCCTGCCGGCGTCGCCGCGCAAGATCAAGAGCGGTCTTGCCGAGACCCTGAAGGCGAACCGGCTGACGCAATGCGATGCCGCGGTGCGCATCACGCTGACCCGCGGCCCCGGGCCGCGCGGCCTGCTGCCGCCGGACGATCCGACGCCGACCCTGATGATCGCGGCGAACGCGCTGGCCGCTCGTGCGCACCAGCCGGCCACGGCGGTCCTGGCGACCTTGCGGCGCAACCAGCACTCGCCGTTGGCCAACCTGAAGTCCCTCAACTATCTCGACAACCTGCTGGCGCGGCGCGAGGCCGCGGAACGGGGCGCCGACGAGGCGCTGCTGCTCAACACCGCCGGCCGGCTCGCCTCGGCCAGCGCGGCGAACCTCTTCCTGGTGCGCGGGCGCAGCCTCTTCACCCCGCCGCTCACCGAGGGCGTGCTGCCGGGTGTCACCCGCGCCGCCGTCCTGGCGCTGGCGGCCGGCGCGAACCTGGACGCGCACGAGACGCCGCTCGCGCTCGACGACCTTTGGCGCAGCGAGGAGGCCTTCCTGACCAACAGCCTGATCGGGGTGAGACCACTGGCCGCGGTCGACGGCAAGGGTCTGGGCGACGGTCAAGTCGGACCGGTCACCCGGCGCCTTGTGGAAGCCCACGAAGCCAGCCGCGGATAGCGCGCCGGACTACTTGTCGTACTTGATGTAGGCGAAGCGCGGATCGGACGGCGTGCCTTCAAGGGCGCCGCCTTCCAGGGCCGGCTGCCAGTGGATCACCTCTTCGATCTTTTTCGCCAGCTCGAAGTCCTTGTCGCTGATTCCCTTGGCGGCGTGGTTCTGCAACCGCACCTCGACCCAGGCGTAAGAGGCCGTGATGTCCGGATGATGGAACGCGGCCTCGGACAGGTGGCCCACGGTGTTGATCACCATGAGCGTGCCCTTCCATCCGGCGGTCTTGTATTTGCGCCGGATCCAGCCCTTCTCGAGATACCATTGCGGCAGCTCTTGCTTCAGCCGCGCCTCGACCTCTTCATCCGAATAGGTCCGCTCCTTGGCTCTCTCGCTCATTGATTTCCGCCTTTGAGTTTGACACCGTGGTGTCCAATAAGGGGCAGGAAACAGGATAGGCAATTGGCTGGGTGCAAGCAACAGATCCGCAGCCGGTGGAAACGACCATGAGGCGCGCGCGGCTGGGCGGCGTGCGGGTCACCGTGCCGGCGCGCCTGCACCTCGGGTTCCTCGACCTCGAGGGCGGATTGGGCCGGCGCTTCGGCAGCCTGGGCATCACTCTCGACGGGCCCTGTACCCGGTTGCGGCTGACCCCGGCCACCGGGTTCTCGGTCAGCGGGCCGGACGCCGAGCGGGCGCAGGCCTACCTGCGGCTCCTGTCCGATCATTTCGGCCTCGACGACGGCCTGAACCTGGAGATCGCGGAGGCCATCCCGGCCCACGCCGGGCTCGGCTCCGGTACCCAGCTCGCGCTCGCCACCGGCGCCGCGGTCTGCCGGCTGTTCGACCTGAAGGTCGAGGCCGCTGCGCTCGCCCAGCTGCTCGACCGAGGCGCCCGCTCGGGCATAGGACTCGGTGCCTTCCTCGACGGCGGCGTGCTGCTCGACGGCGGCCGTGGCGCCGCCGAACGCCCGCCGCCGATCCTGAGCCGCCTGCCGTTTCCCGACGAGTGGCGGATTCTCCTGATCTACGACCGCTCGGGCCCCGGGGTGCACGGCGCGGAGGAGATCGCGGCCTTCCAGCGGCTGCCGACCTTCCCGGCCGAAGGCGCGGCGCGGCTCTGCCGCCTGGCGGTGATGGCGGCCCTGCCTGCCCTGGCCGAAGGCGATATCGACGGCTTCGGGGCGGCGGTGGCCGAGCTGCAACGCACGATCGGCGATCACTTCGCGCCGGCCCAGGGTGGGCGCTTCGCCAGCCCCAAGGTCGCCGAAGTATTGGCCTGGCTCGAAGATCGGGGCGTCATCGGCGTCGGCCAGAGTTCTTGGGGGCCGACCGGCTTCGCGCTGATCGGCGACGCGACCGAAGGCAGGCGGACGCTCGATGAGCTGCGCGGCGGTCGGCCGGCGACGACGGGGTTGGCCTTCGAACTGCGGCGCGGACGCAACTTCGGCGCCGAGGTAGAGGTTGAAAAGGCAATCCGGGCGGCGCCGTAACGCGGCGCCAGAGAGAAGACCGGAGAACAAAGCTTATCGCGGGGAGGAACGATTGGTCATGCAACGCCCCTACATTCTTCACATGCTCAGCCCGCTGCGCCATGTCAGCCCGTTCGACGTCAACATGGCGATGGACGCCGGCTTCAACGTGGCGGTGCCCTATATCAATGTCGAACTGGGCGAGGTCGCGGGTCTGGTCCAGGATGCGATCTTCTCGCGCGGCCCGAAGAACGTAACGCGCACCGCCGTGTTCATCGGCGGCAAGAACGCGGTGCTCGCCCTGGACATGCTGGAAGCGGCCCGCAAGGCCATGTTTCCGCCATTCCAGATGTCGGTGTTCGCCGATCCGTCCGGCTCCTTCACCACCGCCGCGGCCATGGTCGCCTGTGTCGAGAAGAAACTGATCACGCGTTTCGACACCGGTTGGAATGACCGCAAGGTCGTGGTGTTCGGCGCGACCGGCGTGGTCGGTTTCGCGTCGGCCGTGATCGCCGCGGGCGAAGGCGCCGAGGTCACGCTGGTCGGGTACGACGGACCGGAGCGCGTCAGGAAGGGCGCGCAGGACGCCAAGGCCCGCTTCGATGTCGACCTGAACTATGCGGACGGTAGCAGCGAATCCCTGAAGACCGCCCTGGTTAAAGACGCCGAGGTGATCTTCTGCGCCGGTCGCGCCGCCGTTCAGGTGCTTTCCAGCGCACAACTGGCCGCCGCCGGCCGGCTCAAGGTCGCCGCGGACATCAACGCCGTGCCGCCGGCCGGGGTCGAGGGCCTGGGCGTAAAGGACGACGGCGAACCGCTGGCCGGCACGCCGGGCGTGGGGGTCGGCGCGCTCACCGTGGGCAACATCAAGTACCAGGTCGAAGCCGGCCTGTTCCGGCGCATGATCGATAGCGATGAACCGCTGTTCCTGGACTTCCGCGATGCCTTCGTCGCGGCGCGAGAGCTCGTTGGCTGACGCCGTCCTGATCGCCGGGCTGGCAGGCCGGTCGCTGGCCGCCGCCGCGCGACAAGCCGGCTATCGGCCGCTGGTCGCCGACCTGTTCCGCGACCTCGACACGCGGCGCGACGCCGAGCGCGCGCGCGCCGTGCCCGGCGATCTCGCAGGCGGCTTCAACGACGATGCCCTGCTGGCAACCCTGGCGCAACTGGCCGCTGGGGAAGAGCACCTGGCCGGTCTCGTCTACGGCTCCGGATTCGAGGCGCGCCCGGACCTGTTGGCCGAACTGGCCAGGCGCTACCGGCTGCTCGGCACCGGTCCGGCGGCGGCCGAGCAGGTCAAGAACCCGGTCGCCTTCTCCGGCCTGCTCGAGCGTCTGGGTATCGGCCATCCGGAAACCACCCTGACCCCACCGACCGCGGCACAGGGCTGGCTGGTCAAGCGCCGCGGTGCCATGGGCGGCGGCCACGTGCGGCCAGTCGGCAAGTCCGACTGCCCGCCCGACTGTTATTTCCAGAAGCAAGCCTCCGGCCGCCCGGTCTCGGCCCTGTTCCTGGCCGACGGCGTGCGCGCGTTGACCCTCGGTTTCAGCGAGCAGTGGTGTTCGCCCGGCGGACCCTCGACGATTTTCCGCTTCGGCGGCGCCGCACAACCGGCGCTGATCGATGCCACGCAGGCGGCGGAGCTCGACCGGGCGGTGCGCAAAGTCGCCGGCGCGGTCGAGCTCCTCGGCCTGTGCAGCGCCGATTTTCTGCTGCGCGACGACGGCTTCGACCTGCTCGAGATCAACCCCCGGCCCGGCGCCACGCTGGATATCTTCGACCGTGACCGGCAAGCGCCGCTGTTCGAACTGCACCGCCAGGCCTGCCTGGGCCGGCTGCCGCGAAGCTGGCGGGGTCCGACACGCGCTTCGGCCTGCGCCGTTGTCTATGCCGAGCGCTCCATCGTGGTGGCGACAACGCACCGCTGGCCGCGCTGGACCGCCGACCGGCCGGCGCCGGGAACCAGGATCGGCATAAACGAGCCGCTCTGCACGGTCATGGCCAGCGGCCGCGACGCGGCGGAAGCCCGCCGTCGTGCGCTGCGCCGAGGGGACGAAGTCCTGGCACTGTCCGAGGCTTCCGATCCACCGGCGCGCGAGCGTCAATTCGCCGGCAGGTTTGCCGTAGCACCGGTCTAGCACGAGGCTCGTCCGCATCATGTCCGACCCGTCATCCTGGCCGAGCGTCAACAAGCTGGCCGCACCCTTGGTGGAACAACTGGTCGCCGAATCCGACCGGTTGAGAATCAAGGTCGAACGGCCGGAGGGCGGCTACCGCTTGATCGATGCCGGGATCGAATGTCCCGGCGGGACCGACGCCGGCCTACGCATTGCCGAGATCTGCCTGGCCGGTCTCGGGCAGGTCGAGCTGGAGCCGACGCCCACCTGGGGCCATGGGCTGCGCCGCCTGACCGTCCGCTCGGCCAGCCCGGTGCTCGCCTGCCTCGGCAGCCAGTATGCCGGCTGGAGCCTGTCCGACGGCTCCGGCAAAGGCGCGTTCCATGCGCTTGGCTCCGGCCCCGGCCGGGCGCTGGCCGTCAAGGAGCCTCTGTTCGAGGAACTGGGCTATCGGGATGCCGCGGAGACGGCCGTGCTGGTGCTCGAAGTCGGCCGGCGTCCGCCGCCCGCCTTGGTCGAGAAGATCGTTCGCGACTGCCGAATCGAAGCGGCCGGTCTGACGCTCGTTCTGACGCCGACCGAAAGCCCGGCCGGCACGCTGCAGATCGTCGCGCGGGTGCTCGAGGTGGCGCTGCATAAGCTGCATGAGCTGGGCTTTCCGCTCGAGCGCGTGGTCGAGGGCTCCGGGACCGCGCCGGTGCCGCCACCGGCCCGGTCGTTCCTGGTCGCCATGGGGCAGACCAACGACGCGATCATCTACGGCGGATCGGTCGAGATCTCGGTTACCGGGCCGGACGACCAGGCCCGCGACCTTGCCGAACGGCTGCCCAGCGTGAACTCACCCGACTACGGCCGGCCCTTCGTCGAGATTTTCCAGGCGGTCGCCGGTGACTTCTATGCCATCGACCCCTTGCTGTTCAGTCCCGCCCGGGTCACGGTGACCGCCCTGGAGAGCGGACGCAGCCACCGGGCCGGACAGATCGATGCCGACATTGTCGCCAGGAGTTTCGGCTGATGGTCGACGGCAACCGCGGGCCAACCGGCAGGCGACGGCGATGCGTCGCGATCCTGGTCGACAAGGTTGACTGGCATGCGCGGCGCCTGGTCGAGGCTTTCGAATGTCTCGATGCGGCGCCGCGCTGCCTGTCTCTCAAGGACTGCGGCTTTTCGACCCAGGCACCGCACGGGCTTACCCTGCCCGGCTTCGACAACCGGCTGCCGGACGGCGTTTTCGTGCGCTGCGTGTCCGGCGGCAGCTTCGAGCAGGTGACCCGCCGGCTGGGCATTCTCCATGCCCTCGACTCCCTGGGCGTGGTCGTTTGCAACGACGCCCCCGCGATCGAGCGCTGTGTCGACAAGTCCATGACCAGCTTCCTGCTGCAACGCGCCGGTATCCCGACACCGGAAACCTGGACCTGCGAATCGAGCGAACAGGCACGCGCGCTGCTCGACCGGGAGGCCCGGCCGGACCGTCCTTTGGTTCTGAAGCCGCTGTTCGGGTCCCAAGGCCGAGGGCTGCGGCTGATCGAGGGCGCGTCCGCGCTGCCGCCGTCGGAAGAGGTCGCGGGCGTCTACTACCTGCAGCGTCTCGTCGCCGCGCCGGAGGCAGGCTGGCGAGACTGGCGCATCCTGGTTGCCGGCGGCAGGCCGCTGGCGGCGATGGTCCGCCGCGGCGTGCAGTGGATCACCAACATGCACCAGGGCGCGCGGTCCGAGGCAACCGCCTTGGTCGAGCCCCTGGCGGGACTGGCGGTCGCCGCCACCCGTGCCGTCGGCGCCGGCTTTGCCGGGGTCGACATCATCCGCGACCGTGAAGGCCGCCATCTCGTGCTGGAGGTCAATTCCATGCCGGCCTGGAGCGGCCTGCAGAAGGTCACCAGCCTCGACCTGAGCCAAGCGCTGGCCGAGAGCTTCCTGGCGCACCTCCAACCGGCCCCGGCGGCCCGCGAAGCCCTGCGGCCGGAACGCGGGACCAGCGGCCCTTGAAGCTCGATCCGGGCCAAGTGGGCAAGGCAATTCGCGACGCCTGCCTGATCGAACTGCAAGCCCTGAAGCCGGGCAACGTCCATCACCACGCGGCCGGCCACGGCATGAGCGCCGCCGACTTCGCGCGGAGTGCAGAAGCGGTCGCGGCGATCTTCGCAACGCCCGGTCTCGCGGTCGGCGAGCGCATCCTGCGCGCGATCGAGGCGACCCGCGCGGCGGTCGGCTGCAACACCAATCTGGGAATCGTCCTACTGGCCGCGCCGCTCGCCGAGGCGGCGCTGGTTGGGCGCGGCGGTGATCTGCGGTCGCGCGTCGGCTCGGTGCTCGCCGACCTGCGGGTCAGCGATGCGGAGCTGGCCTTTGAAGCCATTCGCCTGGCCGAGCCTGCCGGCTTGGGCCGCAGCGACCGGCACGACGTCCGCGACGCACCGGCGGTCTCCTTGACCGCGGCCATGGCCGAGGCGGCATCGCGCGACCTCGTCGCCCGGCAATATGCCACCGACTACCGGGATGTCTTCGAGCTCGGGGTCGCGGGGCTGCGCCGGGCGCTGTCGTGCTGGAACAACGAGGCGTGGGCCGCGGCCGACGTCTACCTGGGCTTCCTTGCCGGCGCCGCCGACAGCCATATCGCCCGCAAGTACGGTCCGGCAAAGGCCGAAGAGGTGCGCCAGCGCGCCGAAGCGCCTGCCGCGCTGCTGCGCGCCGCCGACGACCCGGAGTCCGTGAAGCAAAAGCTGCTCGAATTCGACGCCGAGTTAAAGGCCGAGGGCCTCAACCCCGGCACCAGCGCCGACCTGACGGTCGCCAGCATCTTTGCCCACCGGCTGGAGGGCCTGCTGGACCGGGCCACGCGCTCGTAGCGGCGGCATTCGCCAGCACCTTTAGCCCGTCAGCCACGCTTGGACGGCCGCTTGTCGAACCAGGGGCGGGCCTGTTCGAGTTGCCCGGCCAGCGAGAAGAGCCGCCCCTCGTCGCCGAAGCGCGCGGCGAACTGGACGCCGATCGGCAGGCCGGCGCCATTCCAGTAAAGTGGCACCGACATGGCCGGCTGGCCGGTCATGTTGAACAGCATGGTGTTGGCGGTGGATTCGAAGACGTCCTTGGAGAGTTCGTCCACCGCCTTGTCGAGCAGCGCCTTGACCGGATAGCGGCGCAA
Source organism: Kiloniellales bacterium (assembly GCA_041617155.1). GTDB lineage: Bacteria > Pseudomonadota > Alphaproteobacteria > Kiloniellales > JAKSDN01 > CAMYKD01. The sequence goes on from JBFJPL010000012.1 coordinate 29,653, forward strand.
CACCGCGAGCTGCAGGGCCTCCGAGGCGGTCAGATCGAAATAGCCGAGCGTGACCGGCGGATGCGCCAAGGTCGGGGTCAGGAGGAGGTCGAAGCTTTCGAAGAAGCCGTCAAGCCCGCGTGCCGCGACGCGGGTCGCCTCGATCGCCTCGGCATAGTCCGTGGCGCTTGCCTTGCGGCCGATCAGACCGAGCATCCAGGTCTGCGGCTCGAAGCCGTCGGCGGTCGGCGTGCGCTCCATGACGCGGCCCGCTGCCTCGATCGCCTGCGCCATGTCGACCGCGACCATCAGCAGGTAGCTGCGGATCAAGTAGGCCTTGTCGATGTCGGGCAACGCCTCCTCGACCTGGTGTCCCAAGGACGCGCAAAACCGCGCCGCGTCCTCGACCGCCGCGATGCAGTCCGGGTGGGTCGAGTTGCCGAACAGGGGTTTGCTCGAGAAGGCAATGCGCAAGGGGCCCGGCTCGCCGGCCAACTCTTCGAGGTAGGGCCGTTCGGGCGGCGGCAGATGAAACGGCGCACCCGGATCGGGGCCGAGCGTGGCATCGAGCGACGCCGCCGAATCGCGCACGCTGCGGCTCATGACATGGTCCTGCACGAAGCCGCCCCAGCCTTCGCAGAGATTGACGTCGAGCGGGGTGCGGCCACGTGTCGGCTTGAGCCCGAACAGGCCGCAACAGGACGCCGGAATTCGGATCGACCCGCCGCCGTCGTTGCCGTGTGCGAGCGGAACGAGGCCGGCCGCCACCGCCGCCGCGGCACCGCCGCTGGAACCGCCGGGCGTGTGGTTCGGGTTCCAGGGGTTGAGCGTCGCACCGCGAAACGCCGGCTCGGTCACCGGCATGATGCCGAACTCCGGCACGTTGGTCTTGCCGACCATGACCAGACCGGCACGCTTGTAACGGCTGACCAGCTCGCTGTCGTATCGGGGGACGAATCCATCGAGAAAGGCGCAGGAAGCGGTCAGCGGCTCGCCGGCAACGGCCAGCAGCATGTCCTTGACCAGAAACGGCACGCCGGCGAAGGGGCCTTCGAGCGATTGGCGGCAGGCCGCGAGCGCCTGGTCGTACATCTTGTGGACCACGGCGTTCAGCCGCGGATTGCGCGCCTCGATCCGCTTGATCGCGCAGTCCACCAGGTCCTTCGCCTGGACCTCGCCGCCGCGGACCAGTTCGGCCAGGCCAAGGCCGTCGTGGTTCTCATATTCCTGAAACATGGGGCTCCTGGTCCGCTGCCGGCTGAATCAATATAACCTTGCCGGGGTGAAGCGTTAGTGATTACCATTACCTACGGCGTTTCTGTCCATCAGAGCCGTGCTATCTGGGCCAACCGGTCTGGCGATTTTCTTGTCAGGCGCTGCAAACGAAAGATAGCCGCATTCGTCGGGATGGAGCGGTGTTCGCCGGTCGTGTGGCGCCGTCGTGTTCGCCTGGAAAGGCCGGCGAACTTAGACGAAAAAGCGTTCGATAGAAACAAACGGGAGGCAGATTCATGGCTAAGATAAACCAGGTTATGGTTGGCGAATCCTTGGTTGGCGAGGGCAACGAGGTTGCCCACATCGACCTGATCATCGGTCCACGGGGCAGCGCAGCCGAATCGGCGTTCTGCCATTGCCTGACCAACAACAAGGACGGTTTCACCTCCTTGCTCGCCGTCGTGGCACCCAACTTGGCGACCAAGCCGAACACGGTGATGTTCAACAAGGTCACCATCAAGGGCGCGACGCAGGCGGTCCAGATGTTCGGTCCGGCGCAGTACGCGGTGGCCAAGGCGGTCGCGGACAGCGTCGCCGACGGCACGATCCCGCAGGACGAGGCCGACAATCTCTTCATCTGCGTCGGCGTCTTCATCCACTGGCTGGCCGAGGACGACAAGAAGATCCAGGACTACAACTACCAGGCGGTCAAGGAATCGATCGAGCGGGCCGTCGCCGGCAAGCCGACCGCCGCCGACGTGGTGGCGCAGAAGGACAGCGCATCGCATCCTTTCGCGGCCTCTTGAAAGGACGGCAGCTCGCAGCCGGAATCCCCACCGCCGAAATCCGGTGGCCTGCTGGGGAAGCTGCTCGACATGATACGCGGCTGACGGAGAGGGGTGAGTGTCGTCTCACCCCTTTCTCTCTGGCTGGCTCACCTGGCGCCTTCCGCTGTGCTCAAGGCCCTAAGGTCGCGGCGGCCGATCCGACCGTCGTGCAACGCGCTGGCAATCAGGGCGCCGCTGATTTCGTGCCGAATCAGCTCGCGCAGATCGCCGGCGCTTCGCACGCCGCCGGCCGCATAAATCTGATGCCCGGGCGACCGCGCCCTCAAGGCACACAACGTCTCCAGATCAGGGCCCAGGGCGCCGCCGACCCGCGCGAGGGTCATGGCGATCACCCGGTCGGGCCAGAGCGCCTCATCTCGAAGCAGGGCCGGCGGGCCGAGAAAACCTGTCCCTTTGAAATCCAGCGACAGGACGATCCGTCCGCCCGCATCGCCTTCGGCAAGCCGTCCGACCAGAGCCGGGTCGCTCTGGCTTTCGCTGCCGATCACCAGATCGCCCAGGCCGCGCGCCAGCCACTCGTGGCAGGCCGCTTCCGAGGCGAGACCCCGATCGACCCAGAGCCGCAGGTCCGGGAAGGCGTGGCGCAGATGCTCCAGCACGGCGTCATGGTCGCCGTGCCCCGCAATGGCGTCCAGGTCGGCCACGTAAAGGTCCGCGAAAGGATGCAGCGTCAGGAGGCCCGCGACCAACCGCTGCGGTTCGCTGCCATCCGCCAGGATGGAAAGGATCGGGCGGTAGGTCTCGCGCGCGCCGCCACGGGCGTGCACCACTTGCCCGCCCTTCAGGTCGATAACCGGCACGATCCTCATGGAGCCAAACCTTGCGCGTCCTGGTCTGCGAATACGTGACCGGCGGCGGCCTGGCGGGCCGCGAGCTGCCACCTTCGCTGGCCCGGGAAGGGGATATGATGCTGGCCGCGCTTGTCAAGGATCTGGCCGCGCTGCCCGGCATCGAGGTCTGGGCAACCCGCGATTCCCGCCTGCCGCCGCCGGCACTTCCGATCCACTTTCTTCGGTTCGAGCCGGGCGCCGACCCTTGGGCGCTTTGGCGTTGCCTGACCGCCTCGGTCGACGCCTTCTGGCCGGTCGCGCCGGAGCAAGACGGCATACTGGAAAACCTGAGCCTGTTGGCGGAGAAGGCCGGATGCCGCCTGATCGGCTGCCGGCCGGGAGCGATCCGCCTGACCGCCTCCAAGCGGGCCACGGTCGAGCGCCTCGCGCGCCACGGCGTGGCCGCCGTCCCAACCTGGCCGGCGCGCGCCGTTCCGGAGGCCGCGAACGGCTGGGTGGTCAAGCCGGACCAGGGCGCCGGCTGCGAAGACGCGATGCTGTTCGAGCGGCGGGCCGAACTGGAGGCGTGGCTGGCCCGTGGCGGGCGGGGTAAGGATCTCGTCGTGCAGCCTTACCTGGCCGGGCCAGCCGGCAGCCTCTCGGTGCTCTACGCCGCCGGCGCGGCCCGGCTGCTCGCCTGCAATCTCCAAAACATCGCGCTCGACGCCGGCCGCTTCCACTATGTCGGCGGCGTCGTGGGCGGCTTCGAGGCCGAACGCGAGTCCTGCCAAGTTCTGGCCGAGGCCGTCGGTAAGGCGATCGAGGGCCTGTGGGGCTACGTCGGCATCGACTTCCTGGCGACCGCCGACGGGCCGCTCGTGCTGGAAATCAATCCGCGCCTGACCACCTCCTACGTCGGGCTGCACCGGGCCCTGGGCGTCAATCCGGCCGGTCTGGTGCTCGACCTGCTGGATCATGGATCGGCGGCCGCCCGCCGGCCGCTCGCCTGCGCCCCGGTCGAAATCGACGTCCGAGAGGCCTGCCATGCCTGAGCACCATGTCGCCGGCTGGGACCTGGGCGGCGCCCACCTGAAGCTGGCCGTCGCGACCGGCGACGGTGACTTGCTCGAGGTGGTCCAGCTGCCCTGCCCGCTCTGGCAGGGCCTCGACCGGCTGGAGCGGGCGATCGGCGAGGCGCGCGCCCGGCTGCCCGAGGGGGTCGAACGTCACGGCGTCACCATGACCGGCGAGCTGGTCGACCTTTTTCCCAATCGGGCCAAGGGCGTCGGTCAGCTGATCGACGTTATGACCGGCGCCTTTCCGGATTCGGAGCTGGGGATCTACTGCGGCCGGGCCGGCTTCCTGGCGCCGGGCGACGCCGTCGGCCAGCCGGAGGCGGTGGCCTCGGCCAACTGGCTGGCCAGCGCCGGCTTAACCGCCGGGCGTCTCGACCAGGCGCTGTTCATGGACCTGGGCAGCACGACCACGGACGTCCTGCCGCTCAGCGGCGGCGCCGTGCGGGCGCGCGGCATGACCGACGCCGAGCGCCTGGTCTCCGAGGAGCTGATCTACACGGGAGCGACCCGCACGCCGGTCATGGCCGTGGCCGAGGCCGTGCCCTTCGGCGGCGACTGCCAACGGGTCATGGCCGAGCACTTCGCCACCATGGCCGATGTCCATCGCCTGACCGGCCGGCTGCCCGAAGATGCCGACCAGCACCCGGCGGCCGACGGCGGCGCCAAGAGCGCCGAGGCCAGTGCCCGGCGCCTGGCCCGCATGCTCGGCCGGGACCGGGAGAGCGCCGGGATGGCCGAGTGGCGACGCCTCGCCGGATACCTGGCCGAACGCCAGTTGCGGACGCTTCAGGATGCCGCCGAGCGGGCGCTCTCGCGCGGCCTCCTGAGCGACCAAGCGCCGCTGGTCGGGGCCGGCATCGGGCGCTTCCTGCTGGCCGATCTGGCGGCGCGCCTGAAACGGCCTTACCGGGACTTCGCCGAGCTGGTGACCGGGGCCGAGGCGGTGCGCGAAGGCGCTGCCTGCTGCGCCCCGGCGGCGGCGGTCGCGCTGCTGTCGATCGACGGCTGGTAACCCTTGATCGCCCTGCTGAGCGCGGCGACCGCGGCGGGATCCAGGGGCGCCCCACGACCGCCCGCAGTCAAGGCGCCGCGAAACCCGAGATAGTCCGGTCCGAGCGGTAATAGCGGCGCCAGGTCGGCCGGCCCGAGCGAGCCGGCGAGACCGGTGAAAAGGCCGTGGGCCCGCGCCCGGCGCACGAAGGCCCGCAGTTGTCCCTCGTCAAGGTGCGTCCGCAGACCGCCGCCAGCCTTGCCGGCGGTATCCAGCATGACACCGGCGAAGCCGCGTTCGGCCAAGTCCCGGACCACCGCAAAGTCCGGCGCCAGATCGGCGAAAATCACGGCGACGACCTTGTGGCCGCGCGCCGCCTGGTCGGCCAGGGCATCGAGACAGCCCGGCAGGTCGCCGCCGGGGAAGAGCCCGACCTTGACGAAGTCGACGCCCAGCGCGCCGATCCGCGCCACTGCCCCGGCGACCACGCCGGGATCCATCGGCAGGTCGCCCGCGGTCGCGCTGATCGGCCGGCGGCCCGCGACCACGGCCACGCAGCGGCGGATCACGGTATCCGGCAGGGCGCCCAGCGCCCCCTGGCCCGCGTCCTTGAAGTCGACAATGTCGACGCCCGCCCGGACCGCGAGCCCGGCCTCGTCGGCCGATAGCACGCTGGCCAGCAAGGCGGTCACGGTTCGGCGCCTTCCCGCTGTTCGGCCCGCTGCGCGGCGACTTTTTCCATCAGCCAGTCCCAGGCCTGCCGTTCGCGCGGGCCGGCGGTCTTGCCGACCGCGATCTCCAGGTAGGCGATCTCGCGATCGACCTTGTCGGCCGGCAGGATGTGCAGGCGGCTGACCAGGATCGCCGCCTCGATCACCGCCGCCTGGGCCCGGTTGAAGCCCTGGAACGGCCGGTGATTTTCCTCGTGCACCACGCGGCACAGGAAGCGCGGCCGCAGCTTGTCCTCGGTCACCCGCTCGACCGTGAGCTCGGCGTGGGCCAGGCTGCCGGCCAGCACAAAGCCCGGCACCTTGGTCGCCGGTTCCAGCGGCCAGTCACGGCGGCCGGTCAGACAGCCGGCGAAGACCAGGACATCGTCGCTGTAGTTGGCCACCGCGTGCGGGTTGTGGCGCAGGTTGTCGAGCGTGGCCGAGGGCTTGAAGGGCGCAATCACCCAACCGTCACCCTCCTGGATGATGCCGATCGGCGCGATGTGTGCGCTGCCGTCCGGGCCTTTCGTGGTGATGATGGTCTCGCGGATCACTTCCCGCCCCTCGCCTTGCCGCGCCGCGTGCGTTCGGCCTCGAGTGTCTCGCCGGCCGCCTTGAACTGTCCCAGATCCTCGGGCGCCTTGTCGAGCGCCGCGCCCCAGTCGAGCGGCTGGTCCTGGACGTAGCGCTTGCCGAGACGCCAGGCAAGCTCGGCCCGCGCCAGCTCGTAGCCGAGATAGAAGGCGTGGCTGCCGTCGCCCTCGACGCCGAGCCCGGGGAACAGCGCGAAGGCATCGGCAGCGACTCGGTGGCCATCGCGGTTGTAGCAATGCACGCCGTCCTCCGCGACCTCGATGCGGAAGTTGGCGTCGCGGATCATCGCCGCGGTTTCGGCGATCTCGGCCGGCGTGTTGGGGAAAGGCTTGCGGCTGCGCAGGCAGAGCAGCGCATTGCTGTAGCGGTTCGGCAGGCTGGCGTCCTCGCGCGCGGCGAACATCAGGCGCCGGGCCGCGTCGTGCTCCTCGACCGCCCGCCGGCAATGGGGGCTCACCTGCACGACCAGCACGTTGGCGATCGCCAGTTCCGAGACGATCCCCATGAGCGCCGCCGTCACGCCGCCGGTGTCCGCGTCGGTCAGCTCGGTCAGGTTGCCGGTGCCCATGAGGATCGCCGCGTCGGGACGACGGCGGCGCAGCTCGGCGTAGCGCAGCAGCGAGTCGGTAAAGCCGAAGTGGATCGGATCGAGGATCGGGTCGGCGATGTAGGGCCGGCCCTTGGCATCGAGTGCGTCCATGGCCCGGAACAGGGAATCGAGGTCGCCGTGTTTGGCCGGGATCAGGATCGGTTTGGCCTCGACCTCGTCGAGCAGATCCAGAGTCGCCTCGGTCAGGCTGAGCAGGAAATCCGCCCCGGCCCGCCCGCCGCGTCTCAGCTCCCCGGGATCGGCCGAATCGACACTGACCTTGAAATCCAGGCGCCGCAGGGCGGCGACCGCTTCCTCCAGATGGTCGAAGGGCGTATCGGGCAGGCAGCCCAGGTCGATCACGTCGGCACCGGCCCGGCGATAGGCCTCGGCCCGCTCGACGATGCCCTCGACATCAAGGGTCGGCGCCTCGACGATTTCGGCGAAGATGCGCACGTCGTGGTGCGAAAGGTCGGGCGGGCCGCCCTTCCGGCCGAAGAACTCCGGCAGGTCGGTGACATCGTCCGGGCCGCGCTGGAAGGGCACGCCGTAGTGGCTCGACAGGGCGTCCAGATCGCCCCGGAAGCGGCCCGGCAGGATCACCCGATCAGCCTCCAGCGGTGCCCGCAGTCGGCGGCGCACCAGATCGGTGGTCATAAGTCCCGCCACCTTGATGCCAAGATCGCGCACCTCGTAGCTGAATTCGGCCGGCGCCATGTCCGCCAGCACCTTCGCCAGACGCTTTTCGGCCAGGCGGCCGGTCAGGAAGAGGAGCCGCTCAGCCATGCCCGGCGAGACTGGCCAAGCGGGCCTGAATCGCCCGGTCGAGTTCGTCCAGGCTCTCGACCACCTCGGTCGCCTCGAAGCCCCTCAGGCGCTCGGCGTTCTCCAGGTCTATACGCCGCGGATAGACCTTGACCAGACCGTCAGGCGCCATGGTCTCCAGCTCGGGCGCGGTGTCGCACGCGAAGACGATGGCCGGCACCCGGCACTTGCCGGCTTGCGCGAAGACGTTGGTCGCCAGGTTGTCGGAGATGCCGCAAACGATTTTGGCCACGGTGTTCGAGGTCGCCGGCGCCAGCACGAGCGTGTGGTAGAAGCCGTGGTAGAACAGGCCGACCGGCGCGGCGCTGGCCGTGGTGTCCTTGAAGATGCGCACGCTCTCGGGCAGCTTGGCCATGTCCTGCTTGTACATGCGCACCACCTCGGCGCCGGCCTTGCTGACGAAGAGGTCGAGATCGGCGACCCGGCTCATCATCTCCACGCATTCGGTGAAGAAATGTCCGGAGCCGGTCAACGCCCACGCCAGGCGCGGCTTACGAACCTTGCTCGCCATCTCGCAACCGGCCCTCTCCCTGCCCTGCCGCCGCGCTCAATTCGATAAGTCTAGCACGGCGCCGCCGTGCCGAGGCTAGGAGCCTCGGCAGAGGATCTTGCCGACCGGCACACCGTCGCCCTGCAGGGCAATTCTCAGCCAATCCGATTGGCTCGGTCCCAGGCAACAGGCCTCGGCGCCGCTGGCCGCCAGGAAGCCGGGAAAGGCGGTATCGACCAGACCCCGGCGCACCAGTTCCCCGGCGGCCACCGGCGTTTCCGGCGGCGCGGCGGCCTTCACCAGAACCAGCCGCCGGACCCCGATGGCGCCGGCCAGCCAGGCGGCCAGGCTGTCCGAGGTCACGTCCCAGCTCGCGGCGATCTCAGGTCGGCCCAAGGTCATGGGCACCGGCAGCCAGAGCGCTACCTCGCCGCCCGCCAAAGCTTGTTCGATTGCCCGGCGGCTGTCGGCCAGGATCAAGCCGGGCGACAGCGCCGCGAGCACCCGGCCGAACTGTTCCATGGCAAGGATCGCCAGGTGGTGCGCCGTGACATCGTCGAAGCCGAGATCTCGCTGCGCTCGGCGCACTTGGTCGGCGAAGGGGCCGCCGCCGGGCACGATGACGGCCCGCCCGCGGCCGGCATGGTTAAGCACCTCCAGCCAGGCTTTGAGTTCAGTCGAACCGGCGAGACTACCGCCCAGCTTGACCACCATGCGCCGGCCGTGGTCGCTTCGGGCGCTCACCTCCGTTCGGGCTGCGTTGCGGTCGCAGCGTCGCCGGGCCGGACGGCGCCACGGCAGTTCATGCGTTGCCGGCGCAGGCCGAGTCGCGCCCAGGATCGAGGCGCGGCCGACTGCGCGGCGAGCCAACGAATCTGGATGTCGTAGGCTTCCCATTCCCGGTCCAGCCAGGTTTCGCAGCCGCCGCCCGGCGGGAAGGTGCCCGCCTCCTGCTGAAGATAATGAACCAGCTCATGGAGCAGGATGCTGCGGGCCACCACATCCTTGGCCGGATCCAGGCGGTCGTCGATGAAAATCGTTTGTCCGGGCGGGAACCAGCCGTAAACCTTGCAAGGGCGCCCGCAGACCTGCTGTTGCAGTCGCTGGTGCGAGACGAACTCGACGCGCGGCGCCTCCGACGGGGCGCCGTAGCCCGACAGCGCCTGGATCGCGACCAGGAGTTCCGCCACCAATTTGGAAACAGTGCCCGCCGACACGCTTCGTCACCTCGTTCCAGGACGAATCGGGGCCGCGAGCTTAGCAGAAAGCGCCGCGCACCGGGACGGTTCCTTTTCAGGGGCTATTTCCATTATGATCCAGGCAATCCACGGGGGCCGGTGGCAAAAGGCCCGAACGAGACGCAAAACAGGGAGATCGGCGTGGCAGGTTATCTTTTCAGAACAACGGCTGGCATCCTGTTGGCCGGTCTTTTGGCCTTGCCGGCCGGGGCGGCGGAAGAGAGCGCCTACACGCCGGCGCAGCTGGCGCTGTTCGATACCCCGCACCTGAAGAATATCTCCGAGCCCGGCACCCTGCTCTACGACTTCCGCCACAGCGCCAAGGCGGGCGAGGGCTTCGAGGACCAGGTCGAGCTGACCGTGACCAAGATCAGGCCCGACGGCCGAAAGGACCTCAGCTTCCGTTACCTGAGCGGCGACCGGCAAAAAGCCTACCCGGCGCTCGAGGGCTTCAGAGGCAACCCGCTCATCATGCTGTTCCTGCAGCACGACGTCGATGAAATGGAGCGCACGGTCGGCGGTGCCAGCAGCTACTATCGCAACCGCATCCGCTTCGCCTTCCGCGACAAGGTCGCGGTGGAGCCGACGACCATCGACCATGGCGGCCAGAACCTGGCGGCGACGCGTATCACGCTGCGGCCCTTCGTCGACGACCCCAACGGCAGGCATTTCCAGCGCTTCGTCAACAAGTGGTACGAGTTCCTCCTGGTTCCGCAGGTGCCGGGCGGGATCTACAGAATCAGGTCGGTCGTGCCGGCGGAGGACAACGACGGAACCCGGATCGAGACCAGCGTGACCTTCCGGGCCTCGGCAAGCTGAGCGGCAGCCGGGCCACGTCGAATGGACGAAGCCTGGGGTTTCGGGCTAAAGGAGCGACGATGCGAAAATCTTTTTTTGCCGTAGCGCTTGCGGTTCTTTCGCTGGCCTGCCCGGCCTGGGCCAACGATTATCCGACCGCGGCCCGGGCCGACTATGTCTTCGGCTGCATGGCCAGCAACGGCCAGACCCAGCAAAACCTGGAGCGCTGCTCGTGCAGTATCGACGTGATCGCCTCGCTGATGCCCTACGAGCGATACGTCGAGGCCGAGACCATCATGCGCATGCGCCTGGTCGGCGGCGAGAAAAGCGTGGTTTTCCGCGACGGCTCGATGCTCAAGAAAATCGTCGAGGACCTGAAGCGCGCCCAGGTGGAAGCTGAAATCCGCTGCTTCTGAGCCTTCGCGTGCTTCAGGAGCCGGCTTCGGGCTCGACCGGCCAGCTTCGGGTGAAGACCGCGTCGTCGGTGTCGCGCATCTCCACGGTGAGACTCCCGGGGCCTTCCGGCACGTAGGAGAAGTGGAAGCTGGGGTCCTCGCTCAGCGAGATCGCGCCCTCGACCGTCATGACGGTCCTATCGCCGTAAGACACTTTCACGTCCTGCACGAAATGCGCCGGAATGTAGTGCCGGGTTAACTGATCCATCTGCAGGCCGGAGTAGTTCGGGTGGCTGATCAGCAGCTGCACCTGGTTCGGCCGGCTCATGCGCACCGGGGCGGACTGCCTCAGTTTCATCTTGCCGAGCCGGGCCAGCGCCTGATCGGCGTCCTTGGCGGCCGGCGCCGAGCAGCCGCCCGAGGCCTTGACGAACTTCGCGGCCATATAAAGCTTGCCGTCGCTGGTCTCGGCCACGGCGCGAATGTGGCTGTAGGCATTGACCCGGACCCGGGTCGAGATTGTCGCGGTGCCGCTCAGCGGCGTCAGGCCGAAGACCGCGGCGACCGGCGCCGGGTTGTTGTCGATGATCAGCGTGATGGTCTTGATGTAGTGCCCGGAGTTCTGCGGCATTTCGGCCGCCATGGTGATCGGCACGATCGCCGCGTCGTAAGCCCGGTAGGGCGCTTCCAGCCGGATCACGCCCTCGCCCGCCAGGATCGGCCGATCCTCGAACAGCGTCTCCTTCAGTTCCAGCCAGACTTCTTCCTCGGCGGTCGCGCGGGCGTCGCCGGGTCGGGCTCCCAGGGCAACCGCGAATGCCATGAGCCAGGGCAAGACACGGGCGGCGGCGGGCAGGCTGAAACGGTTCATGTGCGGGCTCCTTCCGTGCCATTCTGCACGGCACAGCGGTAAATTACCGTAACTAGGGCGGCTACGGCAATGCCGGTCTGATCACTCCCATTCGAGCTCGGCGAAGGCGGTGACCACATTGCGGGCGTGGTAGTCGTCGAACAGCCGCCAGGCCGGGCGCTCGTCACGGCCAACCGATTCGACCGCCTGTTCCATGGTGCCGCCGTCGCGGATCACCGTGCGGACGCCCTCCAGCAACGCCCTGAGATAGCGCTCCTGCCCATCCAGGGCCGCGGGCCAGGGGGCGCTTATCGGGCCGTGGCCCGGCACCACCCGCTTGGCCTCGACTTGGCGGAGTTCGGCGATCACCTCGAGCCAGCCTTTCAGGCTGCCGTCGACCACCGGCACCCGCTCCATGAACAGAAGGTCGCCGGCGAGCAGCGTCCCGCTCTCGACGTCCAGCACGGTTAGGTCGTTGTCCGTGTGGCCGGTCGGATAGGCGGTGAGGCGCAGAATCCGGCCACCCAGGTCGAGCGTCAGGAGCTGGGTCACCGTGAGGCTGGGGGGAACGACTTCAGTTGCCTCGGCCAAGTCGCCGAAACTTTCCTTGAGACCGGCCAAATAGTAAGCGCCGCGTGCGGCGAGGGCGCGGGATAGCTTGCTATGGCCGACGAAGATTGGGCCGTCGGGCAGAAAGGCCGCGTTGCCGAAGACGTGGTCGGGATGGACGTGGGTGTTGATGACATAGCGAATCGGCAGGTCGGTTACCTGGCGGACCGCCGCGCGCAAACGCCGACCCTCAGCTGCCGAGCCACCCGTGTCGATGACCGCCACCGCTTCGCCGCCGACTATGAATCCGACATTGGCGATCGCTCCCAGGTTCTCCGCCGTCGCCTCGCCGTGTGCGCCGCGATGCACATAAACCCCCGGCGCAACTCGGGTTACCGGCAGGGGTTCGGCCGCAAGGGCGGCGCATGGGGCGAGCGCTGTAGCCAGAAGCACCGGTCCCAGCGCCCTGGCGAAAGCACCGTTGGTCCAGGATCGCCGCATGTCTCAAGCACCCCGCCATTTCAAAGCGGCAGGATCATAGGCGGGGCTCCAGACAGTGTCGAGCCAGACGAAATGCCACTTTCGATCGCGTTTCGGCGCGCAGGATCATTCCAAAAAGGTTTTTAGGATGTTGATCTTGCAAATACATCTTGCCGCGGTACCGATCGTCACCTAATTTAACGCCAGAGCAACCAGCCAAATCGAGCCATCGGCTCGAGGAAGTTGATCTTGTGCGGCGCAACGCTGTTTGATGGAACCGATCAAACGGTCCGCACAGGCAAATGACAATGGCGGTTCGAGACCTGCCGGCTGTTGTAGAATTGGGCACGGCGGGAATTGTAACCAGCTGAACACGCGTTCCGGACCACCGACGGCAATTTCGGTGCAACTGGCAACCAGCTTGAATCGTCAAAACGGGAGGAAATTCCAAATGAGAGGATCCTTACGCACCACATGTCTCGCGGTGGCGGCGGCGATGTTGCTGCCGACGACGGCGTCGGCCAATGATGAACTTCTGAGCATGCAGAAGAACGCTAACGATTGGGTCATGCCGACCGGCGACTACGCCAACACGCGCTACAGCAAACTGAATCAGATCACCAAGGACAACGTCGGCAAGTTGCAGGTCGCCTGGACCTTCTCGACCGGCGTTCTGCGTGGCCACGAGGGCGGCCCCCTGATCATCGGCGACATGATGTACGTGCATGCGCCGTTCCCGAACACCGTATTTGCCCTCGATCTCAGCAAAGATGCCCGCATCGTCTGGAAGTACGAGCCGAAGCAGGACCCGGACACCATCCCGGTGATGTGCTGTGACACGGTCAACCGCGGCGTCGCCTATGGCGACGGCAAGATCATCCTGCACCAGGCCGACACCACGGTCGTCGCGCTCGACGCCAAGACCGGCAAGGTAGTCTGGAAAGCGGTCAACGGCGACCCCAAGAAAGGTGAGACTGGCACCAGCGCGCCCATGGTGGTCAAGGACAAGGTCATCATCGGCATCAGCGGCGGCGAGTTCGGCGTGCGCGGCAGCGTCACGGCCTACAACCTGAAGACCGGCAAGCAGGAATGGCGGGCCTATTCCATGGGTCCGGACTCCGACATCCTCGTCGACCCGGTCAAGACCACCCATCTCGGCAAGCCGGTCGGCAAGAACTCCGGCACCAACACCTGGGAAGGCGATCAGTGGAAGATCGGCGGCGGTACGACCTGGGGCTGGTATTCCTACGACCCGGATCTCGACCTGATCTACTACGGCACGGGCAACCCCAGCACCTGGAATCCGGCGCAACGTCCGGGCGACAACCGCTGGTCCATGACCATCATGGCCCGCGATCCGGATGACGGCATGGCCAAGTGGCTCTATCAGATGACCCCGCACGACGAGTGGGACTACGACGGGATCAACGAGATGATCCTGGCCGACATCCCGGTCGACGGCAAAACCCGCAAGACCGTGGTCCACTTTGACCGCAACGGCTTCGGCTACACCCTGGATCGCGCCACCGGCGAGCTCCTGGTGGCCGAGAAGTTTGATCCGGCGGTCAACTGGGCGACCCATGTCGACATGAAGACCGGCCGTCCGCAGGTGGTCGACAAGTACTCGACCCACAAACAGGGCGAGGACGTCAACACCACCGGCATCTGCCCGGCGGCGCTTGGCACCAAGGATCAGCAGCCTGCGGCCTTCTCGCCGAAGAGCGGCCTGTTCTATGTGCCGACCAACCATGTCTGCATGGACTACGAGCCGTTCCGGGTGTCCTACACCGCCGGTCAGCCCTATGTCGGCGCCACCCTCAGCATGTACCCGGCGCCGGGCGGCAACCACATGGGCAACTTCATCGCCTGGGATGCCGGCAAGGGCAAGATCGTCTGGTCCAACCCCGAGCTCTTCTCGGTCTGGAGCGGCGCGCTGGCGACCGCGGGCGACGTGGTCTTCTACGGCACGCTCGAAGGCTACCTGAAGGCGGTCGACGCCACGACTGGCAAGGAACTCTACAAGTTCAAGACGCCGTCGGGCATCATCGGCAACGTCACCACCTACATGCATGGCGGCAAGCAGTACGTCGCCATCCTGTCGGGTGTCGGCGGCTGGGCCGGCATCGGTCTGGCGGCGGGTCTGACCGATCCGCAGGCCGGCCTGGGTGCGGTCGGCGGCTATGCCGCGCTGAGCAACTACACCCAGCTCGGTGGCCAGCTGACGGTCTTCGCACTGCCGAACTGACCGTCGGCAAGTAACGGCTTGGCCCGGCGTCCCGTAAAGAAATCGGGGTGCCGGGCCTTTCTTTCGGGTCTGAGACGACCGACAACCTCAAGTGCCAACCAGGAGAGGACGGGGTTCGATGATCCCTAACCGGTTCCCATGGAAAATCCTGATCGCCGCGCCGCTGTTGCTGGTGCTGGCCAGCGCCGCGCCGACGCCGCTCAGCGCGCAGGATGAAGAGAAGCCCTATCGCATTAAGGACGGCGTGGTCGATTGGTACACCTTCAGCGGCTTCCGGCGCTATCACGCCGAATGCCACGTCTGCCACGGGCCCGACGGTCTCGGCAGCTCCTTCGCGCCGGCGCTGACCGATTCGATGAAGCGGCTGAGCTACGAGGACTTCCTCGAGGTCGTGGTCAACGGCAAGGAGACCGTCGGCGTCGCCGAGCAGAAAAAAATGCCGGCCTTCGGCAACAACCTCAACGTCATGTGCTTCATCGACGATCTCTACGCCTATCTCAAGGCCCGGTCCGACGGGGTGCTAGACCGCGGCCGGCCGAAGAAGCAGCCCAAGCCGGCCGAGGCCAAGGAACGCGATGATTCCTGCTTCGGCTGACAGCGCCGGGTGGCGGGCAGAAGGGTGACCAACGGAGGGGTTTAGGCATGCGGCCTAGCTGCGACAAGACGACCCGAAACCTACTTTTTTGCGGACTGCTTGTCGTCGCCGCCCTCGGCGTTTCCGCCACGGCTGGCCGGGCCGCCACCTCCGAAGCGGTCGACAGATCGTCGCTGCGGGTCTGCGCCGACCCCAGCAACCTGCCCTTCTCCAACCAAGCCGGCGAAGGTTTCGAGAACAAGATCGCGGAGTTGCTGGCCACGGAGCTGGCCGTGCCGGTGCGTTATACCTGGTTTCCCCAGGCGACGGGATTCGTGCGCAACACCCTGCAGGCGCGCAAGTGCGATATCGTGATCGGCATCTCCCTCGGTTTCGAGCTGCTGCAGAACACCAACCCCTACTACCGGTCCAGCTATGCTCTGGTGTACCGATCCGATAACGGTCTGAGGCTTTCGGCGCTCGACGACCCCGAGCTCAAAAAGCTGCGTTTGGGAGTGGTCGCGGGCACGCCGCCGGCCAGTCTGATGGCCAGGTACGGCCTCTTGGGCCGGGTCCGGCCGTACCATCTCGTCGCCGACACCCGTTTCGAGCAGCCCGGCAAGCAGATGATCGAGGACATCGCGGCCGGCGAGGTCGATGTCGGGGTGCTGTGGGGACCGATCGCCGGCTATTACGGCAAGCAGCAGAGCCCGCCGCTCACCGTCGTGCCGTTGCCGAGCCGCCCGGGCGAGGTCCGGATGGATTTCCGGATTACCATGGGAGTGCGCTTCAACGAGCCCGAGTGGAAACACGAGATCAACCAGCTGATCAAGCGCAAACAGCCGGAAATCAACGCCATCCTGGCGGACTACGGCGTGCCGCTGCTCGACGATCAGGGTAAGCGGATCGCTCCCTAAGAGGCTCCCGGATGCGCCGATTCGTTTCGAGCCGCGGGTTCGCCGCCGCCTTTCTGGCCGCTGCTGTGCTTTGCGGGCCGCCGCGCGGCGAGGCCTCCGTGCCGGAACCGCAGGGCTATCGCATGGCGCAGTTCCGCGCGCCGGTGCCGGCCACCTTGACCGGCGGCACGGTCGTTTCGGTCTACCAGGTCAAGGTACTTGTCGAGACCGGCGAGGCCGTCCTGATCGATGTCCTGCCACGGCCGCCCAAGCCTAAGGGGCTGAAAGAAGGCACCATCTGGCGGCCGCGGCCGCGCCACAACATCCCGGGCAGCGTGTGGCTGCCCAACACCGGCTTCGGCGGCCTGTCCGAAGAGATCGAAGGTTATTTCCGGGACAATCTGGAGCGCCTGAGCGGCGGCGACAAGGAGCGACAGCTCCTGTTCTATTGTCTGGCCGATTGTTGGATGTCCTGGAACGCCGCCAAGCGCGCCATCTCCTACGGCTACAAGAATGTGCTCTGGTTCCCCGAGGGGACGGACGCCTGGACCGCGGCCGGCTTGCCGACCGAGCTGAGCGAGCCGGTGGCCGGCTGGACGCCGGAGTAGCTCTAGCCGCCGACCAGCGGCGCGAACTTGACGAAGGTCGCCGTGTTGTTGCCGGTCAGCACCACCTCTTCGTCGAGCCCGCCGACCTGGCGGTCGTCGAACAGCAGGTGGAATCCTTGGGGACCAAAGGATTCCATAGCCACATCGATTTGCTGCTGCAAGTCGATGGCGCGGCCTTCCTCGAGCTCGTAGTGGACAATATTGCCGTTGACCAGCGGCTCGGACTGGGTCGGTTGGACAAGGCCCTGGAACAGGCCTTCCTTCCACCGGTTGTATTCCTTGACCTCCTCCTCGATCCGGCGGCGGACGATTTCGCGGGCCTTGACCCGCTGGCTGCTCAGCGTAACCGTTCCAGCCAGAAGTCGCCTGGTGCCCGGTGTCTCATCGTAAATGTGCAGAATCGCTGCCATGGCTGAAACCTCTAGTGGGCTGTGGCCCGAAGGCGACTCTACCCACGCGCGCCGAGATCAGTTCCAATGCACTAATCGATCGACTCTAGGCCAGCAGTTCCTAACACGGCGTTAAGCAAATCTGCCGCGACGTCGAGGGCGCGCGGCCCCACTATCGGTAGGCGGAACTCAGTCCAGCTGGGCCATTATGACCCGGGCAAGGGCGAATATGCGCTGTTCGAGCAGAACCGGTTGCTCGCAGATATAGGTGAGCGACCGTTCCCGCTCCTCATAGATCCGGGTATCCCAAAGCTGGGCTTCTTCCAGCTCTCGGCGCCGGTCGTCCTGCGCTTCACCGGACGGCAGCTGATTCAGTTCGGTGATCCGCTCCTGAATTCTTTCGGCGAGCTCGGCCTGACGTCGGGCATAACGCCGGATGCCGCTAATCAATGAGTTCCGCTCGCTGTTGATCGCGGCCAAAGTCGCTGCGAACAGCAGCGTCAATTTGCGGTCTTTCTCGACCTCCAGCCTGGCGGCAAAGTCGGCAATAGCCGTTTCGGCCTCCTCGATCGGCGTTCGCCGGGCCGCGATCCGATCGGCCAGTTGCGCAACTTGGGGATCCTCGCTCCAAGCCTGCTCAAGCTCTTCGACCGGCGGTCCGGCCCAGACCATGCCGGGCGAGATCTCCGGCACCTTGCGCTGTATGCAGGGCCAATCGGGGTCGTCCGATCCGGCGGCGACGAGATCGTCCGCGCCGAACCCGGACAGGCACAGCGCTACCGCAACAATTGCGAAACCGCGGGTCCACCGGATTCTTGCCATAGCGAGCGCGTTCATGGCTCCCTCCAATTGCGCGTCACCCTGCCGGCCCGCCACGCCTGGCAATCAGCCCCCGCGCCGGATCGTAGCCGTAGATTGCCATGCCCATGAAAGCCAAGGTGCAGGCCACCACCACGAGCAACGCCTCGAAATTGACCTGGCCGTAGATCGCGAAGCGAATCAATTCGACCGCGTGGGTGAAAGGGTTGACGGCGCAGATCTGATAGAGCAGGAGGCTCGACTCCTTGATACGCCACAAGGGATAGAGCGCCGAGGAGGCGAAGAACATGGGGAAGATCACGAAGTTCATGACCCCGGCGAAGTTCTCGAGCTGCTTGATGAAGGACGACAGCAGCAGACCGAGCGCGCCCAGCATCAAGCCCGATAGAATCAAGGCCGGCAGCACGGCGAGATAGCCAATCGGCGGCGGCTGAATTTCCCAGAACCAGGCGATGATCAGAAAAACGTAGACCTGGAGGATCGACACGGAGACACCGGCCAGCAGCTTGCAGGTCAGCAGATACCAACGCGGCATGGGGCTGACCAGCAAGGTCCGCATGTTGCCCATCTCGCGGTCGTACACCATGGAGAGCGAAGACTGCATGCCGTTGAACAACTGGATCATGCCGACCAGGCCCGGCGTGATGTAGACCTCGTAGAGCACATAGGTCTCGTAGGGCGGAATGATGGAAACGCCGAGCACCGCGCGGAACCCGGCGGCGAAGATGAACAGCCAGACCAGCGGCCGCACCAGCGCCGCGACGAACCGCTCGCGTTGGTGCAGGAAGCGCAAGGCCTCGCGGCCGACCACGCCCCGCAGACAGCGCAGATATTGTATCGGAGTCACGGCGATTTCGCTCCCGCCGGCCGTTTGCCGGCCGTAAGCATGTTGAAAGCATCGCGGATGTCGGTCGCGCCGGCCTGGCGCACGATCTCGTCGACCCCGCCACTCGCCAGCACCCGTCCCTCGTGCAGCACGATCACTCTGTTCCCAGGCACCACCTCGTCGATCAGGTGGGTTGCCCACAGGAGGCCCAACTGCTGGTCCGCGACCAGCCGGCGCATATGGTCCAGAATTCCCTGGCGACTGCCGATATCGAGGCCCACGGTCGGCTCGTCGAGCAAAAGCAGCCGGGGTCTGTGAAGTAGGGCGCGGGCGATTTCGACCCGTCTGAGCTGGCCACCGGACAGTTGGCGCACCTTGTCTCCGGCCCGTTCGCTCAATTCGAGGCGCGCCAGCTCCTGCGCGATCCGTTCGCTCGCGACCCCCCGTGCCATGCCATGCAGCGCCGCGTGGTAGTGCAAATTCTGGGCTACTGTCAGATCGAGATCCAGAGTCCGCTGCTGGAACACCACGCCGATGCGTGCCAGGGCCCACGATGGTCGCTCGCGCAACTCTTCGCCGAACACGCGGATCGAGCCGCTACGATTGCTGTAAAGCCGGGTCACCAGAGAGAAGAGGGTCGTCTTTCCGGCGCCGTTTTGGCCAAGCAGCACCGTGAACTCGCCCGGCTGAATCGTGATCGACACCTCGTCCAGCGCGCGTCGCTTGCCGAAATCGTGACTCAGCTTCTCGACCGTGAGGGCCGCTACCCGCGACAGCTCAGCCGTCGCTGGAGCAATCGCCTTGGCTTGCCCCGCGCTCACGATTCCTCGCCCACGGGGGGCACGGCCCACTCGCGACCGATTGCCGCTGCCATGGTCATTCCTTGACCGCGATGCCCCAGGGGAAGCGTCCCACGGCTATGGACTTGATCACCCGGAGCTTTTCGACGTCGATGACCGAGACGTCGTTCGAGACCCCGTTCGAGGTGAACAGCAACTTTTGGTCCGGGCTGAAGGCCAGCTGCCAGACACGCTGCCCGACCAGCATGTAGCGCTTCACCTCGAAGGTCTTGGCATCAATTGCGGCGACGCGGTTGGCCGGCCCCAGGGCCACAAAGGCCCACTGGCCATCCCTTGTCAGCCTGACGCCGACGGGCTGGATGGCCTCGGGACGCACACCGCGGATCTCGAACCCGATCTTTTTGACGATTTCCCGAGTTTTCGCGTCGATCACGCTGACCGTGCCGCCGATCTCGGAAGTCACCCAAACCTGATCGCCGTCACTGGTAAACTCGGCAAACCGCGGACGGCTGTCGACCAGGACGTTGTCGCTGATCTGGTAGGTTCGCGTGTCGATGAAGTGCGCCATGTTGGTCGTTTCCGAGGTGTTGACCAACACCTCGCCGTCCGGACTGAGCCCCAGGCCTTCAGGTTCCACACCGACCGGAATCTCGGCGATGACCGAACCTTTCTCAACGTCGACCACGGTGACCAGATTATCGTCCTCGTTGGCAACGTAGAGTGGATTGCCCGAGGGATGCAAAACGAACAGTTCCGGATCGGGGCCGCTCGGCAGGGTGCCGATCAGCTTCAGCGTCTCGAGGTCGAGCACTTCGATATGGTCGTCGTCGCTGGCGCAGATATAGAGCTTCGTCTGGTCCTTGCTCAGAATGATGCCGCGCGGCCGCTGTCCGACCTTGACGGTCGCCGTCACCACCTGCTTGCCGACATCGATAACGCTGATCGTATTGTCCTTTTCGTTGGAGACATAGACCGTCAGAGCCTGGGCCGTGGAAATTGAAACCCAGCCCAATAGCGCGAGAATCGCCGCCTCAAATCCGTGTCTCACTTCGTCTCTCCTACTCTGCCCGCTTGGCTCGTTCGTATCTCGTGTCACCGGACCCCAGCATGCCCGAACTCACTGCAGTCGGCACGTGGATTCCGGCTCGTCATAGCCCAGAGTATCCAGCAGCGAGCGCTGGTGGAGATAGCCGTCCTGGGGCGACACCGAGACCAGGGACGTGGGCGAAACCAGCAAGACCGGCTGGCGCAGCTGTCCGTTCCAGGAGCGGAAGGTAAGCTTCTGCCCCTTGAAACCGGCAAGCTCGAAATCCGGTCCCTTGATATAGCCAACCATCCCGTCGAAATCGGTCGATCCGGTGCGCGTCGCGGCCTCGCCCAGTGCCCGGATCGGCGCCCAGACGCCATAGTCCAGCGCAGTCATACGGCGTCCGGCCATCTTGCGGAAACGGCTCTGCAATTGTGCCGCGCCCCATTGTTCGTGGGTGTGATGCCACGAAGTCGGCACCAGGCCTTGGGTGCCGACCACGAGCTTGGGCTCCCATGTACGATAGGGCAGGTATTCGCCGAACTCGCCGATCTCGTCCGCCACGATCAGCACGTCGTAGTCGACCCCTTGGGTAAAGACCGGGACCTCGGACTGTGCCGTGCGGCGCGCGTCGGCGCCATAGTCCCAGGTCCTTTCCGCAACGATCTTGCCGCCGAAGCGCTTGGCCGCCCTTCTGATTGCCGCGGCGAACAGCCGGTCGCCTTCGCGCCGGCCGATGACCAGAAACCAAGACCGCCAACGCTTCGACATCAAATACTGGCCGAGTGCATCGGCCAGCATCGCCCGGCTGGGCCGGACATGCAGCAGGTTGGCCCGGCAACCTTCGTTGCGCAGCATGTCGTCGGGCGCGCCGGCGTTGAAAATCAGGCTGCCGCGAGCCTCGGGCAAATCCGCCAGCTCGACGAGTCGCGTGGCCGGAACGTTGAGAATGACGAAGCGGAAGCCGTCGGCGATCAGTTTCTTGAACGCCACCGCCGGATCGCCTTCTGCCGGCACGCTGACGTCGTGCAGCTCGAAGGCTTGTTTCATGAAACGGCCGGTCGTGTTGTTGTCCTTGATCGCCAGCTGGCCGCCGCGAATTCCCTCATCTTGGGGTGGCAACTCGAGGTTCGAAAGCTTCGGCGGCCGCTCGACCACGTGGCTCAGGTAGGCGATGCGCACGATCGCCACGTCCTGCGCGGATCCGGGTGCCCGACTCCAAAGCACCATTGCAAGCGCTGCGATCACCCCGATAGAAAAGCGCCAGACCAACTCGACCCCTCCCGAAACGACGTGTTGTTTGACGGCCATTGTCGAGATTGCGCTCCTCATGTCAATCACGGCCCGATCTGGAAGCCATTCAAAAATATATACCTTTGCAAGTCCGGATCGCCTAGTTTGGGTCTCATCCGGCAAATGGGGAGAGGTGATGCCGTTCGTTTTCCAATCGTGCCAACGGTGCGCCGTAGCAGCGATCCTATTGCTCGCCTTGAACGGCTGGCATCCTGCCGGGGGCAATGAGGTGCCGCGTGTCGCGGTCTTCGATTTCGAGCTGATCGACACCAGCCTCGAGGGCGAAACATCGGGTCAGCGCCCGGACGAACAACAGCGGCTACGCTTGATCAGCGACCTACTGCGCCAGAAACTGAGCGAGTCCGGGCGCTACGTCGTCCTGGACCAGGAGGCGGTTGCGGATCGGGTGGCCGATGCGGGTTATCTGCATGGCTGCAACGGGTGCGAAGCCTCAATCGCGCTCGATCTGGGCGCCGACTTGGCGATCATCGGGACCGTCCAGAAGGTCAGCAACCTGATCCTCAACATCAACATCTACATGAGCGACGCGGCCAGCGGAAAACGTCTGCGGGCGATGAGCGCGGATATTCGCGGCAACACCGACACATCGTGGTCCCGCGGGCTATCCTACCTGGTGCGTAACCGGCTGCTAAAAGATTAGCTGTGGAGCCTGTTTTCAAACCCCGATAAGGCCGATAGCATGCGTCCGGCGCCGGGGTAGCCGTCAGAAATCGCCGGGAACGTGGGGAGGAACTCATAGCAACGATGGTTGCCAGTGCGAAGTCCGTAGCAACACGGACGGCGGCTCTAGCAGTAGCCGCTTGGTTCGCGCTTTCAGGGCCGGCCGCGGCAGCCGACGCCGTCAGGGTCGGCGTGCTCAAATTCGGCACGGTCAACTGGGAACTCGACGTGATCAAGCACCACGGTCTCGACAAGGCCGAGGGTATTGAGCTTCAGGTCCTGGAGCTGGCCAGCACGAACGCGACCAGCGTGGCGTTGCTGGCCGACGAAGTCAAAATCATCGTCACCGACTGGGTCTGGGTATCGCGTCAGCGCGCCGAGGGCGAGAGCTTCACATTCGTGCCCTTCTCCACCGCGGTCGGCGCGCTCATGGTGCCGGCCGATTCGCCCATCAAAAGCCTGGCGGATCTCAAGGGCAAGCGGCTCGGCATTGCCGGCGGCCCGCTCGACAAGAGCTGGCTGGTGCTCCGCGGTCTCGCCAAGAAAGCTTATGGCTTCGATGCCGATGAGCAGATTGATAAGGTCTTCGGTGCGCCGCCCCTGCTCAACCAACAGATCATGGCTGGGCGCTTGGATGCCGTGGTGAACTTCTGGCATTTCACCGCGCGACTGGAAGCGGCCGGGCTGCGCCGGGTCCTGGGCGTCACGGCCATGACCAGGGCGCTCGACATCGACAGCGAGGTGCCGCTGATCGGCTACGTCTTCGACGAGGCCTGGGGCCAAGCCCACCGCCAGGAGTTGGACGGGTTTCTACGCGCCTCGCAGCAGGCCAAGCAGATACTTCTCGAGTCCGACGCGGAGTGGACACGTCTGCGGCCGCTGATGCGGGTGTCCGACGAGGCGACCTTCCTCGCCCTGCGCGACGGCTACCGGCGCGGCATCCCGGCGCGTTGGGGGCCGGCAGAAAGGGCAGACGCCAAGAAGCTGTTCGCCATCCTGGCCGAACAGGGCGGCGAACAGCTGGTCGGACGCTCCCGGGAACTCCAGGACGGCACGTTCTGGCCGCACGTTGTCTACTGACCCGCTCTCAATGACCCTGCACCGCAGAACCCTCGTCCAGGTTCTTTCGCTGATCGTGCTTCTGGTGCTCTGGCAAGCGGCGGCCATGGTCGTCCGGGACCGCGTCCTGCCGCCGCCAATCGTGGTTTTCGATGTCATGATCGCCGGCTTTCAAGACGGCGAGATCCCATACAACATCGGCATCACCCTGCTCCGCGTTGCGGCGAGCTTCACGCTCGCGATGCTGATCGGCGTGGCTTTCGGGATAGCCATGGGCCGGAATCGCGGGCTCGACCGTTTCTTCGACGGCTGGCTGGTTCTATTCCTCAACGTGCCGGCGCTGGTGACGATCATCTTGTGTTACGTCTGGTTCGGCCTGGGCGAGGTGGCAGCCATATCCGCCGTGGCGATCAACAAGATCCCAAATGTCGTCGTTACGCTGCGTGAAGGCGCGCGGGCGCTCAACCCCGACTACACGGAAATGGCGCAGGTCTTTCGGCTGAACCGCGTCAAAACGTTGCGCCATGTGGTTCTGCCCCAGCTCTTCCCCTTTGTCGCCGCGTCGGCGCGCTCGGGTCTGGCGCTGATCTGGAAGATCGTGCTGGTAGTCGAACTGCTGGGCCGTAGCAACGGCGTGGGGTTCGAGCTCCATACCCTGTTCCAATTGTTCGATGTGGCCGGAATCCTGGCCTATACATTGACCTTCGTCGCGGTCGTCCAGCTCATCGAAATCGGTTTGCTACAGCCCCTGGAAAGGCGGGCCAACCAGTGGCGCCGTTGAGCCAGCTCGAAATCAATATTCGGCAGAAGCTCTTCCCGTCGGTCGGAGAGGCGCCGGCTCATGCGGCGCTGCGGAACCTGCAGATGAACTTGCGCGGCAGCGAGTTCGTCTGCGTTCTCGGCCCGTCGGGCTGCGGCAAGACCACCTTGCTGAATTGCATCGCCGGGCTCGACCGGGACTTCGACGGCCGGATCGTTCTGCCCTCGGTCCACGGCCGGGCCCAGCCGGCAATCGGCTATGTATTTCAGAACCCGCGTCTGCTGCCGTGGCGCACAGTGATAGAGAACGTAGAGCTGGTGCTGGACAGTTCGGACAGCAACCGAAGCCAGGTTGAGGAACTGCTGACCGTGACCGGGCTCCAACCGTTCCGTCACACCTATCCGGCCAGGCTTTCGCTTGGGCTTGAGCGCCGGGTGGCCTTGGTTCGTGCCTTCGCGATCGAACCCGACGTGCTGCTGATGGACGAGCCCTTCGTCTCGCTCGACGAACCGACGGCGCAGCGACTGAGGTCGTTGCTTCTGCAGGTCTGGCAGGATCGGCCGACCACGGTGGTTTTTGTCACACACGATCTGCGAGAAGCCATCCAGCTGGCCGACCGGTTGCTCCTGCTCTCTCCGGCACCGGGCACCGTGTTGGCGGATATCAGGATCGATATCGCACGCGACCAGCGATACGATCCCGCCGCCGTCGAGGCCTTCCGGACTCGGTTGATCCGAGACAATCCGCTCTTCCATAGGGATTTCTGAAGAAAAATACGGGTCCGATCCAGTGCCGCGGACCGTAGCCAATCACAAGGCGGCGTCGAAAATACCCTCAAATCCAAAGTCCTATGACCACCGGCAGAAAAATTTACCGTAAGCTGATTGATTTCACGGTTGTTAACACTTCGTTAACCATGCCATCCTAAGGTGACGTTATGCCCTTCTAGGGCCTCCTCCCTGTTCAACTTGTCCCCGTTCGGTCTAACCACCGCAACGGGGATTTTCTTTGCCCGCACGACGTTCGCGTTGCGGGTCCCTAAGAGCCTGTTCGAGTATTGATCATGAGCTGCAGCGGCCGGACAGGCCGCGTTCTCAAGGCCTTGGGGCGTCGTCCGGGACCGCTCGCGATGCGCCCGGCAGCGCGGCGCGGCACCGTCCTAGCCCAAGGCCTCGAAAACGCGGTGCGACCCGTGACCAACACTCGGACAGGCTCCTAGCCCGCGATTCTCACACCGGTCATCATGCGCGAAAGAGGACCGGTTCCCGGTACTCAATAGCCGATCGTTCCGGTTAAATAGGCTCCGTCAAAAAAAAAGTACCTCCAAGATAGCAAGCGTAATTGTTCCGTTGTCCAAGCAAAGGCAAAGGGTCGGCCATGAGTTTTCAACAGAGATCGGCGGCAGGGAACTGACGATAGAGCAGGCTCAAGAGGACGGAATCGGCTCTACACTGCCGGAATCGCCCCGCCATCGGCACAACGGAACAAAAGGTAATGCACGATACCTATAGGCATGCCTTGTTGAATAGATCTGATGACCTGCTCCAATATGTACCAAGACGAGCTATCTAACCACGCTGTCTTGAGTAAGCCTTTCTTAACAGTATACACTTACATCGATTATTCGGCACCAGAGGGTGCCCTAGCCAATACCACGACTCATGAGGATTGATTTATGGCTACGACAGCGAAGACCAAGGCCAAGAAGCGCACGGTCAAGAAGACCGCTGCCAAGAGGCCTGGCGCTAAGAAGAAGGCGGTCGCCAAGAAGACCACGGCTAAGAAGCGCGTGGCCAAGAAGACGACTGCCAGGAAGACCACTGCCAAGCGTAAGCCGGCGGCCAAGAAGCGCGTCGCGAAGAAGACCACGGCCCGTCGCAAGCCGGCGGCCAAGAAGCGCGTCGCGAAGAAGACCACGGCCCGTCGTAAGCCGGCGGCCAAGAAGCGCGTCGCGAAGAAGACCACGGCCCGTCGTAAGCCGGCGGCCAAGAAGCGCG